>DAOOUW010000032.1:0-24157 GCA_035390885.1 Bacteroidota bacterium | reverse complement strand
CAAGTCGAAGCATCGATAGCAGCGAGTATAACGTTGAGCCTATAATTGCAGAACCGAATCGGTTTCTCTATGAGGCTTATCTTGGTAGAATCAATGTAGGCGCTTCAATGACGTTTGATGTCTTTGTTGATGATTCTGCTGTACAGGTTGGGACAACGACGTTAAAAGGTGATGTTAACAGAACCTGGTATGACGGCATCAGTTATTCTTTAGTTGGAGAAAAACCATCGTACATTGCATCTACTAATATTCCTGGAAATGTTAAACTTGAACAGAATTTTCCCAATCCTTTCAATCCATTGACAAAGATTTGTTATTCTGTCAAAACAGCAAGCTTCGTTACATTGGCAGTATATGATGTCCTTGGTCGTGAAATAAAAACTCTGGTGAACAGAGAGCAAATTCCCGGTCAATATTCAGTTGAGTTCGATGCGTCTTCTTATGCATCAGGAGTATACTTCTATACATTACGGGTAAATTCAGAATTAGTAGCTACGAAAAAAATGTTGCTGATTCGATAATCTATGCTCATTCAATTGAAAAAAGAATCAATGTAAAAAATAATTGGTGAAGCTCGATTGTACAGAATAATGATGTCTTCTTAAACTTTGTGTTTATTAGGTAATTTATTTCAGATTATATTTTAGAAAATGGAACGCTGAAAGATGAGGTAATTTAACGGAGTGTTTGCTCTGTTCTCTTGAAAGTACGAATTCAAAACATGATTTTTTCGATATACCTATATATTGCCCCCTGATAGGAATGAGACAGGTATGTAGTTTAGAGCAAGGAAATCATCAATGGACACGAAGCGAAGCGGAGTTCAACAGAACGATGTTCTCGAGTGGAGTCTATTTTTACAAATTAGAAGCCGGAAGTTATACAGCAGTCAAAAAGTTACTGCTGGTGAAGTAAGGAATAGCAAAACTCAAGACGGTGGCTTTGATACTCAGCCACCGTCTTTCCGCCTCAATTGAATCGGTTGCCGAGGTGCCGAAAGGCGTATCGAGGCAACAGCCTTCATAGATTTCTAATGTATAATTTGGAATAAAGCTATTGCTCACCTCAGCCACCCATAAGATTTCGGCTGTCAGGCGTATCGAGGCAACATCCTTTTTCAAGTTTCAATTCTGTAATTTCGGTTTAGTTACGCATTCGTTCGTGGTTTGACTTTCCTTTCAAATCAGACTATATTCTAAAAAATAAATTATAACCAACATAACAACGGAGATGCTATGATGAAAGGTGGTATGCCAAACATGCAGCAAATGCTTAAGCAGGTTCAAAAGATGCAGGAGCGCATGGAGCAAGTGCAGGCTGAATTGGGAAATCAAACAGTTACTGCTGAAGCTGGTGGTGGAATGGTTCGGGTTACTGCAAATGGAAAACAACAAATCTTGAAAATAGAAATCGAAAAAGAAGTGATTTCTCCTGATGAAAAGGATATGCTGGAAGATTTAGTAACTGCCGCAGTGAATCAGGCATTAGAAAAAGCATCTGCGTTGGCGCAGGAAGAAATGCAGAAAGTAACTGGTGGTATGTTGCCAAATATTCCTGGACTCAAAATTCCCGGTATGTAACTCCTATGATTTTTACAGCAGAATCTCTTGAACAACTTGCTGAACATTTTGCACAATTACCTGGAATCGGCAGAAAAACAGCTCACAGGCTTGCTTTTTATGTGCTCAAAATGCCGCAGGAAGAAGTCGAAGCTCTTGCAAATGCTTTACTTACAGTAAAAGAAAAAATCCATTATTGTTCAGTATGTTCGAATATCACCGAAACGGATCCTTGTCCAATTTGCGCCGATGCCAAACGTGATCGTGCGCTTATTTGCGTTGTTGAAGAACCGAATGATGTACTTGCCATCGAAAAGACAAATGATTTCCATGGATTATACCATGTTCTTGGCGGCGCTCTTTCACCGTTAGATGGAATAGGTCCGGATGATTTAAAAATAAAAGAATTACTTCACCGTCTATCAGAGTCCTCTGTCGAAGAAATTATTCTTGCATTGAATCCAAATGTCGAAGGTGAAGCAACAACGCTCTATCTCTCGAAATTACTAAAACCATTTGGCATTAAAGTTACACGAATTGCACGAGGATTACCAGTTGGTTCCGATTTGGAATTTGCCGATGAAGCGACTTTGTCACGAGCTCTCGAAGGCCGTATCTTATTGTAAAATTGTGTTCATATCGGTTATTGGAGTTCTTGTCTTCTATTGTGAAGGATGCGATTTATTTCGGACAAGAAATCCCGAAGAACCAGAACAAAGCAGTGCACAGTACGTTCCACCGACTGAACCTTCGATTGTTTTTGAGAACATGAAAAATGCTTTTTCCGATAAGAATGAAGTTAATTATTTGCGTTCTTTCGTTGATGATGGATTTCAGTTTACTCCAAGCTCGCAGGCAAGCTCAGAATATTCTTCTATTTTTCTTAATTGGTCGAAAGACAATGAAGGACAATATTTTACGAAGCTCTGCAGTAAATACAGTACGGTTCTTGTCTGGACGCAATTATTAGAAACATCGCGAACAAGTTCATCGACTACTGTCGAAGCTCAATATTCAATTACTGGATTACCAAACGGCGATACAGCAAAAGGCGCCTCAAAATTTGAATTAGAAACTCTCTCATCACAACTATGGGCGATAAAAAAATGGGATGATTACGATGATATGAAGAGCGGGAAAAGATCATGGAGTTATGTAAAAGCAACCAACAGTCAATAAAGTTGTTATGTCAAAGCGAACTCAACTATGGGGATTGTTATTAGCGGTTGTATTCAGTGGATGCAATCCATTTGCCCCGGCGTTCGACGAAAGCATCGATGAATCGAGTTCGTTGCTCTCCGATGCCCGTACATACGAAGGCGTTTTTGAGAATATTAAATATGCATATACATTTCGCGACACCACTGTATATTCAAAATTACTGGCGGGTAATTTTAGATTCTGTTACACTGATTATGATAGAGGAATGGAAGTATCGTGGGGAAGAGATGAAGAAATGCGCATTACGTACCAGCTTTTTCAAAATGTACAACGTCTCGATGTTGTATGGAATCAAATAAAAGATATTTCAGTTGACTCAGCCAATACGGCAATGAATATAAGCCGAAGCTTTACGCTCACGGTAACATTTAATCCGAGCGATGTAATTCGCGCTGAAGGGTACGCTGCTTTGCAATTGAGCAGATCTACGAGTACCGAACCGTGGAAAATTGTTCAGTGGAGAGATGAATCGAACTATTGAGAGAAATAAGAAAGATGAAAAAAAATTTAGCTGCATATCAAGGCGAACCAGGCGCTTTTAGCGAGCAAGCTGTGCGTACTTTTTTTGGATCGAAGGCAATTCCACAGCCGCAGCCAACATTTGGCGATGCTTTTTCGTTTGCAGAAAAACATAAAAATGCATTTGCTATTGTGCCAATTGAAAATTCAGTTTATGGAAGCATCCATCAGGTTTATGATTTGTTGTTGAAGCATCCGCTGTTTATTGTCGGCGAAGTTAAACTTCGTATCGAAATGCAACTGATGGCTCTCCCTGGCATTCGAATGAAGGATATCAAAACTATTTATTCTCAAGTGCAGGCTCTTGGTCAATGTGAATCGTTCTTGAGTACACTACCCGATGTTCGTATCGAAGCATTTCACGATACAGCGGCGGCTGCTAAGCTAATTAAAGATGAAAAACGACGTGACGCTGCGGCTATCGCAAGCGCTTTTGCAGCGAAAAAATATGGTCTCCATATTCTGAAAAGGAATGTTGAGAGCGATCATCAGAATTTTACCCGATTTATTGTGTTGTCAAGGAAGCAAAAGCTCCCCGAGCAGGACGGGAAAACGTCGCTTGTTTTTGCTGTGAAAGATATCCCAGGAGCGTTATTTAAGGCGCTGGCTGTTTTTGCGTTGCGAGATATCAATTTGCTGAAGATCGAATCTCGACCCTATCGTGGAAAGCCGTGGCAGTACTTGTTCTATCTGGATGTTCAAGGAAGAGCCGACAGTTCTCCTTTGACGGAAGCTATTAGAAATTTAGAAGAGGTTAGCGCCTTTGTGAAAATTCTAGGAAGCTATCAACCACATCGCGATAAGAAGTAGGCAGGAGAAAAAATGCAACTTCGATATGTGCTGAAAGAAGGTTTTTCAGGTTTTACACGAGCAAAACTCTCGTCAACGGCAGCAGTCATTACTATTTGTATTTCACTGCTTTTGCTCAGCCTCTTTGCGATTCTCTTCATCAATGCCGAAGCGATTGTGAAGGAACTTCGCAATAAGGTCGAGCTTGAAGCCTTTCTTGTCGATCAAACATCTGACGACGATATAGCACGGATAAAGAAAATTATCGAAGGGATTGAAGGCGTTCAGGAAGTACGGTTCGTTTCTAAAGAAGATGCGGCAAAAATCTTTTACGAAGAGTTTGGCGAAGATATTTACAAAATTCTTAATTTCAATCCACTTCCAGCTTCCTTCAAAATCTATTTAAAGGATGGATATAAAACTACACAACGAGTCTATGAAATTTATTATCAGATAAAAGCCCTGAAAGGGATCGACGACGTAATTTATAGAAAGCAATTGCTTGAGTTGATCGATCAGCGCGCCCGTGGATACCTTTGGATGCTATTCGGAATTGGAATTTTCGTAGCTCTCTCTGCGCTGTTGCTGGTTGCAAATACAATCCGACTTGCGATCTATGCAAAACGAGACATCATTCGTACGATGAAACTTATCGGCGCAACGCGGAGATTTATCCGAACGCCGTTTTTAATAGAAGGTTTTTTGCAGGGACTTCTCGGCGGAATTATTGCCACCGCAATTCTCTATGGCGTTATTACGTATCTTGAGCGAGCATTAACATTGCAAATGGCTGAATTGATTCGTGTCCAGCCGTATTACTATGGAATTATTGTTTGCGTCGGTTGTCTTTTAGGACTATTTGGAAGCGCTATTTCGGTACGCCAATTTATTAAAACGACAATCATTCAGTAGATTATTCTATCTCAAAATATTTTTTTATTTTGTATCACATACTCTCTGTAAAAGCGAATTTGAAGTAAAGAGTTTGTTTAGTTACGAACCTATCAATCTTGCATTCTGTACTTTTCTTGTTTAATATGAGTTGTCGTTTCAATGGGAAAGGAAATAAATACAATGAGAAAGAAAATAGGAAACAAAGAAGAAGCAATATTAGATGCTGCAGTAAAAGTTTTCGCTCAAAATGGATATCATAACTCAAAAGTTACAACTATTGCAGAAATGGCTGGCATTGCAACCGGAAGCGTGTATCTCTATTTCGAAAATAAGGAAGCAATTTTACTCACGATATTTGATCGCTTGTGGCGTGAATATTCTCAAGCTCTTCGCGACATTGTAAAAAGCGCTGATCTTGATCCTTTACAAAAAATCGACGCTATCATTGAACGTTTGTTTAAAATGTTTATGAACGATTCTTCACTTGCAGTGGTTTTTGTTAATGAGCAACAGTACCTTCTAGAGAAAAAACGCGGGAATCTATCGAAACATTTCGATGAGTTTATGAATCTGACTGAAGAAGTATATAAAGAAGGAGTTCGGAAGCGCCGTTTCAATGCTGGTATCGATATAAAAATCTTCCGTGATTTTATTACCGGCGGGCTTCAAAATGTACTCCGTCAGTGGGCGCGTCAACCAGAACCATCATCGCTCGAAAAAATTTGTAACAACGTAAAACAAATTATTGGAAATGCACTACTTCTGCGGTAAATTGATGCGTTTCTGTGTTCTTTTTTTCCATTCTTTATGAATGCAGAGAATTATAGTTATGCTATCGAGCTTGGAACTAATTTCTATCGTTGTATGTTCTATCATAAAAGAAAAGGACTGTTTGAATTGCAGGAAAAAACATTCATATTGAGTTGTAGAAAAATAAACTGAGGAATTTTTTTGGTCTAATATCGGACTTTTTTGGTCGTATTTATGCTTCAGTTTTCGAAAAAAGTTGAATATGGTTTAATAGCGCTTCGACACATGGCGGTGCAACCGTATGGTTGTGTCTTTACTGCAAAGGAAATTGCCGAGTCGTACGACATTCCGTTCGATTTACTTGCAAAAGTATTGCAGAAATTGTCGAAAGCCGGAATACTATCTTCAACGCAAGGAATGCGCGGTGGATATTCGCTTTTTCGTAAGCCAGATGAAATAGCAATAGCGGATGTTATCGATGTTATCGAAGATGAAAAACCGTCGATTACAAATTGTGCAGGAAGCCAGGTTAGTTCATGCTCTTGCTATGAACGATGTTCGATTCGAGAGCCAATGGAAAAAGTTCAACGCTCGATTACAGACGTTTTGGAAAAAATAATGTTATCAGAAATTATTTGAGGTGTTAAAGGAAAAGAAGAATGAGCGACGAAGAAAATGTTGAAATGCTTGCAACGCAAGATTACAAGTATGGTTTTGTAACTCAAATCGAGTCCGATACGATTCCGCCGGGATTGAGCGAGGACATCATTCGGAGGATTTCTGCAAAGAAGGAAGAGCCTGAATGGTTGCTGGAATGGCGATTGAAATCCTATCGAGCGTGGAAGACAATGGAAGAACCACATTGGGCGAATGTAAAGTATCAGCCGATTGATTATCAGACAATTTCGTATTACTCAGCGCCGAAACAAAAAGTTCGCCCCAAGAGTCTGGACGAAGTCGATCCTGAATTGCTTCGTACTTATGAGAAATTAGGAATTCCGTTGAAGGAGCAGGAATGGTTGTCTGGCGTTGCAGTCGATGCGGTATTCGATAGCGTTTCTGTCGCAACGACATTTAAGGAAAAATTGAAAGAGATGGGAATTATCTTTTGCTCTTTTTCGGAAGCGGTTCGTGAGCATCCCGAGCTTGTTCGGAAATATCTTGGTTCGGTTGTTCCGCCGAACGATAATTTCTTTTCAGCGCTCAACTCTGCTGTTTTTAGCGATGGCTCGTTTTGCTTTATTCCACGAGGCGTTCATTGTCCAATGGAACTATCGACGTATTTTCGCATCAATGCTGCCGATACTGGACAATTCGAGCGAACGCTTATCGTTGCGGAAGAGGGAGCTTATGTCAGTTACCTCGAAGGATGCACGGCGCCAATTCGGGATTCGAATCAATTACACGCGGCGGTTGTTGAGATTGTTGCTCTGGAAAATGCGCAGGTTAAATATTCGACAGTTCAAAACTGGTATCCGGGCGATAAGGAAGGAAGAGGCGGAATTTATAACTTCGTTACGAAACGAGGGAAGTGCGCGGGTGCAAATTCGAAAATTTCGTGGACTCAAGTTGAAACAGGCTCAGCAATCACATGGAAATATCCCAGCGTTCTTCTGGTAGGTGATAATTCTGTTGGTGAATTTTACTCTGTGGCAGTCGTGAATAATTATCAGCAAGCTGACACTGGGACGAAGATGATTCACATCGGAAAGAATACCAGAAGCACGATCGTCTCGAAAGGAATTTCTGCAGGGAAAGGCCAAAATTCTTACAGAGGATTGGTTGAAGTTAAAAAGAACGCAATCAATGCGCGTAATTATTCACAGTGCGATTCGCTCTTGATTGGCGATCAATGTGGCGCGCATACGTTTCCATATATTGAAGTTCGGAACACAACGGCTCAAGTGGAACACGAAGCCACCACGTCAAAAATTGGCGACGATCAAATTTTTTACTGTAAGCAACGCGGCATCTCGACGGAAGATGCTATCAATCTCATTGTGAATGGTTTCTGTAAAGAAGTCTTTCGGGAATTACCGATGGAGTTTGCTGTGGAAGCCCAAAGATTGCTCAACGTTAGTCTGGAAGGAAGCATTGGATAAAGAATGAATGAAGCACAGGAAAGGAATTGATAATGAAATTATTGGAGATCAAAAATTTGCATGTTGAAGTAGAAGGAAATGAAATATTGCGCGGGATAAACCTTAGCGTCGATGTGGGGGAAGTCCATGCTATTATGGGACCAAATGGCTCAGGCAAAAGTACTCTTGCTGGAGTGTTAGCTGGCCGTGATGCGTATGCAGTTACGCAAGGCGAAATTTTCTACAAAGGAAAAGATTTGCTTCAAATGTTGCCTGAAGAACGAGCGCGGGAAGGACTCTTCCTTGCTTTTCAATATCCTGTGGATATTCCTGGCGTCAATAATTTATACTTTTTGAAAGCGGCGTTGAACGCAATTCGTAAACATAAAGGATTAGATGAGCTCGATGCTGTCGATTTTCTAAAACTCGTAAAATCGAAATTGAAGACTGTCAATTTGGATGAAAGTTTTCTCAATCGTCCTGTGAATGATGGTTTTTCAGGCGGTGAAAAGAAGAGAAACGAAATTTTCCATATGGCAGTACTCGAGCCAACGCTTGCAATTCTTGATGAAACTGATTCTGGACTGGATATTGACGCACTGCGAATTGTTTCCGATGGCGTTAATGCTCTTCGCCGTTTGGATAATGCTTTTGTCATCATTACGCATTATCAACGAATCTTGAATTACATTGTTCCTAATTTTGTGCATGTACTTGTAGATGGCCGCATTGTAAAATCTGGCGGGAAGGAACTTGCGCTGGAGCTCGAAAAGAAGGGCTACGACTGGGTACGTGAAGAAGTCGAAGAAAATTCATTGTGAGGATTGTATGGTGGATGTAGCACAGAATTCTGTTTTGCAGTGGTATGTCGATCGGTTCAAGCAGTATGAAGACAAGTTGAACGGCGAACGAAATACTTCGTATCATAGAATGCGGAAGCAGGCAATTCAAAAATTTTCCGACATCGGCTTTCCGCAACGTCGCGATGAAGAATGGCGATTCACAAATATTCAGCCAGTTATAAATCAGCATTTTTTGCCTGCTCTTTCGCAACCTGTAGATGCGCGAATTCAAATAGATAAACGATTCATTTTGCAAAATGCCATTCGTTTAGTTGTCGTGGATGGATTTTATTCAGACGCTCTATCCGATGTAAGCAATATTCCTGATGGCGTGATTGCAGGAAGCTTTGCTCGTGCATTGAAAAGCGAAGTTCCGCAACTCTTGAATCATTTTGGTAAATATGTTCCCGCTGAAAAGAACGGATTTACGGCGTTGAATGCTGCCTTTTATCAAGATGGAATTTTCCTCTATGTGCCGCCAGCTTTGAAAGTTGAAGCGCCAATTCAAGTTCTAATAATTTCCACTCAAAGAGATAATCCAATGACATTTTCCCCGCGCAATTTGTATGTGATGGGAGAGAATTCGTTAAGTATACTTATAGAGTTTCACATTTCGGATTCTACGGATGAATATTTTTCAAATGTTGTGAATGAAATTGCCCTTGGCTCGGAAGCTCAGCTCGAATATTCCAGAGTAACGCTCGAAGGCGCTTCAGGTTATCATCTAAACTCTACGAGTGTGTATCAAAATAGCGGCAGTAAGTTTTTATCGAACGATGTTGTGCTGAGTGGCGCCATCGTGCGCAACGATTTTTCTATCTCGCTTCGAGCGCCACAGTGTGAATGTCAACTCAATGGCGTTTCTGTTGGCACCGATTCACAGTTGATCGATCACCACACCGCAGTCGAACATGGAGCGCCGCAATGCACAAGCGTTCAAGTCTACAAAACAATTTTGGATGGGAGAGCGCATGGAGTGTTTAATGGCAAGATATTGGTGCGCAAACTTGCTCAAAAAACTGACGCAAAGCAGACGAACAGAACGCTTCTTCTTTCGGATGATGCGGTGATGAATTCAAAGCCGCAATTAGAGATTTTTGCCGATGATGTAAAATGCACTCACGGCGCTGCAATTGGCCAACTCGATGAAGAACAGGTGTTCTATTTGCGAAGTCGCGGCATCGATGAAAGAACGGCAAAAAATATTTTGACATTCGCTTTTGCGAGTGAATCGCTCGATGGTATTCATCATGAACAACTTCGCTCGATGATCGAGCTTGAGTTAAATAGCAAGTTGAATCAAAAGTAGAAAGCAAGCGATGGATTTAAAGACAAAAGATGTACAGGAAGTTTATTCAGTCGAACGTGTGCGTAAAGATTTTCCAATTCTTTCAAAACGTGTACACGATAAACCGTTAGTATATCTCGATAACGCAGCAACCACACAAAAGCCAAACGTTGTTATCGGAGCTCTTGAGCAATTCTACACGTCTGAAAATTCGAACGTTCATCGAGGAGTGCATGCGCTCAGTGAAATTGCGACGCAAAAGTATGAGCAGGCGCGTGAATTTGTTCGACAGTATATCAACGCTGCATCATTGCACGAAATTATTTTTACTCGTGGTACAACAGAGGGAATTAACCTTGTCGCTGCTTCGTTTGGTCGAACATTTCTTCACGAAGGGGATGAAATTGTAATTACGACTCTCGAGCACCATTCCAATATTGTCCCGTGGCAGTTACTGTGCGAGGAAAAATCAGCTTGCCTGAAAGTTGTTCCAATCGATGATAAGGGCGATGTGCTGCTCGATGAGTATGAAAAACTGCTTACAGAAAAAACGAGACTTGTTGCCATCACGCATGTATCGAATGCGCTTGGCACTGTCAATCCTGTAAAAGAGATGATAGAGATTGCGCATCGAATGGGAATTCCTGTGCTCATTGATGGAGCGCAGTATATGCCGCACTTCCGAGTTGATGTTCAAGCTCTCGATGCAGATTTCTATGTTTTTTCGGCGCATAAAATATTTGGTCCAACAGGTATCGGAATACTTTATGGAAAAGAACGCTACCTTGAATTGATGCCGCCTTATCAAAGCGGCGGTGATATGATCCGTTCTGTAACGTTCGAAAAAACCATCTTCAACGATCTTCCTTTTAAATTCGAAGCGGGAACGCCAAACATTGCGGGAGTTATTGGAATGCATGCCGCTTTGAAATACATCAGTTCACTTCCCTGGGAAAATATCATTGATTATGAGGCAGAACTTTTGCGTTATGCCACAGAACAATTGCAATCAATGGATGGCGTTCGCATTCTTGGTACAGCTCGCAAAAAGTCCGGAGTTCTTTCATTTGTCATGGATGGCGTTCATCCTCACGATATTGGTACAATCCTCGACGAAGAAGGAATTGCAATACGCACCGGACATCACTGTGCGCAACCTGTAATGGAACGATTTGGAGTACCTGCGACAGCACGAGCATCGTTTGCATTCTATAACACAACGGAAGAATTAGATGCTTTAATTCGAGGACTTCGGAAAGTAAAGGAGATATTCCATGTCTGATCTCACTTCACTCTATCAGGAAATTATCTTAGATCATAATCGCAATCCACGGAATTTCAGAGTTATGGATCATCCCGATCGTTCCCTTGAAGGTTATAATCCACTCTGTGGAGATCGTTACACCATCTACTTAAAAATGAATGGTAATGTTATCGAAGATATTTCATTCCATGGCTCGGGATGTGCAATATCGAAGGCATCGGCATCTGTTATGACGAGCGTACTCAAAGGGAAAACAATAGAGGAAGCCGAAAAGATATTCGAGGTTTTCCATCAATTGGTTCGAGGTGAAAAAAACGAAGCAGATATTTTGGAAGAGCTTGAAAGGTTAGCGGCGTTTTCTGGTGTGAGCGCATATCCTGCGCGAGTGAAATGCGCAATATTACCATGGCACACAATGAAGAGCATTCTAGAAAATGAAAGCAAGGCAGTTTCAACAGAGTAGGGAATCTTTTTTAATTCACATTTGTTATAATAATTAAATGGAGAGAATCCAATGACAGAACAAGCGAACAATGAAATTACAATCACACCGGAAGCAGTCGAAGAGATACTTCGCCTTCGGAAGGAACAAAACGTTCCCGATGATTTAGGATTACGCATTGGAATTGAGTCGAGCAGTTGTTGCGGGGTATCCTATATCCTTGGATTCGATAAAAGTAGGCCGGAAATCGATCGAATCCTTCAACTTGAAGGACTGACAGTTTACATTGATGAGCAAAGTTATCAATTTCTTGCTGGTTCCATATTAAGCTTTGCAGAAGGGCCAGAAGGTACAGGTTTCTATTTCCAGAATCCAAATGATGAAGGATGTAATTGTGGAGATGGAGAAGATTGTTGCCATTAGGAATAGGTGAGTTGATATGGATGAAATAATGAATAAGCAGACACAGGATGATAATTCTTCCAACACGATAGATGAAATTTCTAAAGTAAGCGAAGAGCAGGTTTGGAATGTATTGCGTGATTGCTATGATCCGGAAATTCCTGTAAACATTGTTGACCTTGGTTTAGTTTACGAAGTGAAAGTAGAAGAAGAAAATCCAGGCGAAGCCAATGTCTATGTTCGAATGACGCTAACTGCGCCCGGCTGCGGAATGGGACCTCTGATAGCAGCAGATGTTAAAAGGAGAATTCAACACATTCCTGGCGTGAAGAATGTAGTCGTTGATCTCGTTTTTGATCCGCCTTGGAATCCAGGAATGATGTCAGAGACAGCTCGATTGATTTTAAATTTTGGTTTTTAGGTGGAATTGACAATTAAACATATAACAATATTATAAGGAGAATAACTATGGCATACGAATGGAAGTTCAAACCGCGTCCATATTCTGATGAAGAGGCGAAGAAACTCTTAGCAAATGTAGCAAGTCCGGAAACTACGGATTGGCACTACAATACTCATCACAAAGGCTATGTAACAGCCCTCAACACGATTGAGAAGGGTCTCGAAACAGCAGATCGTTCCACCGCAAATGGAAATTATAGTCAAATTGGAGAACTGAAACGACGATTGACGTGGAATCACTCTGGAGCGTTATTGCATGATATTTATTGGGAAGTACTTGGTGGAGATGGCGATCCCTCGAAAGGTCCAGAAATTAAGGCTGCGATAGAAAAAGAGTTTGGATCTTTTGATGCATGGAAAGCGGACTTTAAAGCTACGGCAGTCTCTGCCAAACTGAGCGGTTGGGGTTTGCTTGTCTTCGATAAACTCTATTCAGAGCGGCTACTGAATGTTCTTGTCGATGAGCATCAATACGGAGCAATTTGGGGTGGAATTCCGTTAATAGCGCTGGATGTATTCGAGCATGCATACTATCATAAAGATGGTCCAGGAAGAGCGAAGTACATCGATAATTTCATGTCCAATCTTCATTGGGAACGCATCAACGCTCGATACAAAAAATTTGTACTTGGGAAGTAATCCTGACAAAAAGCGGCTGTCTGAAACGATAGCCGCTTTACTCTTTTCGCCTGAACAATGGCAAGCCGCAGGTGCGAGCAACGGATTCTGCAAGTTTGTCTCCGCCTTCGCTGAAGGGCCAGAGAAATAGAGATTGAATTGGATAATCTTTGCGAATGCCAGAAACTGAATTTATGAGCATTCGTTTTGCAATTCCCTGTCTCTGATATTCGGGAAGAACAAGGGCAGAGCAAAGATAGAGAGCATCATAGGGATACGGAAAAGGATTTAGCTGGAAAAGTTCGTTCTCGCTTATTTCTTTATTCAAGAATTGCGTCATCAATGTATGAGTTGTTGGCATAACCAGTGTCCATGCAATTGGTCCATCATTTGTATGTTCTTCACATATACAAAGTGGATGAATTTGCCTTAATTTTTGCAGTACTTCATCATTTACCTGCAACTGCTGGGGATCATTCTTCACATCGAAGAAATCCTCAGCTAATTGCCTTAATCGTTCTTCATTAGATAGTCGTTTCATATTCCTAAGATATGATTTTGAGCCGTTCTATACAAGCTTGTGCAGTAAAGTTTTTTAACTTTCTTGACATTCGGAATAGAAACTCTATATTATTTTAGAATAAGAAAAAAGAAAGAGTCGATAGTCAATGATTGAAACATCAATATCGTTGAGTACACAGAATCACAAGTATTTAGATGATCTTCTTGCTGAATGTCGGAAGAATCTTCGTTCTGTCGATGAAGATTTGATTCGACGGGCTTTTGCGTTAAGCGTGGAAGCGCATAAGAATAATCTCCGTGCATCGGGAGAACCGTACTTCCATCATCCGTACGAAGTTGCAATGATCGTTGCAAGGGAAATTCCTCTCGATGATATTTCTGTTGCAAGCGCATTGTTGCATGATGTTGTTGAAGATACCGAGTTTGAATTGAAGGATATTCGCGAAGAATTTGGCGACGTTATTGCAAATATTGTCGATGGTGCAACAAAGATTAGCGATATTTTTGAGAGTCATGAAATTACCGAAGCAGAAAGCTATCGAAAGCTTCTTTTATCGATGGTAAATGATATTCGCGTGATGCTCATTAAATTTGCAGATCGTCTCCATAACATGCGCACGCTCCAATATCTTTCGTACGAGCGTCAGCAACGATTGGCAAAAGAAACTCTTGAAATTTATGCGCCATTTGCACATCGATTTGGACTTGCTCGCATTAAGTGGGAACTGGAAGACCTGGCTTTTAAATACCTCAATCATGAAGAGTATGAACACATCGCACGGCAAATTCGTGCAAAGCGCCATGAACGTGAGGCGTACATTCAGCGTTTTGTCGATGGAATAGAAAAGCAATTGAAAGCATCAGGATTAAAGTACACCATCGAAGGGCGCCCGAAGCATATTTACAGCATTTATAATAAAATGGAAAAACGTGGAAAGCCGCTTGAGGAAATATACGATCTCTTTGCAGTGCGAATTATCCTCGATACAGATAACAACAATGACTGTTTCCTCGTTTATGGAATTGTAACTGAAATTTATAAACCAATTCCTGAGCGATTTAAGGATTATATTTCTGTCCCAAAACAAAATGGTTATCAGTCAATTCACACAACGGTGATCGGCCCCGGTGGTCGAAAGGTCGAAGTTCAAATTCGTACTCGAGCCATGCATGAAGTGGCAGAGAAGGGGGTTGCAGCTCACTGGATGTATAAGGAGAGTAAAACCGTTCTGGATAAGGAGTTGGAGAATTGGATTACCTGGGTCAGAGAAATTTTTGAGCAAAGAGAGAGTTCCAACCCGAAAGATTTGCTTGAAAGCTTCAAACTCAATTTGTATCAAGATGAAATTTATGTATTTACGCCGAAAGGGGAATTGAAGATACTGCCGCGCGGTGCAACGCCAGTTGATTTTGCTTTCGAAATTCACTCGAACATTGGTTATCATTGTATTGGAGCAAAAGTGAACGGACGGATTGTTCCGCTTAATACGTTACTTCGGAGCGGCGATCAGATTGAGATTATTACGTCGAAGAATCAAAAACCAAATCCCGATTGGGAACAGTTTGTTGTATCTCATAAAGCAAAAGCTCATCTCAGGCGATTTATTCGTGAAGAAATTCGCAAAAAGGCCGATGAAGGAAAAGAAATTTGGGAGAAAAGAACCAAGCGTCGTAAGATGCATTATAGCAATGATGACCTCGATAAATTCATTCGCTCGCTTCATTTTGCTGACCGTCAACTCTTTTTTGCGGCTATTGCGGAAGAAAAAGTAGATGTCGATACACTCCTTGAAGAATTTGTTATTCAGCTTGCTCCATCAACAGACAAGGTTATTACTGAGGATAAAAGTGAAGATGGAAATCTTTTTACAAAATTTGTAACCACTGCTCGAGATATTGTCAGTGGAATTTCGGTTTCGGGGGAGAAAGATCATTTCCTCTACCAACATGCAAAATGCTGTAATCCTATTCCGGGCGATGAGATCATTGGTTTTATCACAACAGGCGAGGGAATAAAAATTCATCGAAAAGATTGTAAAAATATTTTAACACTTCGGCTTGCTGAGAGCGCTCGAATTGTCGAAGTTACATGGCCCCAATCAGATGAAGCTGATTATATTGCGGGCATTCATATCTCTGGTGAAGATCGACTGGGTCTCCTCAACGATGTTACCCATGCTATTTCATCGTACCAAAATACGAATATACGGAGCGTTACTATGGACTCGAAAGGGAGCGTATTCGATGGGAAAATAATTCTCTATGTAAAAGATGTCGAACATCTTAAGAGAATTATGGAAAAGCTAAAACGAATTCCGAATGTTTCAACTGTCGAAAGATTTTCCGGGTAGCACATCGTGGCAAAGCGTATCCTTGGTTTAGATTATGGAAGTCAACGTATTGGCGTTGCTATCAGCGATCCGTTGAATATTACCGCGAGACCGCTTACGACTTTTCAATGTGATGATGATGTGTTCCGCAATCTTCTGATGTTGGCACAAGAAGAATCAGTCGAGGTTTTTGTCGTTGGGATGCCATATAATCTTAAAGGGGAGAAAGGTCAAAAGGCGAAGGAAGTACAGGATTTTATCGATAAGCTGAAAGAACAGACCGGCTGTCAAGTGATTCAGTGGGATGAACGGTTTACGACGGTGATGGCGCAACAAACGCTCTTAACAATGGGAACAAAACGTAAGGACCGGAATCAAAAGAGTGGAAAGTTAGATCAAATGGCTGCTGCAATTCTCCTGCAGAGTTATCTTGATAGTAATCAACATCAAAAGTTGTAAGAAGAATGGAAATCGAAGAACAGAGTAGCGACACGACTGAAAAAACTCAGATTTGTTTAGTCGAGAGCAAGAGCAAATTATTAGTTCTATGGAAGTGGATACGTTCCCATCCAGTTGCTGTTGTCTTCATTATTATTGGAATATGGTTGTGTCTCGAAATTATTCTCCTACCATTTGGCGATATTCGAGATCTTCGGAAATCAAATCCAAAAGAGACAGCATTTATGCGCGAACATGCAGAACGAGCAAAGAAGGAAGGGAAAGTGTTTCAAAAAAAACAGATCTGGGTACCTTTGAATGTGATCTCTCAGGATTTGCGTGAAGCGGTTATCGTTGCAGAAGATGGGACATTCTGGAGCCACGAAGGATTCGATTGGTATGAATTTAAGGAATCCTTGGAACGAGATTTTGAAGAAGGGAAAGCCGTTCGTGGCGCGAGCACCATATCTCAACAGTTGGTCAAAAATTTATATCTTTCATCGTCGAAAAATCCGATACGGAAATTGAAGGAGTGGATTTTGACGTGGTATATGGAACGAGCGCTCAACAAACATAGAATTCTTGAGTTATATTTGAACGTAATAGAGTGGGGAAATGGAATCTATGGCGCTGAAGCTGCCTCTAGATACTATTTCGGAAAACCCGCATCAGAACTTACAAAGGAAGAAGCGGCTCGGCTTGCAGCCGTCATTCCAAATCCACGTCGCTATAAGGCGAATTCGGATTCGCGCTATGTTCTTCGACGTTCAACGCTCATTTTGAATCGGATGAGAGCTCGTGGCTATTAAGGAGAATGATTGTGAATTTCAAGGATATCCAACTGATGCTCGAAGAGGGCGAAGGCTTTGAACTTGAGTTCAAACGTAAAGTGACGACTTCTCAAAAAATTGCAAAGACAATGATTGCTTTTGCAAACACTCGTGGCGGAATTATTCTCTTTGGGATTGATGACGATAAATCTGTTGTCGGAATCGAAAGCGAAAAAGAAGACACAGAACGTCTTGAAACAGCAGCGACATACTTTTGCGATCCGCCTCTTCAGCCAATCATTGAAGTTGTGCCATATAAAGGCAAAGATGTGCTTGTTGTGCGAATTGAGGAAAGCGCTCAAAAGCCGCATGCTCTTTTTGTTGATGGCGATGAAGAAAAAAAAACTGGTACCAATGTGTATATTCGAGTCAACGATAAAACGGTAGAAGCGAGCAAAGAGGTTGTAAAGATTCTGGAAGCTGAAAGTCCTGATGCACAGCCTCTCAGAATTGCTATTGGAGATGCGGAACGTAGATTATTTGAGTATCTGGATGAACATGAGCGAATCACCGTAAAAGAGTTTTCAAACCTGTTGAACATCTCACATCGTAGAGCTTCGCGCTCACTTGTACAACTTGTGCGTGCAGGACTTGTGCGATTGCATACAAATGAAAAAGAAGATTACTATACTCGCGCATTTGGTTAGCGTTAAATTTTTTAAACAAAACTCATTGTTGACATTAAATGAAATTTCTTTATCTGATTGCAATGATTTGAATATATTTTCGTTTCGAGATTGCGCTCATCATTTTATATCCTTTCTTTATGGTTACATATATTATGAGGCAATGACTTTTTTCAAATTACTTTCGTTTTTTTATGAGTCAATGCGGTTAAAGTGAAAGAACTTGACAATCATAGAGATGAAAAGTATATTGGCGAAGGGCATTTAGTAAACAAGCAGGCTTGAAACTATGTTAACATCGAACGATATAAAGAAAATATCACAGATACTGAAGTCAAATCCGAAGCGATTGACAGATTGTTTCCGCATCGAAGTTGGAGAAAAGAATAGTCAGAGAAAATTATCGTTGGAAATTTTCCCAAATATTCCAATAGGAAACCGTCGTGGTGATTTAATTTCTGTCTATACGCCTTCCGCTCATCTTCAGCTTCATTTTTGTACCGGATATGTTATGAGCGATGTCCTTGGGGAGGTAACGTTCATTGGAGAGTCAAACGGAAAGATTTCTGGCTTGACAATTGAACGAGAAGGAGGATGCTCTTTGTATGCAAACGTTGATCGTACAATACTCTCAGGCGATTTTACAACGTTTGGACCTGAGGTAATGTTATCGAGCGTTGCTCTATCTCTCACTGAATCTATATTACCGGAAGAGAGGAAGCAACGGAAATCAACGGCAGTAAAAACTCGACAGCGGAGCAAGCGATTTTGATTGTTGTTTCATATACACATCCATTTTTGCGTTTTCCCAAAGGGCAAGTTGAAACAATTCTGCGCCGGGTATTTCGTGGCGAAGGGGTACGAAACTTTCCGGATATTTCTGTCGTCTTTACAGATGATAAACATATTCGAACTCTCAATAAAAAATATTTGAAACATAACTATAGTACGGATGTTCTATCATTTGCATTATCAGATGAGTTTTGTAAATGTGCTGAAGTCTACATAAATTTAGATGCGGGACGACGTCAGGCTTGTGAGTATGGCGTACCATTTCTAAGGGAAGTGCAACGCTTGCTTATCCATGGCGCTTTACATTTATTAGGATATGAAGATGGAACCAATATAGAACGTGCTCGTATGCGAGAAAGAGAAGACTATTATTTAGCGAAATTAATTAAAAAGTAACTATGGGCGAACGAATCGTAGAAATCATTGTATTTTTGGTTAATGAACTCAAAACAACAAAGGGACTTGTTGATATTGATGTAGCCTCGCTTACACGCGATGGTTATACTCAATCCGAAATTTCTGCTGCTTTTTCATGGCTTTTTGAGCAAATGCTTTCGGATCGAGAAAATTTGATTAAGGAAGAATCAAATGATCTATCCATTCGACAATTGAATGAAGCAGAGCGAATGGTAATACAGCCAGAAGCCTATGGATATTTACTTCAATGTCATCAATTGGGGCTTCTTTCCAACAATGATATTGAAGCGATTATTGAACAGACAATGACTGTCGGATTCTTGACAGTCGGAATTAACGAAGTAAAAACACTTGTTGCCGCTCTCTTGTTTGATGGAGGCGCGCAGGATTCACAATTTTCACTCGGTCAGAATGATACAATTCATTAAAAAGTAAAAATATGGAAAAATCTCTAATTATCGTCGAATCACCAGCAAAAGCAAAAACAATTAATAAGTACGTTGGTAAAGATTACATTGTTGAAGCGTCAGTTGGGCACATCAAGAATCTTCCGAAAAGTAAATTGAGCGTCGATGTTGATAATAATTTTGCAGTAACATACGAAACCATTAAAGGGAAAGAAGAGGTCGTCAAAAAGCTTCGAGATCATGCAAAGAAAGCAAAGGCAGTTTTTATTGCAACTGACCCAGATCGAGAGGGCGAAGCAATTGCTGCACACCTTGCAGAAGAAATTCAACCGGTCAACAAAAATATTAAGCGTGTTCTTTTCCATGAAATTACCGAACATGGCATTCATGAAGGAATGGAGAAACCAAAGAAAATTGACGAACACCTTGTAATGTCTCAACAAGCGCGGCGGGCAATGGATCGGGTCGTGGGCTACAAGGTATCGCCTTTCATCTGGAAAACGATGTACTATGGATTATCGGCAGGTCGTGTACAATCTGTTGCACTGCGACTCATTTGTGAGCGTGAGGAGGCGATTCGCTCTTTTGTTCCTGAAGAATACTGGTCGATCGTTGGAGAATTTCAAACGCCGAAGAATGAATCTTTTTTTGCTAAATTAGTTAAAGTTGCCGGCAATGATCCGAAGATTCCTGATGAAACGACTGTAAAAGGATACATTGCGGATATTCAAGAGCATCAATATTCTATCTCTTCCATAACACGAAAAACGGTTAAACGGAATCCTTATCCGCCGTTTATTACCAGCACATTGCAACAGGAAGCCGCTCGTCGGTTACGTTTCTCCGCGAAGAGAACAATGTCCCTTGCACAAAAACTTTATGAAGGAGTAGAAATTGGAGGAGAAGGATTAACCGGACTTATTACTTACATGCGAACCGATTCGACAAGGCTGAGTGAAACGGCTGTAGCAGAAGCAAGGGAGTTTATCTATAATAATTATGGAAAAGAGTATTTACCAAAAGAGCCGCGTGTTTTCAAAAAAGGGAAAGCATCGCAAGATGCTCACGAAGCAATTCGTCCAACCTCAATGAAGCATACGCCAAAATCAGTGAAGAAATATCTTGATAAGGATTTGTATGCGTTGTATGAGTTGATATGGAATCGCTTTGTGGCATGTCAGATGTCGCCAGCCGAGTTCGAACAGATTACAGTTGATGTTAGCGGTGGCGATTATCTGTTTCGTGCAACTGATCAGGTATCGAAGTTTCGTGGATTCCTTCAGGTGTACGATGATATTGCAGAAGAAAATGGAACAAGCGACGAAGATGCAGTTCCGAATTCATCTCTTCCAGCAAACATAACAGAAGGTCAAAATCTTGCACTTATTAATTTACTTCCTCGTCAGCATTTCACCAAACCGCCAGCACGATTTACAGAAGCTTCTCTCGTAAAAGAATTGGAATCTCTTGGCATTGGCAGACCGAGCACCTATGCGCTCATTGTCTCTACAGTTATTGACAGGAAATATGTCGAGCAAAAAGATCGGAAACTCTATGCAACCGAACTTGGAATGCAAGTCAATAAACTTCTTGTAACTTATTTTCCACATATTTTTAATGTTAGATTTACTGCAAGAATGGAAGAGGAACTGGATACAATAGCTTCCGGAAAAAATAAATATGAGAAAGTCATGGAAGATTTTTACGAGCCATTCAAACATGCTGTAGAAAAAGCGACTGGTCAGGCAGCGACGATTAAGCGTGCTTTGCAAACCGAAACTCAGGAACTATGCGAACTTTGTGGAAAGCCAATGATTATCAAGTGGGGAAGAAATGGTAGATTTATGGCGTGTTCGGGTTATCCAGAATGTAAAAATACGCGTCCTCTTGAAGAAGAAGCCGAGCTATATCAACATCACATTGGGGAAAAATGTGAACTCTGTGGTGGAGAAATGGTTGTAAAGAGCGGTCGTTTTGGCACGTTCCTTGGCTGCTCGAATTATCCGAAGTGTAACAATACAAAACCTATTACAACAGGAATCCAATGTCCAAAATGTAAGGAAGGAAGTCTTGTTGAACGGAGGACAAAAAAGCGCAAACGAATTTTCTATGGATGCTCCCGCTATCCAGAATGTGATTTTGCGTCGTGGGATAAACCAGTGAATCAAGTCTGTCCTGAGTGCCAAAATCCTTATATGGTTCTCAAAACGTCGCAGGCAAAAGGTGAGTATCTTCAGTGTCCCGAGTGCAAACACGAAATTCTGCAAATAAATAATTTAGCTGAATCGGCATAATCCATGGAACAAGTACTGCGTCAATATTTAGGGTATCTTGAAGTTCAGCGGAATTATTCGCGCCATACTATCACTTCCTATGAAACTGATTTGATGAAATTTCTATCGTATCTTCATCAAGAAAACGTTTTGTCGTTCGATAAAGTAGATAAAGAGGTATTGCGTCGGTATGTTGGTAAATTGATGGATTCTGGATTAAAAGCGACGAGTGTTGCACGGAAAATTGCGTCGCTAAAATCATTCTTCAAGTATCTTAAACGGCACAACATTGTTCATACAAATCCAACATTATTGTTAGTAACTCCGCGACGGGCAAAAAGGCTGCCTTCTGTTCTCGATGAATCTTCAGTGGAACTTTTGCTTCAACAGCCGGATCGCAAGACGCTTGTGGGAAAACGAGATGCAGCTATTTTAGAATTATTTTACAGCTCGGGAGTTCGGTTGAGCGAGTTGCTTCAATTAAATATTGGAGATTTGGACGTTGAGGAGGGTGTTGTAAAAGTTTTAGGAAAAGGGAATAAAGAGCGCATTGTTCCAGTTACAAGAAAGGCGATTTCTGCAATTCAAGAATATCTTTCGGTAAGAGATGATATTCGCGATAATGGACTGAACGAAACTCCGCTATTCATTGCAAAGAATGGAAAGAGACTGTATCCTCAAGCAGTGCAGGCAATGGTTAAAAAATATATCTCAAGAGTATCAGAGCTGCAGCAGAAGAGTCCGCACGTTCTCAGGCACACTTTTGCAACGCATTTATTGAATCGAGGAGCGGATTTGCGTGCGGTAAAGGAGCTCCTTGGTCATGAAACTATTTCGACGACGCAAATTTATACGCATGTAGCCACAGAACAGCTAAAGAAAGTGTATGAAAAAGCTCACCCCAAAGCGTAACCATAAACTATTAACAAGGAGATAATGCTATGAAGATAAAAGTTACTTCACGACATTTCAAAGCACGAGATGAGTTAGTCGAATATGCTGAAGCTGCTGTTGCAGAATTGGAATCCATTTACGATGGTATTACGCGAGCTGATGTTATTCTATCGTTCGAATCCGCTACGAATTCAGTGAAAGTTGCAGAGGTTTCGATTCATGTCTACGGTCATGTTTTAACTTCTGTTGTCAAATCAAATGATTTTCAGAAATCCATTGATCAAGCAGTAAAAAAAGTGATGGTACAGCTAAAGAAATACAAGGATAAACTTCATTCAAAGAATCGCAAGAAAGTTTTGGCGACTCGTAACTTGGTAAAAGGATAGAGTATGCCCTTGCCTAATATGAAAGAGACTCAAAAAAGTAGTATAACAGTTGGGTTCCTCTATGAGGTGAATAAGGAACGCTTGAAGTTAAAAAATATCAATGGTGGAGTTGGCTTCGATAAGGAAATTCATGATAAGAACATTCATCGTCCTGGTCTTGCTCTTGCTGGTTTTATCGAATTGTTTACTTATGATCGCGTTCAAATATTTGGCAATACTGAAATGCAGTACCTTAACCATTTGAGCAAGCCAGAGCGTATTATTGCGTTTGAAACGATCCTTCGCTTTAACATTCCATGTATTATTATTACGAGCGATAATGTGCTGGAAGATGATCTGATACGAATTGCTACGGATAAAAAAGTAGCTGTATTCCAAACTCCCTTTGAAACAACAAAGCTTGTTTATTTCCTAGGAGATTTTTTAGATGATCAATTTTCTCCGCAAACGGTTCTCCATGGCTCGTTTATCGATGTATATGGAGTTGGCGTACTGCTAACTGGACGTTCTGGAATTGGAAAGAGTGAAGTCGCTTTAGACCTTGTGGAACGTGGCCATCGGCTCGTTGCTGATGATGTAGTGACGATAGTCAGGAAAGGCGAAGGTATTCTGATTGGAACTGGCTCGGATGTTGTAAAGCATTTTATGGAAATAAGAGGGCTTGGGCTTGTTGATGTGAGGGCAATTTTTGGCATACGTTCCATTCGTCATCAAAAACGTATAGAAATTATTGTAGAACTTGAGGATTGGAAGCAAGATGAGGAGTATACTCGTACTGGTTTAGAGCACGGTTCGTTTTCAATTCTTAACGTCCCATTACCTCACATTAAACTTCCGATATTCCCTGGTAAAAATATCACTGTTATCGTTGAAGTTGTAGCATTGGATTACCTTCTTAAGCGTTATGGCTATGATGCCGCAAAAGCATTCGCTCGTCGTCTTGATGCGGCAATTGCACAAAAAACCAAAGGAAATCTAGCAACTGATTATTTTGAACACGATTTTGAGTAGAAGATATTTTTTAACGAAAAAATGAAGAAACCTTGACAAAAGTATAAATATTTTATAACTTCACGCACGTATTATTGAGTTACCACTGAACTCAAACCAA
>DAOOUW010000031.1:23480-26098 GCA_035390885.1 Bacteroidota bacterium | reverse complement strand
CGAGCGAAATCATTTTTCAAATTGGCTTAAGGCGCGAACGGAATTCTGGCTTGCCTACAAACTTCGCCCGCGAAAAGTAACGGATTTCCCATCCATTGAAGCATTGCGGAACGATATTATTGATACGCTTAAACGTTACAAAGAAGAACTTCAACGCGGAGTGATGACGGAATTCTCAAAAGATACATTTGATCCGTCGTTGAGTTTTGCTCGCGTTGGTACAGGTTCTATTGGCGGTAAAGCGCGTGGTTTAGGATTTTTGAATAAGCTGATCACGAATTATGGATTGCAAAATAAATTCGATGGAGTTGAAATTACAGTACCATCGGCAATCGTTATTGCTACGGATGTTTTTGACCGATTTATTCATGAGAACAAACTTTCGAATATTTTATTTGAAGAAATCTCGGATGAAGAAATAATTAAACGATTTCTCGAAGCGCCTTTTTTCCCTCCTGAAATTGTTCGGAAGTTAGAGGATTATTTGGATCTCGTTGATGTTCCATTGGCTGTACGTTCTTCCAGTTTGTTGGAAGATTCTCAGTACCAGCCGTTTGCCGGTGTGTACCATACCTATATGATTCCCAATAATAATCCTGATAAAAAAGTTCGGCTTCAAGAACTTCTCGATAGCATTAGACTTGTGTACGCTTCTACATATTTTAAGCGAGCCAGAGATTATATGCAGGCAACGCCGTACCATCTCGAAGAAGAGAGAATGGCTGTCATTGTTCAGCGTATGGTTGGCAGACATCATGCCGAGCGATTTTATCCGGATTTTGCCGGAGTCGCAAAGTCGTACAACTTCTATCCAATTCCGCCTCAAAAACCAAATGATGGAATTGTGTATGTAGCAGTTGGATTAGGATACACCGTAGTGGAAGGCTGGAATTCCATTCAATTTTGTCCTCGCTATCCGCGTCATCTTACACAATTTTCTACAAC
Organism: Bacteroidota bacterium; assembly: GCA_035390885.1. Lineage (GTDB taxonomy): Bacteria > Bacteroidota > Ignavibacteria > UBA10030 > UBA10030 > JAOAFT01. The sequence goes on along the minus strand of DAOOUW010000031.1, from coordinate 25,153 downwards.
GCGCGATACATTACGGAATGCTCAGCAAGAATTTCTGGCGCTCGATGTTACTGCATCGTTCAGTCATGTGAACCATGAAACTCCTGATGTCTTACTCAAACGTTACGATGTATCGGTTGCTGAAGATGACGGTGCATTGACGAATGTTGTCTCTACCTATGTTGCTGATGAGGATGCTGTCTACGATGGAATGACTCGGGAAGGGAAGCGACTCATTACATTTGTACCGATGCTGCGGCAAAGGTCTTTTCCGTTACCAGAAATTGCAGCAACAATTCTTGATATCGGATCGTGGGGGATGGGCACGCAGGTTGAACTGGAGTTTGCTGTTAATATGTCTCCGAATGGACGCGGCGCAAAAGAATTTGCGTTACTCCAGATTCGTCCATTAGTATTAAGTCCTGAAACTGAAAATGTTCGGATTGATGTTGTTGATGATGCGGATTTGATTTGTAAGAGTCAGCAAGCGCTTGGAAATGGAATTGTCGACGATGTGTATGATATTGTGATGGTCAATCCTGATTCTTTCGATCGTGCGAAAACGAAAATGACAGCGTCGGAGGTTGCATACTTCAATAGAAAATTGCAGAATCAAAAACGCCCATATATTCTTATTGGCTTTGGAAGATGGGGAAGTCTCGATCCATGGTTGGGAATTCCAGTAACGTGGGATCAAATTGCAGGCGTTGGCGTCATTGTCGAGTGTGGATTTTCTGATATTGAGGTTACGCCCTCGCAAGGTTCGCACTTCTTTCAAAATATAACGTCGTTTCGTGTAGGATATTTTACTGTTGATTCTGCTCAGCAAATTGGTTTCGTGGATTGGCGATGGCTATCACGCCAGCCAGCGGTTGAGGAATTACAATTTGTACGTCATCTACAATTTTCAAAACCGCTCCTCACAAAAATTAGTAGTCAAGAGAGTCTTGGGATCATTTTAAAACCTGAATAAAGGATTGTGTATGGAAGAACGAATAGTACACATCGGTTATGTTCAGATGAGTTGTACGGAGAATAAAGAAAAAAATATCGAAAAAGCGATTCAAGGCATTGTAAAAGCGTCAAAGAAAGGCGCTCAAATTGTATGTCTGCAGGAGCTTTTTTCGTCGAAATATTTTTGCATTGAGGAAGCTTATGAACCTTTTGCTTTAGCGGAACCAATACCGGGACCGACAACAGAACGTTTGCAAAAAGTTGCGCGTGATAATAATGTTGTTATTGTGGCATCGCTATTCGAAAAAAGAGCGGAAGGACTTTACCATAATACGGCGGCAGTTCTTGATGCCGACGGTTCTTTCTGTGGCAAATATCGGAAGATTCATATTCCTGACGATCCATCATACTATGAAAAGTTTTACTTTGTACCAGGCGACCTCGAATTTCCGGTTTTTAAAACAAAAGTTGGAAACATTGGCGTGTTGATTTGCTGGGACCAATGGTTTCCAGAAGCTGCTCGAATTATGGCATTACACGGAGCGGAAATTCTTTTCTATCCAACTGCCATTGGCTGGGCTGATGGTGAACGTCAAGAAGTAAAGGAGAACCAAAGGAACGCATGGCAAACAATGCAGAGATCCCATGCGATTGCAAATGGCATTCCATTGGTTGCTGTGAATCGTGTTGGACATGAAGGCAATCAGACATTCTGGGGGAGTTCATTTGTCGCAAGCACG
>DAOOUW010000031.1:0-23380 GCA_035390885.1 Bacteroidota bacterium | reverse complement strand
TGGCCTCATAAAAAAGAATCATGGCCGGGGAAGTTCGAACCAATTCCTTACATCTACACAAACATTGTTCGTACAATTACAAATTTTCAGCATGTTCACATCAATGTTGTGGATGAAGCAATGGCTGAAGATGTTAAAGAGCGGTTGATGAAAGCAAATGTTTCTCCCGAGCGATTTACACTTCATTTCATTCCAACGAATGATGCGTGGTGCAGAGATTATGGACCGGCATTTGTCGTAAATCCTTCTGCGAAGCATCCTCTTGCAGTGGTTGATTGGAATTACAATGCGTGGGGTGGAAAGTATCCGCCATTCGATCTTGATGATGTTGTGCCAACCAAAATTGCTAAAGAAAGAAATCTCCCTGTATTTTCTCCCGGTATCGTTATGGAAGGCGGTTCAATTGATGTCAATGGCGATGGATGCTTGTTGACAACGAAAGCATGTCTTCTCAATCCAAACCGAAATCCCCATCTCTCTCAGTCAGAGATCGAAACATACCTTAAAGAGTTCTATGGGCAGGAAAAAATTTTATGGTTGAGCGATGGAATTGTTGGCGATGACACGGATGGTCATATTGACGACCTTGCGCGGTTTGTTAATTCATCTACTATTGTTACAGTCGTGGAACAAGATCCTGCAGATGAGAATTACAAAATATTGCAGGAAAATCTACAATTACTTAAAACGCTTACCGACCGAAAGAATCATCCGTTTCGCATTGTAGAGTTGCCAATGCCACAACCAATTTACTACGATGGACAGCGATTGCCAGCGAGTTATGCAAACTTCCTTATTGGAAATGGATTTGTAGTTGTGCCGACATTTCAGGATGTAAATGATTTGACTGCCCTTACGATCTTACAGAATGAATTTCCCAATCGAAAAGTTATTGGTATCGATTGTATTGATTTGTTGTGGGGACTTGGAACTTTGCATTGCATCAGTCAACAGGAACCCGCTGTTGAGCGGAAGAATTTATAAATTAAGGAGGAATTTTCTATGGCAGACAAGCCGTTTGTTGTGGAATATTACTATAAAGTAAAGTGGGGATATGCAGATGAGTTCATACGACTTTATCGAAAAAATCATTATCCTGTATTGAAACACCAGATGGAAATTGGGCGGATACTTTCTATCACGGCGGATAAACCGCGTTTCCATAACACTGAGGAGTGCCGCTGGGATTATCGGGTAACCATTGTGTGGCGTAGTATCCAATGCCTGAATGATGGTTTCGATGAGAGCGCTATTGCGAGAATGTTGTTCCCTGATCAGGAAACGTACTGCCGCGAAGAACAGCGAAGGTTTGAAATCGTACTTGCGCACTGGGATGTCCCAATTGATGAAGTTGATCTCGATGTAGAATAAAGGAACAGAAAAGAACATGAAAGAAATTTGTGGAAAATAGACGCATCAAAAAAGCATTACTTGTTCGTACCGATCGCATTGGCGATCTCATTCTTACATTACCAATGGTTGATGTATTAAAGAAAAATTTTCCATCCATTGAAGTGTCAATGTTAGTGCAGGAATACACAAAAGAACTTGTAGAAGGGCAATCTGGCATTTCGTCGGTTTTGACATGCGATTCTGAAGGAAAACGATTACCGCTTTTTCAACTTGTGCGCATTTTGCAAAAAGGGAATTTTGACGCTGCCGTACTCGTATATCCTCGGTTTTATTTAGCTTTTGCATTGTGGTGTGCAGGGATTCCTCTTCGTATTGGTACAGGATATCGTTGGTATTCATTCCTTCTAAATCGCCGCATCTACGAGCATCGAAAGTATGCTATCAAACACGAAGCGGTTTATAATTTATCATTGCTAAAACCACTTGGTTGTTCTCTTCCGGAAAATGTTACTGTTACGTTGGAATTAAACGACGAAGAAAAAAAACAGGGATATCAACTGCGAAAAGAATTAGGCATTAAAGAGGATGATTTGCTTGTAGTGATTCATCCTGGAAGCGGCGGTTCAGCTCGTGAATGGAAGATAGAACGGCTTGGATCTTTAGCACAAGAACTTACTGCGGAAAATATCAAAGTTGTTGTCAGTGGAATATCGAAAGAAGAGTCTATAGTTCGTACTGTTTGTGAACTTTCTCATCGTACAGCTATTCCATTCATCAGTAATGTGTCTATAAAAGTATTCGCTGGTTTTCTTCAAACTGCAAGCGTTGTTGTTGCAAATTCAACAGGTACTTTGCATATTGCTGCAGCCGTTGGAACGCCTGTTGTAGGATTCTATCCTCCGGTGCGGGTTATGAGTGCGACGCGCTGGGGACCGCTTACAGAAAAAAAAATAATTTTTGTTCCCGATCCGTATCAGTGTAAAAAATGTCATAATGGAAATTGTCGTGGCAATGATTGTATGGATCAAATTGAGGTGGAAGAGGTAAAAAAAGCAGTAGTTACGCTAATACAAAGAGAAAGGAATCAAGGTTAAAACCTTTATGGAAAATCATTGTAGAGGATTGCTTTTAGTATGCTGTTTACTATTATTAAATATTTCGTTTACAAATGCACAAACGGAACCTGAGAGTTTACGCGTTATCCAGCATAATGCTTTTACTGTTGGAGAGAAGCTCGTCTTCGATGTTAAGTATAGTTTTATCACAGCTGGCGAGGCAGTTTTTTTAGTTGATAGCATAATACGATTTGGCGAACGTGATTGCTATAGGATTGTAGCCACGGTTCAATCTACGCCAACTTTTTCCTGGTTTTATAAAGTAGATGATTTGTACGAAACTATTATCGATTATCAGGGAATGTTTCCATGGCGATTTACCCAGCGACTCCGTGAAGGTAGCTACAAAAATGACTTTGAAGCCTGGTTCGATCAGATCAATCATATCGCATATACTGAAAAAGGAAATTATCGTACTCCAAATTATGTGTACGATGCTGTTTCGGCGTTCTTCTATGTTCGTACGCTTGATTTTTCACATTTCAAACCAGGAGAAAAAATATATCTCAACAATTTTTATAAAGATTCTACATATTTACTTGCGGTTAAATTTCTCGGGTTTGAACGCGTATCGGTGAGCGCTGGAACATTTGATACATTTATTGTTGAGCCGTTGGTAAAAGAAGGTGGTTTGTTCAAGAATGAAGGACGAATTCTTATCTGGCTTACGAATGATGAGAAAAAAATCCCAGTGAAAGTGAATACAAAAATTGTGGTTGGTTCTATCAATGCCGAATTGCGTGAGTATCATGGCGTACAAGAACCAATTACGGCTAAAGTAAAATAAAGGCTTATTCAATGGCAAAGTATCACCAACAAAGTTTAGAAAAAGTTAGAACAATTTCTGTTACTAAGCGGAAAAGCAAAGTTCGTCCTCGAGCGTTTGCTCAAACAGTAAAGAAAGATGCAAGTTTTTTAGAATTCTATAATTCGTTACCACATATTCTTGTTGGGGAACAATTCAGAGCGCTTGTTGATGATGTCCTCAAATCACGCAAAAAAGGAAAACCTGTCATCCTGATGATGGGCGCTCACGTTATTAAAGTCGGTTGTAGTCCACTTATTATTGATTTGATGAAAGAAGGCGTTATTACGCATGTAGCAATGAACAGTGCTGCTGCTATCCACGATGTCGAAATGGCGATGTGGGGACACACATCGGAAGATGTAGCTTCCGCTTTGCTCGATGGAACATTTGGAATGGCAAAAGAGACAGGCGATTTTATCAACAACGCTCTTATTGCCGGAATGGAATCTTCTGATTGTGGATATGGCGAAACTTTGGGGAAAGCAATTCTTAATGCCAAAGGGAAATTTCGCCGCTATAGTTTACTATCATCGTGTTATGAACTCGATGTACCAGTAACAGTCCATGCTGCAATTGGTACCGATATTATTCATCAACAACCAAGTATGAGCGGCGCTGCGACTGGTGAAATGAGTTTCCGGGATTTCAAAGTGTTCATCAATTCAGTAAAAGATTTGCAGGGTGGTGGAGTTGTATTGAATTTTGGTTCTGCGGTCATTATGCCGGAAGTATTTTTGAAAGCATTGACAGTTGCACGCAATCTTGGTTATCCTGCAAAAGGGTTTACAACTGCAACATTCGATATGATTCGTCACTATCGTTCGCAAAAAAATGTTGTAGAGCGACCAACCCAGGATGGAGGGAAAGGTTACTATTTTATTGGACACCATGAAATAATGTTTCCTCTCTTATCTGCAAGCATAAACGCAAGGATGAAATGATATGGAACAACCTGTTCAACCAATAAAACAAATTGAATTCAAGAACGAACCCAAGCTCTCTTTTGTAGAACAACACAATATTCATCCGTTTCTTTTTGCCGCAGTGGCGCTTGTGTGTATTTTCATTCTTTATCAAATTGGCGGCGGGTTTTTGTCTCTATATATGTCTACAGTATTTATGCTACCGCTTCTTCATCCAACAGTGGTTCGCTGGTCTGCTGTTATTGGACAGACGATTTTTATTTTTCTTCCAACGATTCTGTTTGCAAAACTACTGTCGCCTAATCTTCGCGACGTTTTTCCTATGCGTGTTCCAAAGTTAAAAGAATCGACGTTTGGTTTGCTTTCGCTCCTTGCGCTTCAATGGATATGTGAAATCTATAGCGCTTTGCAAGACCTTATTCCTATGCCGGTTTCTATTGAAGAATTTTTCCAACCACTGAAACAAATGTTAATGGAAATGACGAAAGCAATTACATCAGCGAATTCAATACCTGAACTGATCGTTGTACTATGCGTTGTGGCAGTAGTACCAGCGATCATTGAAGAGACATTATTCCGCGGACTTATTCAACGCTCCTTTGAGCATGTGATTACTCCGTTTACTTCTGCTGTTCTTTCTGGCGCCATTTTCGGAATCTTCCATTTAAATCCTTTTGACATTATCCCTCTTATTGGTATCGGTATCTTCCTCGGATTACTTCGGTACCGTTCAGGTACAATGTTACTCCCAATTGCCGCTCACTTTTTAAATAATGCAATTTCGATTTTTGCAATCTACCTGGGCTATGATGTTGATTCATCGCTTGCCGCAAGCGGAGGTTCAACAAGCATTCCATTTCTTCTCCTTCAGATAGTCTTTGTCGGATTTATTTTTTACTTCACATTTAGAATATATCTTCATGCTACACAACCAGTAAATGAAAAGAATACTTAAAAATTTTATGGCTACGTTCGATAAACTTTTACCTCGTATCATTGTTGCTGTAGTTGGAATTCCGCTCATCCTTTGGCTTGTGATGGAAGGCGGATATTTCTTCTTTGCTCTCGTTGCAATTATTTCATCACTCTCGCTCTACGAATGGTACAAACTTGCGGAGCGAAAAGGCGCGTTCCCTCTTAAAACAGTTGGACTCATTGGCGGATTTTTGATCAATGGAGTGTTTGTGTACGAGCGATTGCAATTAGATATCTATAAATTTTTTGCAGAGAGAGGTATTCATCTTGCAATGTTCTCACAGCATCAACTTTTTACAGTCATTCTTCTTGTATTCCTTCTTGGAATAATGCTCTGTGAGTTATTCCGACAAAAAGGTTCGCCGATTATCAATGTTGCTGTTACCGTCGTTGGAATGTTGATCGTCTCGTTATGCTTTGGTACTCTGATTTTTACAAGAGAATTATTTCCGTACGGTTTCCCTGCGTATAAATTCTTTGGAGTCGGTTTTCCAAATGATGAGCAGTTGCTGCAAATTCAACATTGGGGTGGATTTACCGTTGCGGCAGTGTTTGTTTCAATCTGGATGTGCGACACAGCGGCATACTTTGGAGGAACTTGGCTTGGAAAGCATCGGTTGTTTGAGCGTGTTAGTCCTAAAAAAACATGGGAAGGAGCAGTGTTTGGTTTTGTCTTTGCTGTCGGCACAATGATTGTCGCAAAGATTTTTTTCCTTGATTATCTGGCAATGCACCATGCGCTTATCCTTGGAGCGCTAATTGGAATATTCGGTCAGCTTGGCGATTTAATAGAATCTCGATTTAAACGCGATGCCGGCGTAAAAGATTCTTCTTCGATTCTGCCGGGGCATGGCGGTGTATACGATCGTTTCGATAGTCTGGTTTTCATAGCGCCAATTGTGTATCTTTACATAGATTTTATTGTGTTATCTTAATTACACGATGCTGTTCAATGACCAACAAAAGAAAAGTTTGCGTTGTAACTCTCGGCTGTCCCAAAAATGTTGTTGACTCCGAGCATCTCCTTGTACACCTCAACAATTCTCACCTTGAATTAGTAAACGATGTTGCTCTAGCGGATACTGTTATCATCAATACCTGCGGATTTATTCAGGATGCAAAACAGGAATCTATCGATGCAATTCTTGAGGCTACAGAACGAAAGAAAGAAGGCAAGCTTCGCTCTGTCGTTGTGATGGGATGTCTCTCTGAGCGATACCGAAATGAGTTACAGACCGAGATTCCAGAGATTGATGAAATTTTTGGTGTGAATGAATTCGATAGAGTACTATCGGCTGTTGGCGCAAAGTATCGGAACGAGCTCGTCGGTCAACGAATTATCACAACACCGCAGCACTATGCGTACTTAAAAATTTCAGAAGGATGCGATCATTCGTGTTCCTTCTGCGCTATTCCACTAATTCGTGGAAAACACCGTTCCGTTCCAAAAGAAGATTTGATTCTTGAAGCCCAGAATCTTGCCGAGCAAGGCGTTAAAGAATTAATTGTCATTGCACAGGATACAACTTTCTATGGAATCGATCTTTATGGTCGACGGGAAATTGCGTCATTATTGAAAGAGCTGAATCATATTGACGGCATTCAATGGGTTCGATTGCTTTACACGTATCCGTCGCAATTTCCCTACGACCTTATTGATGCATTCCAACACTGCGAAAAACTTTGCCACTATATTGATATTCCGATTCAACACATTTCTGATTCCGTTTTGCGTTCGATGCGGCGCGGTATTTCCGCGCGCGCTACCAAAGAACTACTTTACAAATTAAAGGAAGAAATTCCAGATATTGCCATTCGCACAACTCTAATTGTTGGATACCCAGATGAAACGGAAGATGATTTTCGTCAGTTGTATGATTTTGTTGAGGAAATGGAATTTCACAGACTTGGAGTTTTTACTTACTCGCAGGAAGAAGGTACTGCAGCTTATGAATTGGGCGATCCAATTCCTGAAGATGTAAAAATGGAACGACTCGATGCGTTGATGAAACTCCAGCAAAGTATTTCATTGCGGCGTAACGAATCGCTTCTCGATAGTAATGTAAGAGTACTTATTGATGAAGTTGAAGATGATTATGCAATTGGACGAACAGCATGGGATGCGCCGGAAATAGATCAGGAAGTCGTCGTATATTCTGATAAAGATATCCATGTTGGTTCTTTTATTACGGCGCATATTACTGCTGCTGCAGAATATGATCTTGAGGCAAAATTATTACAGGAGGAAGTGTGATATGAAAAGTATGGATGGCAAAATTTTGAAGAGAGGACGTTTTTTTGTTTTCTCATTTTTACTCTTTGTTGTCGTTACTCATTCGGCGTTTGCACAAAGCCCGCAACAACCGCCGCCGATGCAATTGTTCCTTGACATGCTTTGCTTTGAATCGGATTCAGCTGGAAAAACAGCTGCAAACATCTACCTTCAAATTCCGTACTCGGAAGTAACATTTATAAAGAAAGATAATAGATATATTGCTTCGTTAGATGTAATACTGTCGTTAAAAGATTCGGTAAAGCAAGTATGGAGCCTTACGCGGCGAATATCGCTTGAGGCTGAGAATTTTTCTGAAACTGTGTCGACGCGTCGAACCGCTGTTCAACAATTTTCAAAAGATATAGATCCTGGAAGTTATAATCTCGAAATTTCAGTGATAGACAATGAGTCAAAAAAAACTGTAAAGATGGATCGACCTGTAAGTGTGCCGAACTTCTTTCTTCCGACGTTCAGTCTTAGCAATATTATGTTGGTGAGTAAAGCGCTGCAAGAAAATGGGCGGATAAATATTATTCCGAATTTCAGCGGAAGATTTCTTCAGGACGAGCAAAATCTTACTGTTTTCTTTGAAGTGTATTCGAAAATTCAATTGGACTCGATTCTTCTTACAGCAACGTTTTTCAATGAAAAGGATCAAAAAATTTTACAGTTCACAAGAACTCAAGAATTGCAGGGAAGTCGTACACAAGTAATCTGGGGAATGGATGGAAGTAATCTTTCTACAAATAGAGTTAAGCTTACAATCGAAGCTGTTGGCTTAGGAAAAGACAGCCTTGCGTTGCCGAAGGCAGCTTCGAGTAGAATAATCTATGTACAATTACGTGGATTACCAGCGACGATTACCGACATCAACAAGGCGATTGAGCAATTGCGTTACATCGCAAAGCCATCCGAAATTGATAAGATGAGGAATGCTCCGACAGAGGAAGAAAAACGGAAACTGTTCATTGAGTTCTGGAAGAAACTCGATCCTGATCCGAATACGCCGCGGAATGAATTGATGGAAGAATATTACGATCGAGTTGCCTATGCGAATCAAAACTTTACACGATTTATGGAAGGGTGGCAATCAGATATGGGAATGGTTTATATTCAGTATGGACCGCCAGAGAATATCGAGCGCCATCCGTTTGAGTCGGATTCCAAACCGTATGAAATTTGGTATTACTATAAACTCAATCGTGAATTTGTTTTTGTTGATGAAACAGGTTTTGGCGATTATCGGTTGCAGTATCCTTTACTTGATTTATGGGGAAGAATTCGGTAATCCCATGCATAACTCAAGTTGCATTCTCGCTCTTGCCTGAGGATATAGGCAAATGTTCCTAAGACGGTTTTGGCGGATTACTTTTATGATTGTGCCTTTGTTGAGCGCTTCTCTTTGGTCGAACGATAATTTCCCACTTAGAACAGTTGTATGCAAGGGAAATAAATATTTCTCAACGACTACTGTGGTTCAAGTTCTTTCATTAAAAGAAGGCGCCGTCTATTCGCAACAATCACTCAATGATGCAGGCAAGCGACTCATTGCACGATATGCGGAGGAAGGCTTCCTTGATGCGTTCATTGATTCAATTGCTATTTTGCATGACTCAAGCGCACGAGTTACCGATGTTGAATTTTTCATCCATGAAGGAAAGCAATCAGTTGTGGATTCTCTGGAATTAGTTGGTGATCCTATGTTCACCTTCGAGATGTGGGAATCTATTTGTCGTACTGTACCGGGGAAACCATTTATCCCCGAAATACTTGAGCAAGATATTCGTGATGTTTTATCATTCTATGATAAAAAAGGATTTCCATTCGCTCGCATTGTTGTGGATTCTCTTGCACGTGAAGAACATAAACAGACAATCGGATGGCGAATTGTTCTGCTTGTTGAGAAACGCCAGCAAGTTACGATAGACGAAATTCGAGTTGAGGGATTGAAAACGACAAAAGAAAAAATTGTGCGTCGTGAGAGTCGCCTGCGACCTCGTCAAATGTATACATCTGAGCTTCCACAACTTGTTCAGAAGCGATTGAATAAACTTGGATTGTTCTCTTCTGTTTCGGAGCCAGAGCTTTTTATTTTTCCTTCTCAGCATTCTGATACAACTCTTCGTGGCGGTTTGAAAGTTCGGGTAACGGAAGGAAATTCTATCTTCTTTGATGGAGTCGTTGGCTATGTTCCTTCATCGGATTCAAAGAGCAAAGGATATGTAACTGGATTGGTTTCTCTGCAGTTTGGAAATTTATTTGGCACAGCCCGTTCGCTTGGAATTCGCTGGTCGCGTGAACGCGCTCTTACGCAGGATGTGGAAATTCACTATAACGAACCGTGGCTTTTTTCCTATCCAATAAATCTTACTCTTGGACTTACACAGCGCAAGCAAGATTCAACATACATTCGCAATTACTATACTGTTTCAGCGACCTATATGTTTACAGAAGAATTTTCGGTTGGCGCATCTGGTTCGATTACGACTGTCAATGGAATCGAAGGTTATGGAAAAAGCATTGTGCCGTCGAGCCAAACAAATACAATAGGAGCCTCGATTCGATTCGATACAAGAGATAATCTTTATGTCCCAACAGAAGGATATGTCTATTACACATCCTACAGCACAGGAAAGAAACATCAATCGTCTTTGAACCAGCAACCAGCATCGAAGAGTACGACACAGCAAGTTGTATTCGATGGAGCAATGTACAAACGGATCGTATCGAGACAAATTCTGGCAGTCGAAGCTCACCTGAGGAGTATTTTTTCATCACTCAATGATATTACGGATATGTATCTTTTAGGCGGCGCTACAACATTGAGAGGTTATCGAGAAGGGCAGTTCCTCGGCTCGAAAATTATTTGGGGCAGTGCGGAATATCGGTTTTTATTTGCGCCAAAATCTTACTTCTTTGTATTTGCAGATGCTGGATATTACTATCAACCGGAAAACAATTTGCAAGAATTGAAAAAACAATCGGGATATCCTGTAGGATATGGCGGCGGCGTGAGCTTCAATACAGCGATAGGATTTTTAGGCGTCAGTCTTGCTTTTGGAAAAGGCGATACATTCAGTACAGCAAAATTACATGTTCGAGTGAGTAATGGCAACTAAGTCGTTCTATGGATATTGGCATCTTGTGCGACCGGTGAACGTGCTGATCACGTTTTTCGCAATCGTCATTGCTTGTTGGATTTCAGGCGCAACGCTCGAGGATTTGTCAGTTGTTCTGCTTGCTGCTTGCAGCTCTGCAAGTGTTGCCGCAGGTGCAAACGCGCTCAACGATTACATTGATATCGAGATTGATAAAATTAACAAACCGAATAGACCATTGCCATCTGGAGAACTTACGCCTCGGCAAGCTCGGAATGCGTGGATTGTTTGTTCTTTGCTCGGAATTGTTTTTAGTATGGGGATTCATTGGCTTGCAGTTGGAATCGTCCTTTTTGCAATTCTCATGCTTTATTTCTACTCGAACTATTGGAAGCAAAAAGTGTTGATTGGAAATTTTATCGTTGCATTGATGACTGGATTGACGTTTCTATATGGCGGAAGCGCAATGATGAAAATTGATCAAGCGCTCGTTCCGGCAGCTTTTGCTTTCTTGACGAATTTAGCTCGTGAAGTTGTGAAGGACGTTGAAGATATGGAAGGCGATCGATTGCAGAGAGCATTCACGCTGCCGGTTCGATATGGAGTTTTTCCTTCTCGAATAATTATAAGCATTGTTGTCTTTGCGACGATTCTCTTATCGTTTGTAGTTGTTGCAAAAGGAATTTATAGTTCCGCTTTTACTGTGTGTGTTATTATTGCAAATATATTGTTTATCGCTGGAACAATTCTCTCGTGGAAATCTTCTGATTCGAAAACGATGCACACTGTGAGTAGTTTGTTCAAAATCGGTATGGTTGTGGGATTGATTGGGATAATCGGAGGAGCGGGAATCCTATGAGCAATATAAGTTTGGATTTTGAACGAACTTTGTGGAAGGACGGTTTACAGTATGTTGCTGGTATCGATGAAGCAGGACGAGGACCGCTGGCGGGACCTGTTGTTGCAGCGGCAGTTATTTTCCCACCTGAGACAATAATCGAAGGCGTTGATGATTCCAAAAACTTACCTGAGAAAAAGCGTGAAGAACTCTATCCGATTATTATGGAGCAGGCAGTTGGAGTTGGTATTGGAGTTGTCGATCATACCACTATTGATCAAATAAACATTTTGCAGGCAACTCATCGTGCAATGGAAATAGCGCTTCAACAACTTCAGGCGCCGGCGCAGTATGTTTTGGTTGATGGTAATTCATTCGGTAAATCGGATGTTCCATACAAAACAATCATTGATGGAGATGCGCTGTCGTTTACGATTGCCGCTGCTTCGATTGTAGCAAAAGTGACGCGTGATAGAATGATGCGTGAATACGACAAAAAATTTCCTGAATATGGATTTGCTCAGCATAAAGGTTATGGTACGCGCTTCCATCGAGAAGCGATATTGAAATATGGACTGTGTGAAATTCATCGAAGAACTTTCTGCAAATCTCTTGGCGATAGGGAAAATATTGTGGCTGAGTAAAGCAATAGCTCGTATCGAAGCCACCGGTTACAAAATTCCCCTATTCATTCTTTGTTCTTTTCTCTTAAAAAAAAGAACCAAAAGTTTATCCAATATATTAGAAACTTGCAAAGTCTGTTGCCTCGATACGCCTTACGGCTACTCGGCAACCGATTTCCTGACGGTGGCTGAGGTGGACGGCAGTCCGTATCGAAGCCACTATTTCGGTTATGGTCTTCTATTCCTTTTATTATTTTACTTCACTTTACACTTCTATTGCTACCGTTATTGCATAATCTGGATTAAAGTTTTCTATTGCTTAATCTCGGTTGAACGTTATTCGTTGATGTATTGAATTTTCTCGTTTCAATTCTTACAATATATTATGAATCAAAAAAACACTTTAGGCAAAGAAGGCGAAAGCCTTGCTGTAAAATATTTGCAGGAACTTGGTTTTGAAATTCTCGAATGTAATTACCGATTTCAGCATACTGAAATTGATATTGTTGCAAAGGATGGAGATGATCTTGTTTTTGTGGAAGTGAAAACAAGAACATCCGCTCGATATGGAACTCCTGAGGATGCGTTGACAGAAATAAAAGAAGAACGATTATATGCCGCTGCCGAAGGATACTACTTCGAGCACAATATTGACGATCAGCCGTGTCGGTTCGATTTCATTGGAATTGAAAAAACAGGTTCGAAGGTAAAAATTAATCATATAAAAAACGTATTTCATTTGTAAACCTTATTATGATTTGTGTGTAAATTTTTTTGTAGTCATTGAAGAAAGAAGGATGAACTATGAATGCAATTCCGCTTGTTCTTGGCGCTTTAGCATTTTTTGTGTTGGCATATCGTTTTTACTTTGGATTTATTGCTGCGAAAATTGCCGTAGCCGATGATGCAAGGCAGACGCCTGCACATCGTTTGTATGATGGACAGAATTACTATCCGATGAATAAATGGGTACTCTTTGGTCATCATTTTGCGGCAATTGCTGGCGCTGGTCCTCTTGTTGGTCCGGTGCTTGCAACACAATTCGGATACTTTCCGGGTTTTCTGTGGATGGTTATAGGATCCGTTGTTGCAGGCGCAGTGCATGACTACATTATTCTTGTTGCTTCGATTCGCCACGATGGAAAATCGCTGGCGGAGATTGCGAAAGCAGAAATTGGCAAGGTGAGTGGAACAGCCACTTCGGTTGCAATTCTCATTATACTAATTATCGCAATGGCAGGATTGGGACTTGTGGTTGTAAATGCATTAGCGGAGAGTTCGTGGGGAGTTTTTACTATTGCGTCGACCATTCCGATCGCTATTCTTATGGGAATATGGATGTTTAAAGTTCGGAAAGGAAAAATAGTCGAGGCAACAATCGGCGGAGTAATTTTGCTGACGCTGGCGGTAGTCTATGGCAAATATATTCCGACCTCTTCGATTGCTTCATGGTTTACCTTCGACCATAAAACACTGACGATTCTTCTTGCAGCGTATGGTTTTCTTGCATCGGTGCTTCCTGTATGGCTTTTACTTTCACCAAGAGATTACCTCAGCTCAATTATGAAGTTGGGTGTAGTTGGAATGCTTGCAGTTGGCGTCATTATTGTTGCACCGAACTTGAAAATGCCGGCTTTCACTTCTTATATCCATGGAAACGGACCTGTTGTACCAGGAACGCTGTTTCCATATCTTTTTATAACTATCGCCTGCGGAGCTGTATCTGGTTTCCACTCGCTTGTAAGTTCAGGCACGACGCCAAAAATGTTGATGCGAGAATCTGAGATGAAGTTCATTAGCGTTGGAGCAATGCTCGCAGAAGGATTCGTCAGCGTACTTGCATTGATTGCTGCGTCGAGTTTGTTTCCGTTGGATTACTTTATGATCAATGTTCCTGTAGAAAAGTTTCAGTCTATCCTTCCACAACTGCAAGCGATGGGATTTACAGAATCGAATATTCAGCAACTTTCGGCTGAAGTTGGCGAGAAAATTATCGGCCGTACCGGTGGCGCTGTATCTCTTGCTGTTGGAATGGCTCAAATTTTTTCTGCAATACCTGGGTTGACTTCTCTTATGTCTTACTGGTACCATTTTGCAATCATGTTCGAAGCTCTCTTTATTCTTACAACGATTGATGCGGGAACGAGAATTGGTCGTTTTGTTTTGCAGGAGATGCTTGGGAAAGTTTATGAACCGCTTGGTCGTACGAATTGGCTTCCAGGAAATCTAATTGCAAGTTTCCTCATTGTGCTTGCGTGGGGATATTTTATTTACACTGGAACAGTTACAACAATTTGGCCTATGTTTGGAACCGCCAATCAATTATTGGCTGCAGTTGCGCTGACGATTGGAACTTCATACATCATAAATCGTGGAAAGGCAAAATATTCCTGGGTGACGATCGTCCCTTTAATATTCCTTGCAATAACAACGCTCACCGCAGGTACAATGAATATACTCAATCTGTTTCTGCCACAGGTAGCAAATCCCAGCACGCGGGTGCCGGGACTCATCAATCTTCTTCTTACAATAATCATTATGGTATGTGTTGTTACAGTACTGGTTGATTCAGCGCCTAAATGGATTTCTGTAGCGCGAGGCAAGCGCACAATATATTCTGATGTTTCTGTTTCTGAAGAAGCGAAATAAAAAAATTTAGGCTCTTCTCTCAAACGAGCGGATAGAAAGAGCGAGAATTGAGTTATTAAATATCAGGTAGCATATACGTTAAGATTTTAAGACGAAGATATTCTTCATCATGGAGTTCATACGCTCGACGTCGAATGACTCTAATTTTAGCGCTTAATCCTTCAACAAATCCGAGAAAGACTTTATTTTCTGGTTTACAAAAAGCAGCAATACCATCCCAATAACGTTCAATGAGTTGAGCAAATTTTTCGTAAGGTTTCAACCTCTGCCATCGTAAGGAAGCTTTCTAACTAGCCCACGCTTCAGAACGGTAATCCCAGAGTTGTCTGAACTGTTCTTTGAGAAGATAAGGTCCTCTGAAGTCGTTTGTTTGCAGAAAGTAATGTCTGTAATGTTTTCTGTCCCGACATTGATAGATTCTCTCGATGGGATAAAAGATTGTATTTCTGTCCTTTGATAAATCGTTTATCTTTCCCCGAGACTCGTGCATATTCACTATTACGAACTTTATCGAGGGCTTCATTTACATGCCGCAGAACGTGAAATTAAACCCAGATTATGTAATAAAGGAAAAAAAAGCATCGTAAGTAAGAGAGATAAAACTGGTTGCTTCGAGAACCTCAGCAACCATGCTCCTGCGAGTCTCAGCAACCATGCTTCTGCGAACCTCAGCAACCAGTCCGATTCGCTGCCTGAGGCTCTCGAAGGCAGCGCCAATGAAAACAAAGCTGGTTCTAAATTATGTAATAAAGGAAAAAGAAGCATCGTAAGTAAGAGAGATAAAACTGGTTGCTTCAAGAACCTCAGCAACCATGCTGCTTCTGTCCACCTCAGCTACCATGCTGCTTCTGTCCACCTCAGCTACCAGTCCGATTCGCTGCCTGAGGCTCTCGAAGGCAGCGCCAATGAAAGCAAAGATAAACTCAGTTAGCGTATCAAGGTGGACATTTCTAATTTATAATCTGCGTCCATTTGCGCGATTTGCGTGCAAAATATTTTCAGTGGAATCTATTGTGGCTATTACAAATTGGAATCAAGAATTGATAATATTATACAAAGGGTGTATATTTCACTCGATGATCACGAACAAATTATAGAGAGAATCTTCTTCGAAAATGCTATTACTGCATAATCCGCATTTTGTCTTTCGGTCAGATAAAAATTATGGAATCGCTACAGAACATCGTTGCAATAGATTCCAATGCAGCCATTTAGAAAGCACAGAAATTTATTATGATGAATCTGTTGCATAGAAGCAGGAAATTGGCGTTAATAAAAATTTATTGTTGAAATATAGAGAATTTTGCATTCTCCCTTAACCCAGATTATGCAATAAAGGTAGCAATAGAATTGTAAAGTGAAATAAAATAGTAGAGAACAGTAACTAACATGGTGGCTTTGATACGGACAGCTGTCCACCTCAGCCACCGTCAAGAGTCGCTGCCTGAGGCTCTCGAAGGCAGCGCCAAAGGGAATATAAAGATGGCAAATAATAATAATAAAGCGCAGGAAGAACCACTTGAAAAGCAACTCTGGGCATCGGCTGACAAGCTTAGAAAAAATATAGATGCTGCTGAGTATAAACATGTTGTTTTGGGACTTATCTTTCTAAAATATATTTCGGATGCCTTTGAGGAATTGCATAGAAAGCTGGAAAAAGGCGATGGTGATTACGCTGGAGCAGATCCTGAAGATAGAGATGAATACAAAGCCGAGAATGTCTTTTTTGTTCCTTCTGAAGCGCGTTGGTCAAATCTTCAGTCAAAAGCCAGACAACCGGATATTGGTAAATTTGTAGATAACGCGATGGATGCCATCGAACAAGAGAATCCATCGCTAAAAGGAGTTCTACCAAAGGTTTATTCGCTGGGGAATCTCGATCCAACCAACCTTGGAGGACTGATCGATCTTATTGGAAATATCGCTATCGGCGATGCAAAAGCCAGAAGCGCTGACATTCTAGGACATGTCTTCGAGTATTTTTTAGGAGAGTTTGCGTTGGCGGAAGGCAAGAAGGGAGGACAATTCTACACTCCCCGAAGTGTCGTTGAATTGTTGGTTGAGATGCTTGAACCATTTAATGGCAGAGTCTTTGACCCGTGCTGTGGTTCTGGCGGAATGTTCGTGCAGTCAGAAAAGTTTGTAGCCCAACATCAGGGCAGGGTAAACGATATTTCCATCTATGGACAGGAGAGTAATCTTACTACATGGCGACTGTGCAAGATGAACCTTGCTATCCGGGGCATAGATAGCTCACAGGTCAAATGGAATAATGAAGGCTCATTTCTAAACGATGCGCATAAAGACTTAAAAGCGGATTATGTGCTGGCTAATCCGCCTTTTAACGATAGCGACTGGAGCGGAGAATTACTAAGAAAAGATGGAAGATGGAAGTATGGCGTACCGCCAGAGGGAAATGCAAACTATGCTTGGGTGCAACATTTTATTTATCATCTTGCGCCGAGTGGAATTGCAGGTTTTGTGCTGGCAAAAGGTTCGCTTACTTCTAAGACCTCCGGCGAAGGAGAAATACGGAAGCAAATCATCGAAGATAGACTTGTTGACTGCATCGTTAACCTTCCTCCAAAACTATTTCTGAACACTCAAATACCAGCTTGCCTCTGGTTTGTTAGCAGGAACAAGGCAAATGGAAAATATAGGAATAGGCGAGATGAGATTCTTTTTATTGATGCTCGTAATTTGGGACATCTTATAAACCGCAGGACCCGCGAGCTTTCCAGAGAGGACATCGAAAGGATCGCTTCTACCTACCACAACTGGCGCAATCCGAATGGAAATTATGAAGATATAAAGGGCTTTTGTAATTCTGCTTCGCTTGAACGAGTGCGGGAATTGGATTATGTGCTCACACCCGGCCGTTATGTTGGACTTCCTGATGATGAGGATGATTTTGACTTCGAAGAACGCTTTGCGAAGCTTAAAGCAGAATTGGGAGAGCAAATGAAGGAAGAAGAACGGCTGAACGAAGTCATAAAAAAAAATCTAAAAAAGATTAAAATGGGGGAGGAAAAATGAAATTTGACGCTAATGAGCCATATAATCAATTGCCGGATATTTTGCCAGACGAGAGATATTGGCATCTGTTAAGCGTCTATGAACAGGCAAATAAAGCAAATCGGGCACTTGCAGAATTAAAAGGAAGACTGTCATCAATTCCGAATCCGAAGATATTTATCAATACTTTGAGCCTTCAGGAAGCAAAAGACAGTTCATCTATTGAGAATGTCTTCACAACGAATGATAAACTTTTCAAGGCTTTTACCGCAGATTCCGAGGCAGACCCACACACCAAGGAGGTATTGAGATATGGGAAGGCATTGGTAGATGGATTTGAAGTTATAAAATCTAAGAAGGAGTTTTCCGTAGAATTAATCGAGAAGATTTACAGGAATATAAAGAATGAAAATGATGGCATCCGTGATTTTCTAGTCTATATCGGAAATGATTATAGAAGAATTTACACGCCGCCATGTTGCAGGGATGTGATTTTAGAAAAATTGGATAACTGGATAACGGTCGCCAACTCAAAATCCGACGAGATAGACCCGCTTATAAAGATAGCAATACTCCACTATCAGTTCGAAGCAATCCACCCGTTCAAAGATGGTAACGGTAGAACAGGCAGAGTGATCAATGTGCTGCTGCTCTCTGCATACAATTTACTGGAAGATCCTGTCCTGTACCTATCGAAATACATCAACGAGTATAAGAACGATTATTATCGGTTATTATTGGACGTAACCGAGAAGAATAACTGGGAAGAATGGATACTCTTTATGCTTAAAGCGGTAGAAGAAACAGCAAAATATACCCTTGACAGGATTTCTTCCATAACTGAACTATTTAATGAAACAAAGGTGAAGATTCAATCTGAAGCGCCGGAAATATACAGCTTCGAACTGCTAGAGACTCTGTTCACGCAAGTCTATTGTAAATATGCCTTTCTTGTAGAGCAGGGGATCGCCTCATCAAGGAATACTGCAAGTAAATATCTAAATAGACTGGTAGAAATGGGGATACTTGAAAAGGAGAAGGTCGGAAACGAGTTTATCTTCAAGAATAAAGGTCTGTATGAACTATTCAAAAAGTAATGAAATGCACATCTTTTATGCAAGACCTATCGTAAGCGCACAAAAAAATAATAAAATTGTGCATACCTATCGGAATATGCACAAGCGTTGTGCATACCGTATGAAAGGAAAAGGACTATCGGTACTCGACCTCGATCTGTGTAGAGAAGGAGCCGATTGATGAGTGACAGGATACCGGAGGGGTGGCGGGAATGTAAGCTGGCAGAGGTTGCAGAAATTGTTCCTGGTTTTGCTTTTAAAAGTGAGCATTTTGGAAACGAAGGAATTCCTGTAATAAAAATTACAGACATCAATCCACCATATATAGATATTTATGATTCAATGAAAGTTGATTTAGCCTACTATGACTCTGAAAAACTAGAAAAGTATAAAATATTGAAAGATGATTTTGTAATTGCTATGACTGGTGCTACTATTGGCAAAATTGGCAGATTAAATGAAAATAAAGCTGCAATTGTGAATCAACGGGTAGCGAAAATAGTTCCTAAAAACAACACAGATAAGAAATTCGTGTATTATTCAATACAGGGTCAAGATTTTCAGGCATTTATTCAGAACAATATAGATAGTAATAGTGCCCAAGAGAATATTAGTGGAACGAGCATCTCTCGATATTCTATTCTTCTTCCTCCCCTCCCAGAACAGCGCGCCATCGCCTCTGTGCTTGGGAGCCTTGATGACAAGATAGACTTGCTTAACCGGGAAAACAAGACGTTGGAGCAGATGGCAGAAACGCTGTTTCGGCAGTGGTTTATAGAGGAGGCGGATGAAGGGTGGGAAGAAGGGACTCTGGCCGATATGATATGTATTCTTCCAGGTTTCGCATTTAAGTCAGAAACATTTACTGAATATGGTAAATATCACTTAATAACAATTAAATCTGTACAAGATGGGTGTTTAGATGTTTCAAAGACTGATAAGATAAATTATATCCCGTCAAAAATGCCTAACTATTGTTATTTGAAACCTGGAGATATTTTGCTGTCGCTTACAGGTAATGTTGGAAGGTGTTGTATTGTTGATGTTAATAACGCCTTATTGAATCAGCGAGTCGCGAAACTTATTCCTAAGAATCCTAGAGATATCGCATACACATACGCGTTCTTTAGAATTAATAGGACAAAGCATTTTCTGGAAGAAATGGCCAAAGGGACTGCGCAAGCGAATTTAAGCCCAGTAGAAACATTAGGAATTAAGATGCATATACCTGCAAATAATAAGCTTGACCTTTTTGCTACTATTTCAAATCCAATTATCAGGAAGATTTTATGTAATAGACTACAAATCCGCACCCTTGAAAAACTTCGTGATACTTTGCTGCCAAAACTGATGAGCGGAGAGGTAAGAATTATAGCTAGCGAGAAGATAAGTCCTTTTAAAGAGTCAGTACTTTTCTCTGGTATTGTTTCGGTAATGTCGGATGATGATTTTCTGGCAGACAGGATGAGAGTTACGAAAGGCGAGTATCTCGTGAAAAGACATATGAGAATTAATGTCCTCGAGGAATACTCCAAGATGGCTGCTGGTCCTTACAATCCTTCCATAAGGTATAAAGGTCCCGAAAAGATTGCAGAAAAAAATAAATATATTGAAGCTGTAGATAAAACTCATTTCAAGAGAGGGGAAAAATATAAGGATGCTGAAAAATATATTAACAGATATGGATTCGATGATGCTCTTGAGTGGCTAAAGCAGTTTAAATATCAACGAAATAGTGAACTGGAACTTATAACAACAGTAGATTATGCAGCTCTTGATTTGATAAAAAATCAAAAAGATTTAAGTATCGGTAATATTATTGATTACATTAAAAATGATAAAGTATGGAAAAAGAAGCTTGAAGAGAAGTCCAATCTTTTTTCGTCTGAAAAAATAAAATTATCGTTACAAACTCTTGCAAAGATATTTCCAGAAACTTACAAAGGGAAAATACAGGAAGTATGATTTTATATGAATCACGATTTTTTATTAACGCAAATCCGCACCCTTGAAAAACTTCGTGATACTTTGCTGCCAAAACTAATGAGCGGAGAGGTAAGGGTGAAATTATGAGGCGTATAACAGAATCCGAGATAGAAGAGTTCGCCATAAAACTATTGGAAGATCAAGGTTATAAATACGTATCCGGTCCTGAGATAGCACCAGACGGAGCAAGAGCAGAAAGGAAATCGTTTGAGGATGTTCTCCTGCTCGATCGACTGACAAAGGCGGTGCGCACTATCAATGGAAGTGTTCCGGTCGATGCACAGGACGATGCTATCAAGCAGATTCAGCGCTTTCGGTTACAAGAGATCATTGCAAACAACGAAGCCTTTCACCGGATGCTTACCGAAGGAATAAAGGTAAGTTATCAAAAAGACGGTATCGAGAAAGGCGATCTTGTCTGGCTCATTGATTTTGAGAATCCAGAAGACAACGAATTTCTCGTTGTTAATCAGTTCACAGTTGTCGAAGGTAATGTAAACAAACGACCTGATATTATTCTTTTTGTCAATGGAATTCCTCTGGCGGTCATCGAATTGAAGAATCCAGCAGATGAGCAAGCAACGTTAGGCTCGGCATTTAGACAGATTCAGACCTATAAACAGGAAATCCCCACTCTTTTTTATTACAATGGTTTCATAGTGATCTCTGATGGTTTAGAGGCAAAAGCTGGTACCATATCATCTGGTTACACTTATTTTATGGCTTGGAAGTCTATAGACGGTACAAAGGATGAATCCAAGCTTGTAAGCCAATTGGAGGTACTGATTAAAGGAATGCTGAACAAGAAGACATTGCTTGATCTTGTCCGGCATTTTATCGTCTTCGACAAATTGAAGATAAAAGATAAAGAAACCAACATCACATCCATTCAAACAATCAAGATGTTGGCGCATTATCATCAATATTATGCAGTGAATAAAGCGGTAGAATCTACCTTGAGGGCATCTGGTTATTTTGCAAAAAGAAGCGCTGAAGTTCTCAAAATAATGGAGTCCCCGGAAAATTATAATTTAAACAGTGTAAGCGCTCAGCCTATTGGGGATCGTAAAGGCGGGGTTATCTGGCATACTCAAGGAAGCGGTAAATCGCTCTCGATGGTTTTTTTCGCGGGGAAGATTATTCTAACATTAAATAATCCGACCATCTTAGTCATCACCGATAGAAATGATCTTGATGATCAGTTGTTCGATATTTTTGCAGCGTCGAAGCAGCTTCTCAGACAAGACCCTATTCAAGCTGAAAGTAGAGAGCACTTGAAAAAATTGTTGAATGTAGCATCGGGCGGTGTTGTATTTACAACAATTCAAAAGTTTCAACCTGAAGAAGGTAATGTTTATCCAAAGTTGTCGGATAGGGCAAATATTATTGTCATCGTTGATGAAGCGCATCGTACCCAGTATGGATTCAAAGCAAAAACAATCGACGAGAAAGATGAGCATGGAAATATTATTGGTAAAAAGACTGTCTATGGTTTTGCAAAATATATGCGGGACGCCCTTCCAAATGCAACTTATATCGGTTTTACAGGTACGCCGATAGAAAAAGAAGATAGAAACACGCCAGCCGTCTTTGGTAACTATGTTGATATCTACGACATCTCACAGGCGCAGGAAGATGGCGCTATTGTAAAGATTTACTATGAAAGCAGATTAGCAAAGGTTGGTCTAACTGAAGAGGGGAAAAAACTTATTGCCGAACTCGATGAAGAGCTGAAAATAGATGACTTTGCAGAAACTCAAAAAGCCAAAGCAAAATGGACACAGCTCGAAGCATTGGTTGGAAGCAAAGATCGCATAAAACATATTGCAAGAGATATCGTAACCCATTTTGAACAAAGGCAGGAAGTCTTCGATGGTAAAGGAATGATTGTAACGATGTCGCGACGCATCGCTGTTGATTTTTACAATGAAATTATTACGATAAGACCTCAATGGGATAGTGATGACCTGATGAGAGGTGCAATCAAAGTTGTTATGACCTCATCCTCCTCCGATGGTCCCATGATGGTTAAACATCACACCACCAAAGAGCAAAGGCGAGTTTTAGCCGATCGAATGAAAAATCCCGATGATGAATTAAAAATCGTTATCGTGTGTGATATGTGGCTTACTGGCTTTGATGTTCCATGCTTACATACGATGTATCTCGATAAACCTATGAGGGGTCATACACTTATGCAGGCAATAACAAGAGTGAACAGAGTATATAAGGACAAGCCAGGCGGATTGATTGTGGATTATCTTGGAATTGCTTCTGATTTGAAAGATGCTCTATCATTTTATGGCGATAGTGGAGGAAGAGGTGAGCCGGCTGTTCTTCAAGAACAAGCTGTTCAAATTATGCTTGAAAAATTAGAAATTGTCTCTCAAATGTTTCATGGATTTGACTATGAGCATTATTTTACGGCTAATACCTCGATGAAGCTTTCAATCATTCTTTCTGCAGAAGAGCACATTCTTAGTCTTGAGAATGGTAAGAGACGTTACATTGATGAAGTTACAGCGCTCTCGAAGGCGTTCTCTATCGCCATTCCTCATGAGCAGGCAATGGCAGTAAAAGATGAAGTTGCCTTCTATCAAGCGGTAAAAGCCAGATTGGTAAAGTTTGATAGCGCTGGAACAGGAA
>DAOOUW010000030.1:0-26158 GCA_035390885.1 Bacteroidota bacterium | reverse complement strand
TTCTTTCCATATTATCATATTTGATTGTTCGTCAGCTTGTTCTCTTTAAGAGAAAAAAATGGACACTTCAGATTTTTTATTTCTATACATTTTTTTTATTACTGTATAGCTATGTCAATTCTCCTCTTGTGGTTCGAAATGGAGATAGTCTATCAGGCATTTGGTCTTTTCCTGTTGTAATTCTCATTGTCTTAATCTCTTTCCGTCAAACATGGATTGTAGTACTCTCTAAGAGAGAAAAAATTACTACCATATTCCTTGCATTCTTATTAAGTGCATCGTTCATTGTAACTTCGGCGCTCGTTCGACCAGACTCTAATCTTTCTTTCTATTTACGTTCCTATAGCGCTCCGCTCTATAATTTTGTTTTCTACAGTATGTTATGCGGTGCGATCTACTTTGGATTTACATGGATAAGCGCCCTCTTCCACCTTCCGACGGCTGAACTTTTTGAACGCAAACAATTCGAGCTCCATTCACTCCATAATCTTAGTCGGCTCGTTACTCAGGTGTTCGATTTTCAACAACTAGTGACAAGTGTAACTCAGATAACAAAAGAAGCATGCGGCGCCCGAAGTGTATGGTTAGAGTTTTATAAGCCAATTGAACAGGATGGGAATAATTCTGTTTCTATTGTTGCTTCCGCAGGAATCTCGATGCAAGATGCGCAAATGCTTAGCCAAGCTTCTTTGTTTATTCAGGGGCATTCGGATTTATCGAAGCCTTTGGTCATTGATGATATATGGAGAGATCGTCGTACAAAACATCTTCGTCGACAAGGGGTCGAACGATTATCTCTTGCTGTGGTGCCTTTACTCTCTCATAGGAATCTTATCGGTGCGTTGTATGCGACAAAAAGTGTTGCAGAAGGTTTCTTTCAAGACGATATTGACGTACTGATGACGCTTGCCGACCATGGAAGTATCGCAATTGAGAATTCGCAACTTATCGAAAAATCTTTAGAACGCGAACGTCTAAAGCAGGAAATGCTTGTCGCTCAAAAGATGCAACAACGATTGTTTCCGCAAATGTTGCCCGATGTACCGGAAATTGAAATTTCAGCGTTCTCAGCGCCATCATACGAAGTCGGAGGCGATTACTACGATTTTGTCGTCCTTGATGAAAGCAGAGTTGGTATTGGGATTGCAGATGTTTCTGGAAAAGGCGTTTCAGCGGCTTTCTATATGGCTGAAGTTAAAGGAATATTTTTAGCGTTAACTCCTGCAATTTCTTCGCCAAAAGATTTCCTTGTGAGAGCTAATTTTGCATTGTCAGGAAGTTTAGATAAAAAATCTTTTGTTTCATTTTTGTATGGAATTCTCGACAGAAAAAATGGAACGTTGACGATTGCTCGCGCAGGACATTGTCCTGTTCTGTATCTTTCTAATGGGAAGCTCGAAATTATTCGACCGAATGGATTAGGACTTGGATTAACTCAGGAACCGGTTTTTGGAGAAGCTACCGAAGAAAGAACGCTTCATCTTCAAAATGACGATCTCTGTATTTTCTTTACCGATGGTATTATTGAAGCAAGAAAAGAAAATGGCGAGGAGTTTGGAATGGAGCGCTTGAGCGAAATCGTGCAACGGAAGCGTGAATGGTCAGCGGAAGAATTAAAGCAAACTATTCAGCGTGAAGTTTTTGAATTTATCGGTTCTTCATCTTATAAAGATGATGTTACACTCATTGTTCTAAAATGGTTAGGGAAGAATTAAATTGAAGGTTGAGGTTTTGCTATGAAGGAGCGTATTCTATGAATGAATTTAAAGTTCGTCAACGACAAAAAGAGAATATTACTATTGTTGAATTGCAGGGCTACCTTGACGCCCATACGGCGCCGATCTTAGAACAATCATTCGAGGATTTGCTCAAGGAGCATCGTTATAATATTTTGGTGAATTGTAAAAATCTGGAATATATCAGCAGCGCTGGATTGGGCGTGTTTATGGCATTCCTCGACGAAGTAAGAAAAAATAATGGCGATATAAAATTTTCTAATATGTCTGTTAAAATCTTCAACATTTTTGACTTGCTTGGTTTTCCGGTCCTTTACGAAATTTATAAAGACGAACAAGAAGCAATCGTAAACTTTCTTGATTCCAGAGATTCAGATAAAAAGAAGAAAGCGTAACCGACGATGCATGGCGCGAACACAGAAAAATTAAGGATTATGAGTCGAACGGAAAATCTTCGTTCTGTTCGTAATTTTGTAGCTGCAAAAGCGCGTCAATTTGGTTTTAGCGAGGATGAAGTTCAGAACATTATCCTTGCTGTTGATGAAGCTTGCACAAATATCATAAAGCATGGTTATAACGGAAATCCTGACAAGTTCATTGACATAATGATTGATGCTTCGTCGAATGTATTTGAGGTTAGAATTTATGACACAGGGAGAACATTCGACCCTTCGGCGGTAAAGCCGCCGGCAGTACAAAAGAATATGCAGCGCCATGAACGCGGCGGATATGGACTTTTTCTTATGAAGAATCTGATGGATGAAGTGGAATTTGTTTTTAAGCCAGATGTACCGAACGAATTACGATTACGAAAGTATCTTTCGAAATAAATGAAATCACAAACTCGCCATCATTCGATTCTTTATCGGGAATCTCTCAAAACATTGATGGCACACGCGGATATTCTTCCGCTCTTTGAATTTAGTAATGTCGTCAATGCTTCCAATGATTTACATTTTATTTTGGATACAGTGTTACGAACCTTTATGGGGAAGTTTCTTATCTCACACGGTATGATCCTTTTACGGAATGCACCTTCCACATTTCGGATCGAATGCGTTAAAGGAGTGCGTCATGCAAATGTCGGAGAGGAGTTTCGATGGAAGAACATTCCAACAAAATCTCAGGTAATTTCATTATCGAAGAATGCAAACAGTTCGTGGAAACAGTTAGCATCCAGATATCGACAATCATTTCTCATCCCAATTATTTCTCAGAACGAATGTATCGGCATTCTTACTTTTGGGAAACGAAATGGAACGAAGAAGAACTTTTCCTCGATTGAAAAACGATTGATGATTTCGCTTGTCAATCTTTCTGCTTCTGCAATAGAGAAAGCGCAAATTATCGAACAACTGAGAGTTACCAATAGATCGCTCGATCGTAAACTTCAGGAATTGAACACTCTGTTTGATTTAAGCAAGGAATTCAACGTTGGGTTGGACGCATCGCGAGTTCTTCGATTGCTTTCGTTGACGCTTATGGGACAAATGGGAATTCAGCATTATGTAATTTGTGTGAACATCAATGATGCGCCAATAGTTCTTGAAACCAAAGGTGTGGAGATAGATGAGGAGCAATTCCATAGTATTCTAAACCAATTGTGCAATTTAGAAAAGCCGTACACTGTTGAAGGTTTGAAGCAATCAAATCGCTATTGTGCCGCTGCAACTCAAATTGGTGAATTTGGATTTACCGCGGTTATTCCAATGCGTATGCAAAATCGAACGATGGGGATTATATGTCTTGGAGAAAACCTATGGCGCAATGATTATTCTCAAACCGATTTAGATTTTCTCTTTGCATTAAGTTCTCTGGCGACAATTGCCATAGAGAATGCTCATCTTCTTCAAGAAGCAATAGAAAAGCAACAAATGGAAGACGAACTTCATATAGCTCGGGAAATTCAAAAAGGATTATTTCCAGCGGCGCTTCCTTCGATTCATTCGGTCGAACTTGCTGCCGTTAACATTCAATCGCAGGATGTTGGCGGCGATTATTACGATGTCGTTCCAATCAATGACGACAAATTTGTTTTTGCAATTGGCGATGTTGCTGGAAAAGGAATGCCAGCATCATTATTGATGGCAAATGTTCAAGCAGCTTTGCGAACGTTAGCGCCGATATGCAGTTCTATGAGCGAGATGATGAATCGAATCAATAATGTTGTGTGTTCGAATATTCACAGCGCTGGTAAGTTTATTACTTTTTTTGCAGGATTCTACCAGCCAGGCACAATGCAGTTTACTTATTCGAATGCAGGACATAATCCACCTTTTGTAATTCATCAGGATGGTTCGATTACAAGGTTGCATGAAGGCGGTCTAATCCTCGGTGTCTTCCCCAATACAAATTATGATGAAAGAACACTTCAGGTAATGTCAGGCGATGTACTAATTCTTTACACAGATGGAATCAGTGAGGCGATGAATGCGCGAAGCGAAGAATTTACAGAAGAACGTCTGGAACATATTGTTCGTTCAGCGTCTCATCAGTCCGCTCAGGAAATTGTTGACGCTATTCAGAGCAAAATCGCCTTCCATGTGCAACAAGTTCCTCAATCCGATGATATAACATTGCTTGTTTTGAAAGTTCATTGAAGCTCGAATAATTTTCTGCAATTTATTCCTTCCTATCTTTCTTTCCATTTCCGTTGATAATCGGGGAGAGTTTGCGTAAATTTTACGCGTTGCTGTTCTGTGAGATTTCATTTAAAAATTGGAGAATTATGAAGTACGACTTTGCGGCTATCGAAAAGAAATGGCAGGATTATTGGGATACTCATAAAACCTTTCGTGTAAATGATTTTGAAAAGAAACCTAAACTGTATATTCTCGATATGTTTCCATATCCTTCGGGAGCCGGACTTCACGTCGGTCATCCAGAAGGCTATACTGCAACGGACATAGTTTGCCGATATAAAAGGATGAAGGGATATTCGGTACTGCATCCGATGGGCTGGGATGCTTTTGGATTACCTGCTGAACGCTATGCTATGCAGACGAATATTCATCCGAGCATCACGACGAATCAAAACATCAATACTTTTCGCCGACAAATTAAAATGCTCGGATTGAGTTATGATTGGGATCGTGAAATCAATACAACCGACCCGCAATACTATAAATGGACTCAATGGATTTTTCTTCAAATATATAATTCATGGTTTGATCCACGTGAAAAGAAGGCTCGTCCAATATCTAAATTGATTGAAGAGTTGGAAAAATTCGGTACGGAAAAAATTCCTTGCGAGCAGAAATTTTCTGCAGATGAATGGAGACGAAAATCAAAGAAGGAGCAGCATGATTTTCTTGCGCAGTTCCGTTTAGCATATATTGCGGAAGTTCCTGTAAACTGGTGCGAAAAGCTTGGCACTGTACTCGCCAATGAGGAAGTTGCGGAATGGACGGAGAAAGGCTACACCGTCGAACGCCGTCCGATGAAGCAGTGGATGATGCGGATAACTGCCTATGCGAAACGATTGCTTGAAGATGCAAAAGAATTAGATTGGCCCTTTTCGACGCTTGAACAACAAAGGAATTGGATTGGTCGTTCTGAAGGTGCTGAAGTAGAATTCCCCATAATGAATAGAGCTGAGAAAATTCGCATCTTTACAACTCGTCCTGATACGCTTTTTGGGGCAACGTATATGGTGCTTGCGCCTGAACATCCTCTCGTGGAAATTTTGACGACTGAACAATGCAAAGCTCAGGTAAAGGCTTATCAAAAATCTGCATCGTTGAAGAGCGAGCTTGAGCGTGGAGCAGAGAAAGAAAAAACCGGCGTTTTTACCGGCTCGTACGCTATCAATCCAGTGAATGGCAAAAAAATTCCAATCTGGATTGCCGACTATGTGTTGATGGGATATGGCACTGGCGCAATCATGGCTGTTCCCGGTCATGACGATCGCGATATGGAGTTTGCAAAAAAATATAATCTTGAAATCATCAAAGTTGTCGATGGCGGCGCTGATGCGCCGGAATGTTTTGTTGATGATGGAATTAGCATCAATTCTGCAAACGATGAAATCTCACTCAATGGCTTGCCGACGCCTGAAGCAAAGAAAAAAATAATTGCATGGCTGGAACAAAAAGGAATTGGCAAAGCAGCCGTTCAATATAAATTACGGGATTGGCTCTTCTCACGTCAGCGATATTGGGGAGAACCGATTCCGATTATTCATCTTGAGGATGGAACAATGAAGGCGCTCGATGAAAGCGAGTTGCCTCTGGAACTTCCGAATCTCGAAAAATTTCAACCAAGTGGCACCACCGAGTCTCCGCTAGCTCTTGCCACAGATTGGGTTAACGTCATTGATAAAGAAACAGGTTTGAGGGGACGTCGAGAAACAAACACAATGCCTCAATGGGCTGGATCGTGTTGGTACTATTTAAGGTTCATCGATCCTAAAAATTCTACGTCGTTCTGTGATTCTGCAAAAGAGCGATACTGGATGCCGGTTGATCTATACGTTGGCGGTTCTGAGCATGCGGTGTTGCATCTTATGTATGCTCGATTTTGGCACAAAGTTCTTTACGATCTTGGATATGCCAGTATAAAAGAGCCGTTTATGAAACTTCGGCATCAAGGTATTATTCTTGGAGAAGATTCTCGAAAGATGTCGAAGTCGCGAGGCAATGTCGTGAATCCAGATGATGTCGTTCGTCAATATGGCGCTGACTCTATTCGATTGTTCGAAATGTTTATGGGTCCACTTGAAGAAATGAAACCGTGGAGCACTCGCGGTGTGGAAGGCGTATTCCGTTTCCTCAATCGGTTATGGCGGCTCTATATTGATGATGAAGGGAAGATCGATGAAACAATTTGCGATGGTGAACCAACGGTAGAGTTCGAACGGCTCTACCACCAAACGGTCAAAAAAGTAACCGAAGATATCGAAGAACTACGATTTAATACTGCCATTGCTCAAATGATGATTTTTGTCAATGAAGCAATGAAGATAGAGAAGCGTTCGAAACAAATCATGGAATCGTTTATTCTTCTTGTATCGCCGTTTGCACCGCACATTGCAGAGGAACTCTGGCAACGATTTGGTCATTCCTCTTCAATTGCCTATGAACCATGGCCTTCGTACGATGAGCAGAAGTGCATCGAAGATTCTGTTGAAGTGGTTGTGCAGGTGAACGGGAAACTTCGGTCGAAACTCTCTGTGCCATTGAATACTTCGCAAGAGAAACTGGAAGAGATTGCAAAGAATGATGCGGTAATAAAGCGATACACTGATGGTAAAACGATTCGCAAGGTGATCGTTATTCCAAATAAACTTGTCAACATTGTGGTAGGATGAAAGTTTACAAGAGTGATTCCGATATCTGTTATTGTTATTACGAAGAATGAAGAACGCAACATCGATGATTGCCTTAAAAGTGTAACGTGGGCAAATGAAATAATTGTTGTTGATAGCGATAGTAGCGATAGTACAGTTGAGAAAGCTCGTCAATACACAACGCAGGTTTTGAATCATGAATGGAAAGGATTTGGAGAAGCTAAAAATTTTGCTCTTTCTCAATGCAAAAATGAGTGGGCGCTCTGGATTGATGCCGATGAGAGAGTTACGCCTGAGTTACAGCGTGAAATTATGACAAGTTTGGATTCGATAGATAGTTCTGTTGTTGCATTTCGGATGCCTCGTCTAGCAAATTTTTTAGGTCGCTGGATTTACCATTGCGGATGGTATCCGGGATATGTTGTGCGATTGTTCAAGAAATCGGTTGCGCAGTTTTCCGATGATAATGTTCACGAACAGCTTGTGCTTTCGCACGGTACAATTGGATCACTTCGGTCGCCGTTGCTTCACTATACGGATCCAGATTTAAACCACTATTTCGAAAAGTTCAATAGATACACTTCTCTTGCTGCCGCCGATCTTGCAAACAAAGGAGCAAAATTCCACCATTGTAGTCTTGTGGTTCATCCACTCTGGACTTTTATCCGAATGTATATTCTCAAGCTTGGTTTCCTCGATGGAAGAGAAGGTTTTATTCTTTCAGTATTATCAGCGCACTATGTTTTTGTAAAGTATGCAAAATTTTGGGAACAATTAAAAAAAGGAGAGTGAGTTATGGATAACGAAAAGAACAAGCAACTCTTTTTTAGCCTTGTTGCAACGTTCCATGCGACTGCAATGCAACAGATGGGGAAAATAAAAAATCCTATTACCGATTCTATTGAGCGGAATCTTGAAGAAGCGCAGATGTCAATCGATATTCTGGATATGATCGAAGCAAAAACAAAAGGGAATCTGGATGAAGATGAGGCGCGTTTGCTGAAATCAGTTTTGCAGGATTTGAAAATAAATTATGTAGACGAAGTTGCTAAAGAACAATCCAATACTCAGACAAAGCAATAGCTATGCGATTCGGAATTTACGGGAACATCGAAAAAGAAGAGATTGCGCCGGTTATCGAGAAGCTCGTTCTTCAGTTTCTGGAAAAGAATATCCCTTTTTGTCTCCATGAGAGTTTAATTCCGCTTATGAGGAAAAATCTTTCTCGTCCAGTTTTAAAATCTGTCAAAGCGGTCTCTGATAAAAAATTACCAACTTCGTGCGATATAGTTATTTCTGTTGGCGGAGATGGTACGATTCTTCGACTTGCCAGAATTGTGAGTACTGTTGGTACCCCTATTCTTGGCGTCAATGTTGGGAAATTAGGATTTTTGGCTGAGGTTTCAGTCGGAGAAATCGGGGAATGTATAGATGAAATTCTTCGCGGCGAATACTCTGTTGAAAAACGCACAATGTTGGAAACAAAATTTGGAAACCAGATTTTTCCAGAAAGCGCATTGAATGATGTTGTGGTGAATTGCCCGAGCACATCCCGAATGCTGAGTGTGGATATTTTCGTTGACGACGATTACTTGGGAACCGTGCGCGGCGATGGAATTATCGTTGCTACTCCCACTGGTTCTACTGCTTACGCTCTGTCTAATGGCGGTCCTATTGTTCCACCTTCGACGGAAGTGTTCCTTATCAGCCCAATTTGTCCGCACACGCTAACGATTCGCACCGTTGTTGTGCCTGATACTGTTAAGATTCATCTACGAGTAAAACATGCGCCGGCAAAAATTCACGTCGCTATTGATGGCCAGCCACAGACGTTCAGGAAATCGCCGATTGATGTGTGTGTACGAAAATCCCCTTACTGCACGTCGCTCGTAAAGCGCGTGAACACAAATTACTTCGATGTTTTGCGTCGGAAACTTAATTGGGGATTAGATGGTCGGAATGGTTAGCCAATCAATTTGGTTTGGCGCCTTCTTTAATCCATGTTTTCACACCATCAATTTGATTCTTGGTAAGCGTGGCAACATCAGAAGGAGGCATTGGAGGTGGAAGCGTACCATCTATTCGCAAAACCAGCATACTCTTATCGGGTTCGCCGATAATGATGAAATCTAAAAGATTCGAGTAAGATACAGAATACTCGAGATTTGGTTTTTGACCTCCGCTTGTATGACATCCGCTAAGAGCACAAGTTTGTTGGAAGAGAGGACCGACATGGTTCGAATAACTGACGCCACTTGTGGGAAATACAATATCGGATGATGCAGGCGAAGTTTTGTCTTTGCAAGCTCGTATCGAAAAAAGAATAGCCACAGCCAATATGATTTTGATATATTTCATAGGAATAATTTAACAGAAAAATATCATCAAAAGCAAAATTGACTTTCCATCAATGCTTGGCTATATTAAGAAAGAAAAACAAAGGGCCGTTAGCTCAGTTTGGGAGAGCGCCACAATGGCATTGTGGAGGTCACCGGTTCGAGCCCGGTACGGTCCACCAACTTGAATTACCATCCTCACTCAGATTTTTAAGATCATCCCATATTATGCAATAGAAACAAAAGGAATAGCATAAGTAGAAGGAAACCAAAATAGGCGTTGACGCACTTGAATATGTGAGTTTCTACTGCATAATTTTGGTAAACTTTTGGTTCTTTTCTTTCAATAGAAAAGAACGGTAAACGAAAAATTAAGAATGGAAAATAGAAGATATATTATCATTGGTTGTTTTTTTTACCCACGGGTGAACCTGTGGCTTGCAGTTAGTTCCCTTTACTTATTGATTCTGCGGTGGCTTCGATACGAGCTATCGCTCTACTCAGCCACCGTCTGAGAATCGGTTGCCGAGTAACCATAAGGCGTATCGAGGCAACAGTCTTTACAAGTTACTAAAGCATACTGTTGATTTATTGTTTTCATCTTTGATTACTTTAGAAAATGATTGTTGGAATTTAATATGGTTTTCAATAATATTATACCGGCTGTTAGAGGAAATAAACTAGTCATAAAAATGTAAAAAGGGATGAACCATGAAACAATTTTTCTTTTTGATTCTCTTTTGCACAACAAGCGCGTTTTGCCAGATTACACCTCCAACGACATTTGCCTTGTTTCAAAACGATCCTGATCCTTTTTCCCACACGACGACCATTCGATTTAGTCTTCCACAGAAAACACACGTTTACTTATTTATTACAGATAGCGTTGGAAATAACTTGCTAACCTTGGCTGATGAAGAACTTCAGGCTGGTCTTTGGAATTTTATGTTTTTTGCTGATAGCTCATTTGCACCGGGAATATATTATTGCAAAATAGTGGCTGATTCGTTTGTAGATTCGATTATGATGCACTACAAAATTGATATAACATCGGTAGATTACATGGCTCAGTTAAGCAAGCAAAGATTTGTGCTGAAGCAGAACTATCCAAATCCATTCAATCCGACCACTCATATTGATTACAAGTTACCGACGAGGTCCTTTGTTTCGTTGAAGGTTTATGATTTGCTTGGAAGGGAAATCAAGACGCTGATAAACGAACAACAAAGTGAAGGAGAACACTCTGTGAGTTTTGATGCGGCCAATTTACCGAGTGGGGTATATTTCTATTGCTTACAAGCTGGTAAATATTTAGAGATGAAGAAATTGACGGTAATTAAGTGAGCGAATGAGAGAAGAGAGGAGCGCGGCAACGAAGTTTAGTTATACAGTATGAAAGTTTGAAAATGAATAATGAAATAATTAAAGAAATCAACTATACAAATTACTTAATACTTTTGTTTACAAAAAAATTATGAATTCACAGAAATATTGTAATATTTACGAATTGACATCTGCAATATGCTCAGAAGCTTAATAAAGCATAGATTTTGTGGTATCTATTTAATAATATCAATTTACTATGAAGATATTTGAAAAAAATGGGCACAAGATCATCTGGGGCGATGCAATCGAAACTTTGAAAACTGTCGAAGATAATTCTATCGATCTTATTTTTGCCGATCCACCTTACAACATTGGTAAGAAGCTTATAGATGTTCCTGAACGATGGGAAGCAGACGGTTCATATCTAAAATGGTGTCACAAATGGTTGGAAATATGTATTGGCAAATTGAAGCCACATGGGACAATGTATGTAATGACATCAACCCAGAACATGCCGTACTTTGATATATTTCTTAGGGAAAGGCTTACCATCCTTTCGCGGATAGTGTGGTTTTATGACAGTTCAAGTGTTCAGGCGAGAAAGTATTTTGGTTCTCTTTATGAGCCTATTCTCCATTGTGTCAAGGACGAAAGAAATTACACTTTCAACTCTAACGATATTCTTGTTGAAGCAAGGACAGGCGCTGTTAGGAAATTGATAGATTACCGAAAAACTATTCCAACGGTGTACAACTCGAAAAAGGTGCCGGGAAACGTTTGGCATATACCGCGTGTCAGATACAGAATGGAAGAATATGAGAATCACCCAACTCAGAAACCTATAGCCCTTCTCGAAAGGATAATTAAAGCCAGTAGTAATGAAGGGGACTTAGTGCTCGATCCATTTTCGGGCACCTTTACAACCTCGTTTGTTGCCAAGCAACTCAACAGGAGATCAATAGGCATTGAAATAAACGAGGATTACGTCAAGATAGGTTTAAGGAGAATGGAGATTGCTACTCACTTCAACGGGGAGCCTCTTCGGAAACTGCCAAAGACTTACGAAAAACCGATAAGTGAAAAACAAACATCCTTATTTGAAAAGACAGCAAAATGGAACACGAATTCACGAAGACAATCAAAAAAATCCTAAAGAAAAATTTCCAAAGTCTTTCTGATAAGGTTTTCTCTAAGAGTGAACTTATACAGTACATCAACATTAAAACTAAATCTGCAAATAAAGGTTCAAAATCGAGAGGGAGTTTTGCAAATCTTTATGCTATCTATATATTAGTTGAAGATTATCTTGCACATGGATTCAACATCAAAGGTGATTACAAGAATTATCAAGGTGCAGTTTTCTCTACCCTTTTTAAGCGACAGCGCGAGCTTCCATTTGGGCAGAAATTGCAGAACCATGCACTCAACCATAGACTCAATGAAGAATTCAAGAAGTTCTTTCCAAATTGTGATTACGTTCCGATCCTGCGAGACCCAACCAGCAATCGCTATTGGTTCAATCAAAATCTATTAGTTCTACGAATTGGTAAAAGGAAGCTTGACATTGCAGCATCTGTCATTCAAATAATTGATGCATACATTGCAGCAAAGAAAAGTTCGTTCGAACGTTTCATCAAGTTTTGTGAAAATGCAGAAAAGGTTAAAGGTGAAGGGGAACTTGTTAACTTTATCAAAGAATTACTTGAACCGACAGTTGATGCAAGAATTTTTGAAATAGTAAGCTACAGTGTTTTGAAGTATTACTACCATAATCAAAAGCTCTACTGGGGATTTGTTCCGGAAGATTTGAAAGAAGACAACCTCAAGCTATATAAAACTGGCCGTACCAATGCCAATGATGGGGGGATCGATTTTGTGATGAAACCCTTGGGTCGTTTCTTTCAGGTAACAGAGACCGTAGATGTAAAAAAATATTTTTTGGATATTGATAAGATCGAGAAATACCCAATAACCTTTGTTGTGAAATCCTCTGATACAACTGAGACAATTAAAGAAAGGATCAGAGAGCAAGCGGAAAAGCAATATTCTATTAATGCGATCGTTTCTCGCTATATGGATTGTATCGAAGAAGTCATCAACATTCCAGAGCTTCTTATAAAGTTTCAGTCTGCAGTCGAACAAGGATTTTTGAATGATATACTTGCCGAGATTGTCAAGCAGAGTAAGGTTGAATTCAACTACGACGAGGACGACTACGATGTTAACGAATATCAGAATGGCAGAAACCTTGATGGTGATGAGGGCGAATATACTTCTGAGAACAACTAGAAAGAAAGCAAATAATTATATATTGAGTTCGCTTGCAACAAAACGTTGGATTGTGTTTTGCCACAGGGTAATTCATTAAGAAACCTGCTTTGTCCCAGATTCTGCCAAAGAGGTAACAGAATAGTGTCAATAAAAAGATGGATGAAGAAGGAATCTCAAGCGGTGGCTTCGATATGTACTTTCGTACTATTCAGCCACCGTCAGAGAATCTGTTGCCGAGTAGCTTGAAGAGCGTATTGAGGTAACTGCCTGAGTTGTAAGCTTGCTTAACCCCGACATTTCTATTGGACGCGAACTCTCACATTTTTTACAATCATCAAACATCCGAATTTTGAAAATCACAAAATCTTGTTATCTTACGGCGCACTTATGAAAGGATTTGTATGAAAACTCGTTCTCTAAGAATTGCTCTTCTTTTGTTCGTTTCTATTTCATTTGTTTTTGCACAGCCGAAGACAATCACAATTCTCCATACCAATGATATACACGCCAGTTTTGTTCCGCATGAAGCATTCTGGGTGAAGGGAAATCCAAAGCCGCTTATCGGTGGATTCAAGGAACTGGAAGTAGTGGCGGATAGCATTCGGCGGGCGGAGAAACTTACTTTGCTTTTCGATGCCGGCGATGTTATGACCGGAAACCCAATTACAGAATTTGTATACAATGGCGCTGAAGGCGGAGCTCTTTTTGAAATGATGAACATGCTCGATTACGATGCGTGGACAGTCGGAAATCATGACTTTGATGTTTCAGTAAATAATTTGAAGAAACTCACGTCGATTGCTCATTTTCCAACGCTTGCGGCAAATATTCGGGATAGCGCAAATACTGCTCCAGTGAATAACAAGGATTACATCATTATTACAAAAGGCGGAATTCGATTTGGAGTCTTTGGAATAATGTCCAGAGAATTTTATAGTCTTGTGAATAAGAATAGCAGTAGGAACATAAAAATTCTGGATCCAATCAAAACCTCAAAGCAAATGGTGGCATTGCTTCGGCCGCAAGCAGATGTAATTATCGCGCTCACGCATCAAGGCGTTAGCGATGATACAGTATTAGCAAGCCGAGTCGATGGAATCGACATTATTATCGGCGGTCATTCGCACACTCGACTGCAAAAGCCAAAACGAATAAATAACATATTGATCGTTCAGACTGGTTCGAACTGTGAATATCTTGGAGTTATTACGCTGACGGTTGATCATGGAAAAATACTCTCGAGCAATGGAAAACTTATTTCTCTCTGGGTAAGGGATGAATATCCAACGACTAAACTAACTTCGTTTGTCGACTCGATGCAAAATGTTATTGAAAAATCATATTCAGAAGTTCTTGGCGAGCTGCGCACTCCGTGGGTTCGAGGTCGAGGCGGAGAAAGCGGTATTGGAGATTTTATTACCGATGCACAGCGAGAAGCCGCCCATGCGGATGTTGCTTTTATGAATGACCATGGAATTCGACAGGATTTGCCAGAAGGGAAGATTACAAAACGCAAATTGTTCGAAGTATTACCATTCAGAAATGTGCTGGGAGTTTTTTCACTTCGAGGAGATCAATTGAAAGCAGCGGTTGAATACGCAATTCGTACCAGATCGCCTATTCAGACATCAGGATTAAATGTAGTGTGGAAGAAAAAAGATGATGGCTCTATCGAATTTGTTCAGTTCCTTGTCAATGGTCAGCCAATCCGCGATGATAGAATCTATACCGTTGCGGCAAGCGATTACTTGATTGGCGAATCGAAACGATATCTTGGAATTGAAATTTCAGACTATACGCTTCTTGATAAAACTGTATTTTCAGTCGTCGAACAAAAAATTCGAGCCACCGGTGTGATCGAATCCAAAGTCGAAGGAAGAATTAAACAAATTTCTAAATGAGAAAGGAGTACGAGATGAAACATTTTCCGATTGTGATTATTACTGGAAGACCAGCGGCAGGCAAATCTGAGGTGATAGATTTTTTGAAGAAATGCGATCCGATAGTACGATTAGAACGATTTGCAATTGCAAATTTTGAGGAGCTCGATGATTTTGTGTATGTGTGGGAGACGTTCGAACTCGATGATTTGATGTCGCAAATGAACAAGCCAAGAATCTGGAGCGATGAAAAATATTACTACTATGAACCGTACGTTTGGGATTTGTATATGAAACGGCTTGCGTTGGATTACAAAAAAAAGATTATGAAGGACCCAACATACCACGAACGAATGACCTCAATTGTTGAATTTGCCAGAGGAGGCGACAATGCTATTCAACACGCGCTTTCCTGCCTCTCCGACGAAATGCTTGAGAAGGCTGCGTTAGTGTATATTAAAGTTACGTATGAAGAATCGCTCCGTAAGAACAGACGACGAGCGCGCAAAGGAGAAGAGGATTCGATTCTTTACCATTCTCTGCCGGATGAAAAGATGGAGTTTTACTACAAGACGAACGATTGGGATGAAATTGAAAAGAAGGATCCGAACTTTATTCACGTTCGCAATTTCAAAATTCCTTATGCTGTGTTCGACAATATGCCAGAGAAGACGCTCGATCCTGTACTCATTGGAGAGGAATTAGAACGCGCAACTTCTAAACTTTGGAAAATATATAACTCCAAGTAATGCGCTCAAGATAAATAGGGTAGGATATTTAGAAAAAGAAATGATATCCAATTGGCGGGGGTGAGAAACGAATTGTCGTTCATCTCAATCAGCGTTTCAATCAGCGTTGGAGTTTTGGCTGCCAAGTAATTCGAAGAGCGTATCGAGACAACAATCTTTGCAAGTTTCTAATGTATAATTTGGGTTAAATGACGAACCAACTCATTCCTTGAGCCAGAAGAAAATCGAGTAGCTTTGGTCATTCAATCATTAAATTGCTGCAGTTTGTACTCTATTATTTTTTCCGAAGGAACAAAATGAGAGTGGTAGTTCAATCCGAGATTGTAAATTGCGGACTCGACTAATTGATTCTCTGAAAGAGAATTATTCCCAGAATAGAACCTGCCTGCCTGCAACAAAGCGTCAAGAGGAACGAGTCCTACAATTTCACTTCCAATCACGTCGACATTAAAAAGATCAGCTTGTCGCTTTACTTCTTCAAAAACATGATGGAGAGACGTAACTTTATAATTTATCAAGTTTGTCGAAACCTGCGTTTTGTGAAGGCGCTCGAGATTTATGCCAATTGCCTTGACGCACTTTAAGGCTCCGGGAATCGTTATAATATTTCCTTCGTTATCTCGTTGCACATTTCCGAATTGATCTTTCAAGGGAAATCCTCGTTCTCTTATGCGGAGAGCTATTTCATGAGCAATGTGGCGCTTTGAAGTCGAGAGCGTAATGTTGTAAGCAATGAGAATGTTGCGAGCCCCTGTAACAATTGCGCCGGATTTTTTGTTGAAGAAAGGTTTACCGAAGTCGGGATACCAATTTGGGTCGCTCAATTTCTTTGGTAAACCTTCGTATTCACCTTTGCGAATTGCCGCTAGATTTTTTCGGTGAGGTTGAGTTGCAGCACATTCATACAAATAAACAGGCACATCGAATCGATCCGAAATGATTTTGCCATAGCCTCGAGCCAGAGAAACACAGTCGTCCATCGTCGCATGATTCAAAGGAATAAAAGGTACGACATCAACCGCTCCAATACGAGGATGTTCGCCTTTTTGATGCTCCATATCGATGCGCTCTAGCGCAACCTTAGTAGAAGCAATCGCCGCTTGAAGTACATTTAATGGTTCGCCAACGAATGTTGCTACAGTGCGGTTATAGTCGGCATCGGCTTCGATGTTGAGCAAAGCAATGTGAGGAATATTCTCTATACTCTGCGCAATTGCCTTGATGGTTTCTTCATTTCTGCCTTCGCTAAAATTTGGCACACACTCTATAATTTTTTTCTCGTTCGACATAGTTAAAAGTCTAGCATTACGCCATTCTTAATAATTTTTGTAATGAAGTTTGTGCCATTGTAGTAAACGAGGTCGTAGAAGTCGTTTGCTCGTGCAAGGAGTAGGTCGGATTGCATTCCAATTTCGATGCTTCCAACGACATTGTGACATCCGCACGCTAAAGCGCCGGTAAGTGTAAGAGCAGTGAGAGCTTCTTCTGGAGTAAATTCAAATTGAGAGCATGCAAGCATCAATGTTAGTTGTGGAGAGAGCGTGCGACCTATAACTGGATGGAATCCTGAAGAAAGCGCGACTGGTATACCTGCATCAAGCACGGTACGAATCGAAAATGGTTTTTGGCGAGTAAAGAGAAAGAACATTGGTGAAAGAATAGCGAGCGTTTTTGTTTGTTGCAAGAGAGTAATGTCGTCATTCGATGGAGGCGAAGTAATGACGCATTGTGAATTATCTGTAGTTGAAGACCAAATTCCATTTGTTCTATTGAAGAAATCAACGAGAACAGTATGATCGAAACCATATCTGTTAGACGATGTCAATATTTTTTCTAACTGAATATCTTGAAACAATCCCAATTCAAGTACAAGATGTGAAGTAGAGCGGTGGTCGCTCAAATATGGGAGAAAGCGTTCGCTCAGCCATTGAGTGTAATTGTCAAGTGAAGTGTGCTGAAGCGAACCAAGACCAATATAGCAAGCCAGAATAGAGTCGAGTAAATGCTCGTTATGCAACTCTTTTGCAAGTTGAAGGAGAAGGAACGTCGTTGCTTCATCGCCGGTTTCTTCAATAGAAACTCTGGCGGTCGTAATTCCGTGTTTTAAGAATTGCTCGAAATGGAATCGTGATGCTTTTTTGATTTCGACTTTTGAGGCTTGATTTAGTGTGCGAAGAAAATGGAAAACTTTTTCCTTAATTAATGAAGGTGCCCATTGCTCTCGCCATGGTTCAAAGAGTGCATCGTGTTTTCTATTGATATGAGGGAAGAACGGAAATGTAAGCGGGTCAACAAATCCTGGCAGCGCGATGTAATCGGATGCATCGAACGAATCGATTAACTCGAATGAGCTACTATCGAATTGTTCCTCCTGTCCAATCCAGATGAATTTCCCGTTTTGCATTACAACGGCGGCATTGGAAAGCGTTTGAAAATTGCCGTTACATCCTTCCATCGGTCGAGTTAAAGGCGTAATTAGTTGTTGGATATTTCGAAGGATGAGATTCATTGAATTTATGGTTTAAATGCAATTGCAGAAATCTCGACCCGTGCATGCTCTCTCAAATCAGACACTGCAACAACGGTGCGCGCAGGATATTTTCCTTCTTCAAAGTATCCACCAAAGATGAGATTCATTTTTGTAAAGTCATTTAAATCTTTTAAGTAGATTGTGCATTGAACAACATTGGAAGAATCGAATCCTGCATGGCTGAGAAGCGTCATAATATTTTGAAGCGATTGATGAGTTTGCTCTTCAACCGTTCCTTCTATAAATTCGTTCGTTTCCAAATCTGTACTTGCCTGACTGCTAATGAAAAGAAAACGGCCAGCCTGAACAGCGGGTGAATATGGTCCCGCAATTTGTGGATTAGAAAAATAGTGTAATGGATCTAATTGCTGTAATTCATCCTTGACCATATTGCGTATTTTGTCCTCAGATGGAGTACATCCAACAATAAATAAAAGCAAACAGAGCGAAAATTTTTTCATAGCAGTCTGCAATCCTTTCAAAAATAAAAATTTGGATTAGCGTTCACGGAATTGCGAGCGCTCTCTTTTAAAATCTTTATCCGAGTTTATATCCAATTTTTCGGAGGAATTCTTTTCGCCATGCAATATC
The DNA here is from genome assembly GCA_035390885.1 of Bacteroidota bacterium. Classification (GTDB taxonomy): domain Bacteria; phylum Bacteroidota; class Ignavibacteria; order UBA10030; family UBA10030; genus JAOAFT01. The sequence goes on along the minus strand of DAOOUW010000030.1, from coordinate 7,452 downwards.
TTTATCTTCTTCAATCCCTTTTGTACGAACTCCATCGATGACGCCGAGAATTCCATTGCCTTGTTCGGTTTCTGCAACAATTACCTGAAGAGAATTCGCCGTGGCGCAAAAAATTTGGCACACTTCAGGAACATTTTTAATTGTATTAAGAATATTGATTGGAAATCCTTGATCAAGAAAAATAAGGAATGAATGCCCGCACGATAAGGCGAGGGCGTTTTTCTGAGCAAGTTCGATCATTGTTGGATCATTGCCTGTCCAGCGAACGAGAGCGGCGCCCGAAGACTCACAGAATCCAATGCCGAATTTAATGTTCGGATTTGTTTGTACAATCGCTTCATGCAAATCTTCTACTGTTTTGATGAAATGCGATTGTCCTAGAATCACATTGACCGTCTCCGGCTTTTGAATTGTAACAATTTTTATTTCCATAGGAATCTCCTTGTCATTAACTTATAAATTGCTCTATGATGTTTTGCGGGATGAGGAAGGCGAGCTTCCCTTTCCCCGGTATAATGGGTTTAGGAATTTCAACAGCAGCTATTGTGCAGGGTTTTATTTCGATAGCGCCTTGCATCGAATTTGTTGTGAGATGCAAAATTATTTCTGATAATGAAGGTTGATGCCCAACGAGAACAACGCATGAATGTTCTTTTGAATTGAGGAATCGAATAAACTGATTGTGATCAACTTCGTTGAGAAGATAATCGGTTGGTTCAATTGGAACATGTAAAAGGAGCGCAATCTCTTGCGCCGTTTGTTGAGCGCGATAGAGCGTACTGCTGATAATGAGCTCGGGTTTTTTCTGAAGCATTTTAAGGAATTGTCCAGCCGTTGTTGCCTGATGAAGACCGTGAGCGGTTAGAGCGCGTTCACTGTCGTGCATTGTTTGATTTTGTTCGGCTTCACCATGTCTTACAAAATAACAAAGCATAGATAATAAAATAAGTTAAGGTTTTGTGAGGTTGTATTGTTGAATCTTTGTGTAAAGTGTTTTCAAACTAATGCCGAGAATTTGTGATGCTGTGTTTTTATTCCATCCAACGGAATTCAATACGCCAGAGATATGAGCTTTTTCAATTTCACGCATTGGTACTGCTGAACCGATTTGGATTCCAGAGCTTGCTATAGTTTCTTTCTGCAAAATAGTTCTTTGTCCAATAGGGAGTGAAATATCTTCAACTCTGATAAGATTATCTTTGCAAAGGATGCTTGCACGTTCGATTACATTTTCCAGTTCCCGTACATTTCCGGGCCAATCGTACTTCATTAAAAGTTCAAGAGCTTTTGGTTCTATCATTTTCAAACCGCGAGGTCGAATTCGGTTCTTTAGAAAATAGTCGACTAAGAGTGGAATATCTTCTTTCCGTTCACTTAACGATGGAATGTTCAATGTGATAACGTTAATTCGATACATAAGATCTTCGCGAAAACGTCCAACAGCAACTTCATCGATGAGTTTTTTATTCGTTGCCGATATTACCCGAACATCAGAGCGAAGATTTTTATTTCCGCCTACACGCCGGTATTCGCCTGTTTGTAGAAATCTTAAGAGCTTTGGTTGAAGCATCAGATTGATTTCCCCAATCTCATCGAGGAAGAGCGTTCCGCCATCTGCAATTTCGACAAGCCCCTGTTTCATCTGATATGCATCGGTAAAAGCGCCTTTCTCATGTCCAAAGAGTTCGCTCTCGATGAGATTTTCAGGAATCGATGCACAATTGAGCGTTACGAATTGCTTATCTTTCCTGAGACTGTTTTTATGGACAAAGTTTGCGATGAGTTCCTTTCCAGTTCCGCTTGCTCCTTGAATGAGTACCGGTGAGTCAGTAGGAGCGACTTTTGCGGCAATATTCAATAACTCGAGCATTGCTTTGCTTTCGCCGATAATTTTATCGGCGTAGGTATGTCGTGCAAGCTCAGATTTCAGAACTTTATTTTCGATGTTTAATCTTTTTCGTTCGAGCGCTCGGTCAATTGTATGGAGGAGTTCATCTGCAGAATATGGTTTTGTTACATAATTAAATGCCCCAAGATTCATGCATTCAACTGCAGTTTTTATATCGTGTACACCAGTGAGCATAATGACCTGTGTATTGAGATAATGCTCGTGAATAAATTTGAGAACCTCGATACCGTCAACACGCGGTAGCTTAATGTCGAGCAGAACAACATCGAAAGACTTTTGTTGAAGAATATTGATTGCAGCGACCCCATCGGCTGCTGTTTCAACGGTATAATTTTCGCTTTCTAATAATGCTTGTGCAACTTGAAGGAACGGCGCTTCATCATCGACGACAAGGATTGTCACATTATTTGCCATAGAATATTTACCTCGTAATAAAAATGTTTAACGGATGGGAAGAGTGAAGAAAAAAGTAACACTTTTTCCTGTCTCCGATTCAACCCATATTTTCCCGTTATGCGCTTCAACGATACGTTGAGCGATGATTAACCCTAAACCTGATTTTTTTGATGTATTCGATTTTCCCGCAATAATATCTCGATATCTATCGAATATGAGAGGCAATTCTTCTTTTGGAATTCCTGCTCCGGTATTGAAGATAGAGACAAGGATGTGATCAATGGGCTTTTGTCCTTCCTCGAGTACGATCGCAACTTTTCGAATTTGAACTACAATTGCTCCTTGTTCTTGAGTGTGAGCGACAGCATTGCTCATAAGTGTGTGAAGTACTTGGGAAATTTTTTCTGCATCATATTCGATAGCGGGGAGTTCAGGCTCGGCTGAAAAATCGAAAGTGATTTTTTTTGAATTCATCGGGACATTATATTCATTACAAACAGTCTGCACCGTTACCGGTAAACTGCCAATTCCTTTATTCAGTCGTACGCGTCCACCTTCCAATTTCTTCAAATCCATCATATCGTTGAGAAGAGCAATGACTTTATCGATGGATGTTGACATATATCCAAGTAATTCTTTTTGATGATCAGTTAGTGGTCCAGCCATTTCCTTGAGTAAGTAGCCAATGCTCTGCCGAAGTCCAACAATTGGATTATGAAGATCGTAGAGCAGGCGAGCAGAGTGTTCCATTTGTAATGTTCGGATGCGTTCCTCAGCGTCCCGTTTTCGTATCAGGGATCGAAGTTGTGGCACAAGCTGTTCCATATTGACTGGTTTGGTGAGATATTCTTTTGCTCCAAGCTTCATCGCTTCCACAGCCATGCTGATATCTGTCATTCCTGTCATCATTACAACTTCTGTTTGGAATGAATTCTTCTTTATATATCGTAGCACTTCTAAACCATTTGCTCCTGGCATCTTAATATCGAGAATTGCAATATCGTACTCTTTTTCTTGAATTTTTGAAATTGCATCGGTTCCGTTGGAAACATCATCAACGACGAATCCCTCGTCAGCGAGCCACGCAGAAACAGTCTTGCGCAGGGAATCTTCGTTGTCTGCAATTAAAACGTGAATCTTGTTATTCTCCGTACCGAGCATGGTTGCTTCCCCAGTTATTTCAACGTTAGTCATATCATGAAGTTACATAATATTCCTGAGTGATAATAGGTAGATTCGTTTGAAAAATCAATTCAAGTTTTCGATGAAATAGTCCTTCCTATGGATCGATTGTAATAGTGTTATTCACCGATGTGCCTATGTGAAATGGGAAGAACCGATGTGATCGTCAACTTCCCGTGTATAACTCCTTTTTGACTCAGGATTGTATCGGCAAGCAAGTTGATTTGTTTTGCTGTGCCTTTAAGAAGAATGACTTCGAAGCAATGGTCATGATCCACATGAACATGGGAAGTACAAACAATGTAATCATAATATTCATGTTGAATATTGGAAAGAGATTTTTCGAGTTCGCGTTTATGGTGATCATAGAGAAAAACTAATGCTCCAAAAACATAGGCGGACGGATCTTGCACATTCTCCTCGATTAGTTTATCTCGAACGATATCGCGAATCGCTTCTGAACGATTCGTATATCCTTTCTCTTCGATTAAGCGATCGAATTCCTGTAGTAAATTTTGCTCCATTGAAATACCGAATCGAACTAACTTTTCCATATGTTATTCCCTTTCTCAAAGCAAAATATACAACATTTTAATTATAAGTTGAAAAATGAGAATATGATTTTTCGGAACTATAGATTGATTCAACCCAGATTATGCTATAAACGGGAATCTTAGAAGTCTTTGATAAAGTAAAATAATAAAATTAGCGAAAGAAGAAAGAACCCATATGGTGGCTTCGATACGAACAATCACCCTACTCAGTCATCGTCAGGGAATCGGTTGCCGAGTAGACGAAAGGCGTATCGAGGCAACGGTCTTTGCAAGTTTCTAATACATAAGTTAGGTTAAATTCGACTTTCATCTCAATTGTTATAAAGTATTCAATCCTATTTTTGGTAAACCATTTTCCGAGCAACTGAATTTCCATTAGCTCTCATTGTACAAATATAAACTCCGCTCGATAGCCCATTTGCTTTCCAGCGTACCTGATGTTGTCCGTTCGGTACAACTTCATTTACAAGTGTAGCGACTTTTTTACCTCTCACGTCGTAAATGATGATTGAAACATGAGAAGAAGATGAAAGTGAAAATGAAATAAGAGTTTCCGAATTAAAAGGATTCGGATAATTTTGTTGGAGTGCAAAATCTTGCGGCGCTTGTGCACGTTGTTCCTTTTGGACTGAGACGAGATATGCTCCATCTCCAACAGTCTCAATTTCATTTAAATGATTTGTACCTATCCCTTTTTGATTAAGGAGATAAAGATGGTTCTTACACATTACGTTATCAGGCCTTTTAACTTCTTCATGTTCAGGATCGTCTCCCATAAGAAATGCCGCAATGCTATCTGCAGCAACAGGGTCTTTTGCTACTACTAGAGCATGATTTTCATATGGTGTGAAGGTAGATGCCCAAGCGCCCTCTCCGCCGCGTGAATTTTTAATCCCATCAATGATAGCAAGATGTACTGGCCGAGCAAGACAGAGATCAGTTATTGAATTAGGTAAATGATGTATTTCCTGTCCACCTTCTGTATGGAGTTTCTCACGTCTGTATGATACTTGTTGTGTTGTATGCAGACTTAATGGAGTAATTCCGATTTGATTTTTAAGCGAGTGCGTAATACCCGCACTAACATGTTGTTTCATTTTGGGAATCGAAATGTAGACATCAACTTCCTGTAAAATCTGATTGAGCTGAAATGAACTATAGTAATAGCCATTACTGACCGGCACTGTTACATAACTGCTGTATGGAGCTTTGTTGTTTAGGTTAATCATTTGCAAGCCTAAATCATTTTTTACAGTTGCAAAGCCAAAATTGTTAAAAGAATTATCGTCCCAAAGAGCTTCGACAATATAAATGTTATTAGCGGATACTCCATAATCAATAAGAAGTTCCGCAACAGCGCGTACAACTTCTGGGTGCGTCCAGACAGTTTCTGTCAAAGATTTTCCATTCAATTTAGAATTATTTGCGTATGAGGAACCTCCTGTAAGATTGATTTTGAGGGCAACTTTATCGCTTGTTTTTACAATGTCGCTAATTCCTCCAATTGATTCTAAAAGGGATTGAATTTTTTGTTTCAATAGAGCATTATCGTACGTTGTTGCTTCTGCTATTCCGACTTTTGTGAGTATATCTGTTGAACCACCCATGTTGGCAAAGAGCGACTTTGGAAGGAGAGAAGAAAGAAGAATCCCTGCGGTTGCTGCAGATGCCTGACGAAGAAATTCCCGACGATCCAAGGTGTGAATAATTGTGTTACTTCCATTTTGTTCCATATCAATTCTCCTCATTAAATGTAATTTGTCGTATAAATTACACTTATTTGTTATGAATGCAATAATATCCGTCATCTCTTCTAAAATTTATTATGTTGATCGGATTCAGCTCAGTTGGATTTTTTGTTGTTCACTATCAAATAGCGATCATTGTTCTTGAAAAAAATTTTATAAGATTAAGACTAAGAATTATTAAAGACTTGGATTAAGCATCGAAAGCAGAAAAATTTTTTAGGAATTTATTCGTCAATCAAAACATACGTATTTTTTATTGATATCTGCATGAAAAGTATTCCACCTGCGTTATGGATTTTCAATTCAATAGATGACATTACCATAATTTGCGGCGATGTTGAAGCTTTCATCGTCGTTAATCGTCATTAAAGCAATTTGGTGATTACTATCACTTTCATTTTGGATGATATTTCTTTTATTAAAAGAAAAAGGAATATAAAAAACGGGGTGAGATATGATGGATAAATTATTTTTCGATCAAGATGGAAGCTATCCTTCTGTAAATGACCAGGGCGCTGATGATGAGCGTAATACTGCTCAAAGGAAGTCATTTCTTAATGTCATTCGTAATCCGTTTACAATCGCTCTCTTAACATGGTTGGCGATGGGGATTTATTTGTTGATCCTCCGTGTTCAATAGATAATTGTGTAATTAAATCTCTTTCGATTTAACACTTTTGCAGTGTTATAGGGTAGACAACAATTATTTTACAGTGGGGAATGCTGCTTTTTAATATGTAAATTAATTATGCAGTAATTTTTTTCTCTCCAAACTTCTTCCGATATTTTATAATTATAAGATGAAAATCGAAGGAACGACTATGAATATTTTCGCAATAAGTGATATCCATAATGCAGAGAATCAATTGTTGAAGATTCTTAATTCAACACGGAAATATGATTGCGTGTTTGTAGCTGGCGATTTTACAACACACGGTTCGATTGCCGATGTCAAAAGAGAACTGTCCGAAATACAGAAGATTGCACCGAAGATTTACGCTGTTACTGGAAATATGGATAGTAGCGCCATTGACTCTTGGTTAATTCAGGAAGGATATGGTTTGCACGGAATTGGAATTCATATTGGTGATTTTGGTATTTGTGGAGTCTCAGCTGCGCCAAGAAGTATTTTGCGCACTCCGTATGAACTCGATGAAGACACTCTGTTAGATACACTTCAAAAGGGGTGGGAGATGATACAGGATTTCCCATTGAAAGTTGTGTTAGCTCATACGCCGCCATTCGGTACAAAAGTGGATAAGACGCGCTCAGGTATTCATGTCGGCAGCAAAGCTCTACGATCATTCATCGAAAAAAATGAGCCAGATCTCTATATCTGCGGACATATTCATGAAGCTCGTGGTATTGATACTATTGGAAAAACGACAGTTGTCAACTGCGGCGCAGTTGCCGATGGTTTTTTTAGCCTAATTGAAATAGGCAAAACAATAAAAGTGGAGATGTGCGAATGAATCAAATTGAGGTAGTTCTTTTTGATTTGGGGAATGTACTTGTTCAAGTAGATGTATTGAATTTCCCAAGGTCATTAGGAATTCAAAATGTAAAGGAATTAGATACAGTTATCTCGAAAATGTTAGAATTGCAGCAACAATATGAAGCGGGAAGCGTTTCAACAGATGAGTTCTTTCTCGATGTTGGGGAA
>DAOOUW010000029.1:13010-26968 GCA_035390885.1 Bacteroidota bacterium | reverse complement strand
ATCATACAACATTCCAGCCAGATTTATTTGTGTCCTTGATATTGAAAAATGCTCTCCATCGGGATAACCGCCTGTTATAGCAATTGTGAGCGGATATGCTTTCACTGATCCATTCGCTGCCTGCACATTCACTTGCACAACTCCTGCTCTTGTCCCACTCCATACTGTAGCGGTAACCATTCCAAGATTATCGGTTTCAGCAGAATCAGGGCTAATGTACTCTCCTCCTCCAGGACCGCTCAATAATGAAAACTTAACCCATGCTTTATTAGTACCAACAATAGGATTCCCTAGTGAATCAGTAATCTGAAATTTTAATACAGAATAATCTGTTAATCCCGTTCCTCGAATCGAAATAGTTTTTTGAGAAGCTGAAACGAGTATAATATTTGCAGCTGGTTTTAAAGAGCCAGTAATTAACCCTTCGCTATAATTTCGTTTTAGATTGAAATTTCGCGTTACTGTTCCACCAGCGGAGACACTTACTCCCGCAGAATCGCTATAATATCCGGTTGCTACTACATGTAATGTCGTTGTATACTGTTCTGTTATATTGAACACCAGTGAATAGTATCCATTAGCATCAGTTGTATCAGTCGCAGCGAGGGTGCCTCTATCTACGACTATTGCTCCAACAATAGGACTATTGAGACTATCGAGCACTCGACCAGTAACAATTGATTGTTTTGGCGTTGTGTCGTTTTCTGTCGGACTTTCAGAGCAAGAAATTAAGAATAGCAATAGAGCTATAATTCCACAGCTTGATAAGAAAAGCGTTGTCTTTTTCATATTGTACTCCCAGCAATAATTTTCAATTCGTTATATTCTCTAATTCACAGTCGTCGATTTTTTTACTTCTTGCTCTGACTGTTTTAACTTTTCTTGAATAATATTCTTTTCTTCACGAACCATTGCAGCTCGTTCTTCGACAAGCGGCAGGAAATTTGCTTTTATCAAAACAATAAGCTCTTTTCTCGTAGTTTGAGTTTTATTATATCCAAAGACATACCGTAGACCAAAAACCCACCAAGGTAAATCTTTTAGAATTGGTACGCCATTTCGAATTATGCTTTTCTCATTTGTATACAATCCACCAACATAACTCTCTTCATTATTTAATAATGAGAGAGTCCCCGAAGCTTGTGTTTTATCAACCAGCGTACTTGTTGTTCCAAATGTTACATTACTTCGCTCGATTTGGTATGCAAGATCCACAAATTCGACATCATTCACTTTAATGACTTTCGGTGTAACGGTAAGGATAGTGCCGCTGGGATAGAATCGTTCAACTGTATTTCCAGCAAAATCTTTTTCTTTAATAGAGAAATCCGTACCTATTTGAATACGGCCTGTGTTTCCTGCTCGCACTGTGATTTCCGGACGAGAAATTACTTCGCCAAGATTATGACCTTCCATCAATGCAAGACCAGCGGAAATATCAACTGTCAAATCTTTATTTGTTGGAGTAGCGCCAACTTGAAACATCGGGGTTAATACATCAGCGCCTCCTGAAAATGAAACTCCAAGATTAAGGTCTTTTCCTCGGAAGATGCTAAAACTCACTCCGCTTTCCTGGAGTTTTGTCCTATCAAGCTGGAAGAAGACCGTTGAAATAGTAATTTCCCGCTGTTGTGCAATAACCTTATTCGAGGTGTCAACGGCAACTGCCGATGGAAGCAATAAAGGTTTTTGGTCCGGTTTAGTAGCGGTTTGAGCTTGATCAGTCTGTCTCGTAAGCTCTTCGATTGCCACAATTTCCATGTAATCTGGGTAATCAGTGTACCACAGCTGATGGGTGCGTAAAATTAACTCTAATGCATCTTTCCAGTACATTGCTTCGATATTGATACCAATAGGAGAGGATTTATCACGCATTGGGGATCGATCGATAAGAATACGATCTTCTAATTTACGCGCCATCTCGCTTAACATCTGAATTGCCTGCGCATAGGATACATCAGATTTTATTGACACCAGCTCGTCTTTAGAAACACCAGCTTTTCCTGTTTGAGCAGCGCGCCTCACCGCTCGTTCGCCTTGCGACAGCGCTGAGGTCGAAAAACACAGTGAAAAGATTGCAAAAAATATAAATAGCTTCTTCATATTCACCTCGTCTTATACTTTTCAAATTTGATTTTCTTTACAAGTTTTCTAACTACTCCGCCTTCATTGAGCACAAATTCTACTGAGCTCGTTTGCGGGTCAATTTCTGTCACCGTACCACGCCAGACGCGATCTCCAATATGGAATACTAATAGCTCGCCACTATATAAGACAAATGCCTTCCCTGGTAAAATTGCTTTTACTTCACATTGATCGGCGTCGATTTCACCCTCAGGAGGTTGATTAGCAATAACTTCTGTTACTATAGGTCTGAAAGGATCCGGCACCGTCGGATATACAGTCATTTGTTTTGCAGCTAATGATGTACTGAGTTCAGGGATATTATTCACATAGTAAGCATGGAGTTCCATCGAAAAAGCAACGGAACGAATTGACTCCTTCGTTTCCTCATCGATTTTCTCGCGAACAGAAGCTTCAATGCTCGAAATTTTATATAGTTTCGAGCCATTCTCAAGGAAATAAATAAATTTAAAGAGATTCCCAAACTCACCTTCGCCTTGCGTTAGTGAATACGCATTAAAGCCCCACTTACCACGGTTATCACTTCCAAGGAACCGCATATCGAACTTTAGGAATCCCGCTTCTTCGATTCCCTGACTCATATAATCATACGTCTGTGATGAAACATCAAGCAGTGGAATGACTTTGCTTCGGGAATCGTATCGTCGCTTTACATCCTGAAATTCATTAGTTAGACGCTGAACTTCTTCGATAAGCAACGGTAGATCCTGAAGCTGCCTTTCGATTTGATTTTGCTTCTTTTGAAGCGCACGCAATTGTTTGGGCTGCCAAAAATAATAGATACCAGAACCTATCAAAAGGAATACTCCCAGAACAATCGCCAGATAGATGGTATTTTTAACTTTGAATGTCATGATAGCGCCTACCTTTGTCCTTTGTATTCAGTTTCTGGGATATCGTACTTATCTACTTTCTCAACAACAATTTCAAATTCATATAACACTTTGTCTCGAATTGTAATAGTACGAACTTCGCGAAGCGTTGCCTTCTCGAATGCGCTTGCAATTCGCGGAATACGGGAACGATAGAGAGCTCGCCCTTTGATAAGAATTGCATTTTTTACCCGTGGGTCAGGCTGAACTTGCATGAGCCATAATGAATTAAGGTCTTCAACACTATTTGCAAGATAATGCAGCACCCTGCTCCATCTATCGCTCCCAGGCGCAACTTCACTATAAACAGTTGTCGCATCTTTATATCGGTTAATATCATTCTGTAAAGTCGTCTTCCGCGCTTCAAGGGTTTCCAATTCAACCAACCGTTCTTCGTTTCGCTGAACTTCATCTTTCATTCTCCGGATTTCTGTTTGCCGGTGCATGATTGATGTATAGAAAAAAACAATGGTAAAAATAATTCCAATCGCTACCAGAACGCCATGCCATGCCAGCGCAAGTACGCGCTGACCTTCTATAATCCGTTGTGGAATAATATTGACAGGATAAAACGCTGGATGCTTTGGCTCAAGTGTATGCCATGCCGTCACTATTGGGATAACATATTCAGAAATTGCATTGCCAATTGAACCTTCAAATGCGCCAAAATCCAGCGATGAAGATTTCATATACTCAACTAAAGCGCTTGAAAACTGGGGCGCAATTGCTTCATAGAGATTGACTTTATGAGCTTCACCAGCTAATAGGATACGATCGATCCGCGTGAGTGCAATGTTATCTTGCTCAAGGAGGATCCTACTATAGATAGTATTTTCTATATTTGGTGAACCAAATCCTTCACTAATAATCGGGGCAAAGTGAAGATAATTTTCACCTTCCATAAAAATAAGTCTACTAAAATCGTGTCCGACGTAAACGATGACTGTAATTTCTTCTTCCTGCGGTGAATATTCCGACCGTACAAATTCCATTAAAGCAAAATCGGCGCTTTTTACTAAGCGAATTGTCGGGACCTTCCCGCCAAGGAAAGGCTTGAGTTCGTTCAGAGCCTCATACATCTGAATACCATCTTCCCGAATGACTGCCAGAATACCGCCAGTGGCTGTAGGGATAACGTCAATAGCATCAATAGAGGGAGTAACTCCACGAGATGCAGTCAATTCCTCGATGATGCGTTTCTTGAGTTTATCGCCTTTTAATCCAAAATTAGATTCAAATTCGTGGTAGGTAATAGCTGGCTCTGTAATTGCATACGAGAGCGTGTATTTACGAGGAGAACCTGCTTCATTAAGCAAGTTTAACAATGCAGAAGAATTTGATGTCTCTTCTCCACCCGTAACGCCAATTGTGTCAATCGAGCCATACTCAGTAGTGGAGAGTTCTCCGATAATTGCTTCTTCTGTAATCGCAGCCTTCTCTTCAATTTTTCGAGTAAGCGCTACGGTTTTAAAATCTTCAACCGTTACCTGTTTTCCCTTTGCAGATAATCGAACATATTTAAGTTCTAATCCATCAGCAAAAAGAGCTACTGCTGTTTTTCCGCCTGCCATATTCTCCCATCCTTCAAGCTAGTTAAACATTGATTTTTCTATTGTTGTTCTCCACCCTGTACTTGCAACAACTGCTGTAACCTGCGTTTATTATTTGCAAAATTCATTGCATTTTCTAAAGAGATCTTCTTCTGTAAATACAAGCGTTTCAAATCTTGCTCCATTGTTGTCATTCCCTGATCGAGTCCTTCATTGATCATCTGGTAAATTTCACTTGTATTATTATTCTTAATTGCCGCCTTGATACTTGGAGTACCCAACAGAACTTCTTTCGCTAAGACGCGTTTTCCATCTAAACTTGGGACTAATTTTTGCGAAATGACACAACGCATCGTTTCTGCCAAACGGTTCCTTACTCGTTCTTGTTCGATTGGAGGAATTTCACCTATAATTCTATCAATGCTCTCAACTGCAGAGGCGGTATGAAGCGTAGAAAAAACTTTATGTCCTGAATCTGTTATTTCGAGCGCGGTTAATATTGTATCAGGATCGCGCAACTCTCCAATCATAATAATGTTTGGGTCCTGGCGCAATGCTTGAACGGCGCCATCTCTAAACGAAAGGACGTCACGACCAACCTCGCGATGTCTGATGATACATTTATCGGACTTGTGAACATATTCAACTGGAGATGCAATAATAACAATATGTCCTTCGACGCTATGATTGTTAGCATCTATGATAGAGTCTAGTGTTGTACTTTTCCCAGAGCCTGTAATACCAGTAACCAGGCAAAGACCGTCTTTTGTATGAGCAAGACTTAAAGAGCGAGTAACATTGGGATGAAATTCAAGACTTTTATACGGACGAATTGTATTATTGATTGCGCGCATATTAAGCGCAAGATGGTCCAAATCGAAATATGCATCAGCCCGGAAACGACGAAACTCGCCATTTTCCAGATATAACATATGTGAGAAATCTAGGTTACGGTTCTCAAATAAAAAGAGCCTCTGACGATCTGCAAGAATACTTTGTATTAAAATATTTAATTCATCAAGCGTATATTTCCCCAATGCTGGGTCGGGACGTTTGACGCCATACACTCTAAACCATACAAACCCTTGACCGCCAAATCCACCCAAATCGATATCTGAAGCGCTTAAGGATAGCATTTTCATGAGGAAAAAGTTTATCAATGTGTGGAGTTTCTCTTTAACGGTTTCATCAGTACGAGCGATCATATCACTGATGACCATTTGCCGTTCTACTCCAAACACAGTTGTGGAAATTTGGGCGGCAAGCTCCTTTAAGATACGCTGACCTTCTAGAACAAACGATGGAAGTTCAGTTCCAGAGCCTGAAAATGTAGAGGCACTATTCTGTGTAGAGGAAGGCTGTTGAATTGTCATAAGTATTTATTTTATCGTGAATTTTCTCACTCACTTCACTTCTAACTTTACCTCCCCACATCTTCATCACAATTATAATGAACAGCTAAATAAAATGCAAACTTTTTGTAATAACACACTTATTTTTTACTCATCTTCTGTTGTAGTCGCTACGACTTCCTCAATCGTCGTTTCCCCAGCTTTCATTCGTTCCATTCCGGATTTACGCAATGACCACATTCCTTCTTTGACTGCTTGCGCCCGAATAGCGCCTTCATCTATTTTTTCACCAGCGTTTAAAATTATTTCACGTATAGCTTTTGAAAAGTATAATGCTTCATGAATTGCCGCTCGTCCTTTATATCCACCGCTACACTTTTCACATCCTACCGCTTTATAGAAAGTGTGGGTTTTAAGTTCTTCTTCTGTAAACCCAAATTTCAGAAGCGATTCTTTCTCATCATCATCCAACGGTTGCTTACAATTATTACAGAGAGTTCGAACCAATCGCTGTGCAACAATAATATTGATAGCATACGCAATCAAAAACGGCTCGATGTCCATTTTATATAAACGAGATATTGCACTCGGCGCATCATTCGTGTGAAGCGTCGAAAAAACAAGGTGACCTGTGTTTGCAAGTTTGATTGCTGTTTCAGAAGTAACTTTATCGCGCATTTCGCCAACAAGTACAATATCTGGGTCGTGACGCAAAATACCACGAATGGCTTCTTCAAATCCCATCTTAGGACCTATTTTCAATTGTCGAGCGCCTTTAATAATATATTCAACAGGATCTTCTACCGTAAGAACATTGACAGTAGGGTCAATAACCTGATAGAGCGCTGCAATTAGAGTTGTTGATTTACCAGAACCCGTAGGACCAGTCAAGATAATAATGCCTTGTGGTTTATTGATTGCTTTATAGAAAAACGTTCGGGCTGGACCTTGTAAACCAAGTTTTTCCAGATCAGTGATTACTTTACGGTCATCGAGGACTCGAATAACAATACTTTCGAATTTATGTTTAAATTCGCTCGTGACTAACGGCATAATTGAAACACGAAAACGAATATTATGTCCATCGATGACTCTTTGAATAAAACCATCTTGGGACATTTCTCGCTCAAATCTGTCGACATTTTTTGTCCTATCTTTAATAACTGCGATGACAGCTTCCGGAGTGGTGTTTTCCTGGCTATGCCATGGCTGGAGATTCCCATCAAGTCGAAAAAGAAAATTAGTCCTATTACCTTCCGAGGGAACAACATGAACGTCGCTTGCTCCTTTTCTCACAGCTTCAATAAGGCATCCCTCAAAAAGATTTACCAGGGCGCTTTTACTGATTTCAGCTTCAAGCGCTTCTTCATTGAGCGTTTCGTCTTCACCAATCGTTGCATCTTCAACAGCAATTTTATTGTTTTCCAATAATTTCAAAAATTCGTTTTGAGCTGGCGCAACGCGCTCCATCAAATTTTGTAGATCCTTGAGCTTTACATAGCATATTTCGTACTTCTTGACGTTAAAACTCCGAGCAACAATTGGCAAATTACGATCGGTGGGGTCAGCAGCAATAATAATGAGTTTATCGGATTGGCGTTCATCAAATTTTAAGGGAAGCACCTTCGATTGAGTCATCATTTCCCGCTGTTGATCGGTAAGTTGCTCAACAAGTCTTTTTATAAATGCGATTCTCCCATCATCAATACGTTCTTCTTGAAGATTGATTTCTCGAAACGCATACAGATTTGCAACTTCACGGAAGACGGCATCATGGTCGGCGCCAAACTCACTAACAAGTATTTGACCTAAGTTCTTTCTGTTCTTTTTATTCTCTTCGGAATCTTTCATCCTGAGAGACTTCTCAAGAGTTTCGAAGTCGATGATTCCTTTTTTCAGTAACGTATATCCAATTTTATCAGTTATATCTATTTCAGGCATAGAAAATTTCCTTTATCAAACAACCCACATCACCAAAACATACAATTGAGCGATGGTAAAATCATGTAGATCGTTTTGGGCTTAATCAAAGCAGTCTCTGAAGATACGACTGTCAATGCCGTTAAAACAACCATTATCAGCAAATTGACTGTAAGTGAAATCGCTTCAATTGCATTTTTCATGCGATACGTAGTTTCTTTTTCATAGTAATCTGCTAGTTGAAGGGCTGTGTTCTTTACAGTGCCTGTTTCTGCGCCAGAACTAAAACGCGAAATTGCAGTTTTCGTAAAAACTCCCGAAGCTTCGAATGCTTCCGTTAATCCTTTACCGCGTTCAAGCATCATTGGAATAGCAATTGTTTTAATCTGATGTTCCATATATTTATTTCCACAGGCTTCGGCTGCCATCCGAATGATATCGATGTTTTCACCAGAACCACTATAGAGTGCGTAGAACACTCGACAAAATATCTCAATTGCAGTTCTATGGAATAAAGAGCCAAGAATAGGAATTTTAATAATGAACTTATCTTTGTAAAACTGTCCTTTTTCAGTGCGCAGGAAAATAAGGAGTGCAATTAAAGGAGCAAAGATAACAAAAAGAAGCAATCCCATATGACTCACAATCCAGTCGCTCATCTGTAGTGTTGCTGCAGTCATTGGAGGTAATTCAATATTAAACTTCACAAACATTCGTGCGGTTTCGGGAAAGATATATGCCACATAATAGAGACAGGCAAGTATTAAAACAAATAGAGTAATAGCGGGTTCAATCAAAGCGCTTTTCATGTTGCGTTTAAATTCTGCAGTCCGTTCCAAAAATTTTGCAGTACTATCATAGATCTCCGCCATATTGCCGCTCTTCGAAGCAAGACCAAGCATATCTGCAGCAAATTTACCCAAGACTGGCGCTTGTTTTTGAAAAGCTTTGTCACTGTCTTTTCCTTGTTTTAACTCTGAATTAATTTCTTTAATTGCTTCACGGAGTCTCGGATTTGCAATATCGTCGATAAGGAGTTGGAGCACTTCATTGAAGGGTAATTTCTGCCTCATTAAATCCGCGCTAACACGAACAAAGGTAACAACATCTGCTGCAGGCGCTGGTCTTGGTTTTGTACCAAATAATTTTTTGCGAACATATATTACTTTATAACCCATTTTCTCGAGAGCAGCGCGAACTTCATCCGCTGTATAAGCTTTCTGCTCTCCATCAATAGGTTTTTCATTCCCTTTTCGAACACGATAAATATAGGCAACACGTTCATGTACGCCTGTAACTTTGAATTTTCGTTCGCGAGCTAATTGTTCTGCTTTCTTCTTTGCATCTGTGCGGCTATCTGCCGTAAAGGAACCTGTAATCAATTTCCCCGATACTGTCATACCATCGACACGATACTCTGGCATTTATGCACCTCTCAATTAAATTACGATACTTTTTTACCCCTCCCCTCTATATTGATTATACGGTTTTTCAGTTTTTCTGTCAAGAAGTAAAAAAATGATAATCCCTTGAGATACTTCAGAGAGAATCTTTCGTTGAATAGCAAGAATCGATTCCTATTTAAAATCACCGGCATGCCCCTACAGCGCAAATAGGAATTACTGATTTTATAAAAAAGATTCTTTCTCCAAATTTTCAATATTTCTAAGTAAAAAATTTTTTGTATATTCCTTTAATTTATTAAAGGAATTTTGATGAAAAGCATCGATAGTTTTCGGACATACTCTAAGTTAACTTGCAACGGGAAAGAATATACTTATTATTCATTACCTGCACTCGAGAAACACCTTGGACTTTCACTTTCCTCTCTTCCCATTTCGATTCGCATTTTGCTTGAAAATCTACTTCGACATGAAGACGGCACAATAGTAAATCGTGAACAAATTGAATTGCTGGCGAATTGGAACGCACAAACTGCTTCTGAACAAGAAATTGCATTTATGCCGGCACGAGTTCTTTTGCAGGATTTTACAGGCGTGCCTTGCGTTGTGGATTTAGCTGTGATGCGTGATGCGATAGTTGCTCTTGGCGGAAATGCAGACAAAATCAATCCATTACAACCCGTTGATTTAGTCATCGACCACTCAGTGATTGTTGATGAGTATGGAACTCCAGACGCCTTCTCCATAAACTCCCAAAAAGAATACGAACGAAATACAGAGCGATATTCTTTCCTACGTTGGGGACAGCAAGCATTCAAAAATTTCCGTGTTGTTCCACCAGACACCGGAATTGTTCATCAAGTCAATCTCGAATACCTTGCATCGGTTGTGTTTGCCGACAACTCATTTCAACTACCGCTTCTGTATCCGGACACAGTTGTCGGAACAGATTCTCATACAACAATGATTAACGGACTTGGCGTTGTTGGATGGGGAGTTGGAGGAATAGAAGCGGAAGCTGTTATGTTAGGACAACCAATTTCAATGCTTATACCTCAAGTGGTTGGATTTAAACTTTCAGGCTCGCTTCCTGCCGGCGCAACAGCTACCGATCTTGTACTTACGATTACTCAAATGTTAAGAAAGAAAGGTGTCGTAGGAAAATTCGTCGAGTTCTTTGGCGACGGCATTCATTCTCTCTCATTAGCCGACCGAGCGACTATTGCAAACATGGCGCCAGAATATGGAGCAACAATGGGCTTCTTCCCTATTGATGAAGAAACACTCCGTTACCTTCGATTTACTGGTCGATCTGCCGAACAAGTTGATCTTGTCGAATCATACTTCAAGGCACAGAGACTTTTCCATACAACTTCCGAACTCGAACCAAATTATTCGAATACTCTTGAACTCGATTTAGCAACTGTCGAGCCATGTATTGCAGGACCAAAGCGACCACAAGATCGTATTCCACTTACAAAATCGAAACAAGCATTTCGAACATCGCTTATAGACTTTCTCAATTCAAAAATCAAAAAAATCGAACCTTCGGAAGTTTCATCGTGGATTCATTGCGTGCCAGACACACCTCCACCATCTCTTTTAAAAGAGGTTACGGTAACAGACAAAAGAAGCCAATTTAATTTGAGCCATGGCAATGTAATTATTGCTGCAATCACAAGTTGTACAAACACATCAAATCCATCCGTCCTCATTGCAGCTGGAATTTTAGCAAAGAAGGCTGTACAGTTTGGGTTGCAAACAAAACCATGGGTAAAAACAAGCCTGGCACCAGGCTCAAAGGCTGTAACCGCTTACCTTCGCAAAGCAGGACTTCTTGAATCGCTAGAGAAACTTGGCTTTTATCTTGTAGGATACGGTTGTACAACATGTATTGGAAATAGTGGACCAATATCAGAAGCAATTACAAAAGCAATTCAAGAACATGAACTTATCACTGCTGCGGTGCTTTCAGGCAACAGAAATTTTGAAGGAAGAATCAATCCAAACACAAGGATGAATTACCTTGCTTCTCCTCCCTTAGTCGTTGCATATGCAATTGCTGGTACAATGGATATTGATTTTACATCAGAACCAATCGGCGCTTCTTCTAATGGAACTTCTATATACCTCAAAGACATTTTGCCTTCGCAGGAGGAAATTTTTGAAACATTAGAAAAATATGTTAAGGCAGAAATGTTTCAAAAGGAGTATGCAGATGTTTTTACAGGAGATCGGCAATGGCAAGAATTACCAGTTCCCACTGGAACACAATTTATGTGGAATCCAAATTCAACATACATTAAACCAGCGCCATTCTTTGAGAACTTTTCCAGGGTCCCGCAACCGTTACATGATATTACAAATGCACGCGTGCTGGTAATGGTAGGAGATTCTATTACTACCGATCATATTTCGCCGGCAGGCTCGTTCAATGAAAACTCTCCTGCTGGAAAATATCTTTTGAGTCTCGGCGTTCAGAAAAAGGACTTCAATCAGTATGGCGCACGACGCGGTAATCACGAAATTATGATGCGAGGTACATTTGCAAATATTAGATTAAAAAATCTTCTCGTACCGGAAGTTGAAGGTGGATATACAATTCATCCTTCTT
This sequence comes from Bacteroidota bacterium, assembly GCA_035390885.1. Taxonomy (GTDB): domain Bacteria; phylum Bacteroidota; class Ignavibacteria; order UBA10030; family UBA10030; genus JAOAFT01. The sequence continues at coordinate 15,112 of DAOOUW010000029.1, read as the reverse complement.
CATCCAACCCAATAAGCATTTACGATGCAGCAATGAAATATAAAGAGGAGAATATTCCGCTCATCGTTATTGCAGGAAAAGAATATGGTTCCGGCTCTTCTCGTGATTGGGCTGCAAAAGGACCTGCGCTATTAGGCGTCAAAGCAATCATTGCGGAAAGTTTCGAAAGAATTCATCGAAGTAACCTCATTGGAATGGGTATCTTACCTCTTCAATTTGCAAACGGAGAAAATGCCCAATTACTTGGATTGAACGGAAAAGAAATTTATACAATCGAAGGCGTATCGCAAAATCTTGAACCACGTAAAATAATTTTGATAAAAGCACAAACTAACGATGGGATTATCAAAACTTTTTCCACAATATGCAGGATCGACACTCCCAATGAAGTTGAATACTATAGGCATGGCGGCATTTTACAATATGTTTTACGAACGATTCTCCAAAAATAAAATCTTTTGAGCTATTCATAATTTTCGTAAATTAAAACGTGGGTAGAAGGTAATGTTAAGCTCAGTAAATCAATATTGAATGTAACACAGATGAAAAGAGGCAAGATGGGTGATTACACAAGGTAAAAAATTTCAGGTTGTATTTACTGGCGAAATGGAAGATGGAGCTGATCTTGCAGCAGTAAAAAGGAAGCTTGTTGAAGTATTCAAAACCACACCGGAACGTATCGAAAAACTATTCGCTGGACAACCGGCTATCATCAATCAAAACCTTGACGAGGTTCATGCTCAAGAATACATTAAGGCTCTAACCTCAATTGGAGTTCGCTGTAAGATTGAACCAATGCCGGAGGTATTTGTTATACCGTCGCCTAAAGTTGCAACGCAACAAATACAACCAACACAATCTCAGCATACATCCAAGCGAACTTATTCCAAAGCCGGATTTATCGTCGCAGGCGGTACGCTCTTACTCCTCTTTGCTTACATTATTTTCATTTTCTTCCTCCTGCATTCACTCTTCATCCATATAGATGAAAATTTTGAGTGGGTCGACACTATGCCCCCTGTACTTGGCATTCTGGCTTATATTGGAGTTATTATTCTCTACGGAATTTTAATTTTTGCTCTCGTTAAACAATTCTTCACCTCATCTTCCCAAAAACAAACATCCATAATCCTTGCCAAGAAAAAAGAGCCAACGCTTTATTCCTTCGTTGAAAAAATTTGCACTGCGGTTGGTTCCAAGACACCATCGCTCATCGAAGCGCACTGCGGAACGACAATCGCAATCGAATATAAACAAGGCATTTTGAGTTTTCTGGAAGAACAGCAAACGCTCTCATTAGGTTTGCCGCTCTTTTCAAATCTCACAATGGAAGAATTCGCCTGCTTACTTGCCAATGAGCTTGCTTACTACTCGAGCAATATTCAATCAAAGATATATTACTTTATCAAAAGTATAACAAACTTTTTCTACAAGGCAGCCTTCGAAAAAGATTCCATTGATCAATCAATTGAAATTAAAAGAGATACTGCTGGGAATATTATTACACATCTATTCTTTTCTTTAATTCTGTTTATTGACAAGATTGCAAAGTGGATCAATACGCTCTTTCTTTACATCGGATACTCCATCTGCAAATCCTATCTTTTTAAAATGGAGTACGAAGCGGATCGTAGAGCGGCTCAGCTCGTTGGATATAATTCCTTCGAATCTGCTTTTACGAAACAATCCATTACTGACACTATAATTCAAGAGGCGCTTGATGAACTGAGAAGGGAACGAAAGCCTAACGACAATTCACTTCCGAACGACTTCATACGGTATACATCTTTATTGCTCAATAATAAACCTGATGAAGAAATTAAAAAGCTCAAATCACGATTGATGAACAACGATGGGAGGAAATCAAAACTCAAATTGAAACCTTCGCTTCAAGAACGAATTGCATACGTTAAAAAGAAAGGATTTAAGGGAGTTTTTTCATCTGATAAACTTGCAACTTCGCTCATTTCACAATTCCCCGAAATATCAAAAGCGCTCACAAGTCGTTACTATCGCGAACAATTACATTTACAGTTTTCTTCAGAAGATCTTATAACACCAGAACAATTCACGCATACTGCTCCTCAAAATAACGAAATGAT
>DAOOUW010000029.1:0-12910 GCA_035390885.1 Bacteroidota bacterium | reverse complement strand
GGGAAAATAACGATGAGATTAACTATTTGCGGAGAGCGAGGGACTCGAACCCCCAAGGCCGTAAAGGCCGCCGGTTTTCAAGACCGGTGCATTAGCCATTCTGCCAGCTCTCCATTCAATTGCGTCTTTAAAATACTAAAACTCTCCACCCTATTCAAGATATTTTCTTAGGAAACTCTCTATGCTAATTTATTTCATCGCTCTACTGTGTGCTTCAATGGTTCGAGAGTATAATAGATGGAGAATGATTCTATAAAATATTGATAGATTTGAGTGTCGGAAAAAAATCAATAAATAGATTATCCTATTGTGCTTCAATGGGGAGTTTAATGATAATAGAAGTTCCCTTGCCTTGTTCGCTTTCGATTTCTATCGTCCCTTTGTGATCATCGATGACTTTTTTGACAATCGACATTCCCAATCCAGTACCATGTTTTTTCCCATAAGTCATAAATGGCTCAAAGATTCTCTTCTTTACCTCCTCAGGCATTCCGGTCCCTGTATCCTTAAACTCAATTCGTACATTTGGTCCATCCTGACGAGTTGATACTGTTAATGTACCACCCTCAGGCATTGCATCTCGCGCATTACTGGCAATGTTATAAAATACACGAGTTATTTTATCCTGGTCAAAATTTACTTTCCCTTTAAATTCTGTTTGCCTGATGAGTTTGACATTATTCTTTTCGAAATCTTTTTCAATAAAATCTAAAACATCATCTATTACCTTTTCAAAATCGAGAATCTGAAAATTTGAAGCGCTGACTCCTCGAGAGAAGTCAAGAATTTCCTGTGCCATGTTGACAAAACGATCGACCTGCCGAATCATTTCATCAGCTAATTTTGCTGCTTCTTCATTTCCAGATTTTTTCTTCATGACTTGTGCATACACACGTAAGGTAGCCATTGGATTTTTAATATCGTGAATGATAACGCTTGCCATTCTTCCAACGGCGGAAAGTCGTTCATTTTGTATCATCTCCTGCGCTAATCTAGCATTTTCAATTGCAACGGCGGCGTGTGCAGAAAGCGCATCAATAAATTCAATGTCTTCCTGATCGAATTCACCATCCAGTTTATTAAGCAATTGGAAGACACCAATGATTTTTCCGTCCTTGTTTTTCATCGGCGTGCACAGCATATTCTTCGTTCGATATCCTGTTTGTTTATCAACTTCAGGATTAAATCTTGGATCAATGTAAGCATCAGGAATATTTATCGTTTCACCTGTTTCAGCAACATAGCCGGCGATGCCTTTTCCAATCGGAAGACGAATTTCAACCATATTTTCGCCCTGCAAAACTTTAGACCATAGTTCTTTCTTCACATCATCAACAAGGTATAACGTACCTCGATCCGCTCCAATACTCTGCGCTGCAGTATTAAGGATGAGAACAAGTAGTTTATCAAGATTTAAAGTGGAATTGATAACTTTGCTGGCATCAATAAGTTTATGGAGACGTAGGAACTGACTCTCGATCGCCCGTCGCTGTTCTTCTAAACTCTTGACGATTGTATCATCAGCTTTTCGAATACGAGCGCTTAGCTCACGCAACAGATTAAATGCAAATACTTTATTCGATTTGATAAGTTTTTCAAATGTATCTCGCTTAGCAGCTAATACCGTCGTTTCTTCAATACAGGTAGTTCTGGCAGAACGTTCGTGGCCATCAATTGATGCAAGTTCGCCAACAACTCCACCAACGCCAATAACATCAAGGGTTGCTTCTTCTCCATAAGATGTAACGCGAGAAATTCGGATAGAACCTTTTGATACTATGAAAACTTTATCGCCAGATGATCGAGCATCAAACAACATATAGTCTTGAGGAAATGTCTCTTCGGAAAAATCTTTCAGGATACTTTCAATTTCTTCTGGCGACAATCCTTCAAAAAGCAAAGTTGTTTGTAGCTGTTCATGAAATGATGACATTCGGTACCTCTCCTCGTATTTTTATCTACCCTTTGTTTATAGTACGAATTATCACACACTTAATCAAGGTAACGAATTTACTTTCGCTACACTTTTTCGAAGCTGTTCTTGATGCTCTATCAACACATCTCTCATTTTAGCAAAAGATTTTGAACGATGACTGATTTGATTTTTTTCTTCTGCGGTAAGTTCTGCATACGTTCGGCTGAATCCATCCGGAATAAAAATTGGATCGTACCCAAATCCATTCGTTCCACGCGGATGCTCTGCAAGTTTTCCCGTGCAAATTCCTTCCGTTGTACGTTCCAATCCATCGGCAACTAAAGCAAGGACAGACCGAAACTGAGCCCTTCTGTTTTCTGCGGGAACACCACGCATTTCTGCTAGAAGTTTTTCGTTATTCTGTTCGTCGGTTGCATTTGTTCCTGCATATCGTGCGGAGAAAACGCCCGGTCTACCATTGAGGTAAAATACTTCAATGCCTGAATCATCCGCTAAAGAAGGAAGATGCAAAGCATCGAATACAATACGAGCTTTTTGTATTGCATTGTCATAAAAAGTCATGCCATCTTCCCGCAGTTCGATATTTTGACCAACATTATCGAGGGTCATTACTTCAAAATCTAAACCTTTAAGAAATGATTGCAGTTCTTTTGCTTTATGTTTGTTCCGTGTGGCTAACACGAGAGGAATTTTATTATTCATATCTTTATCCAAGTAAAACCTGAATTGCTTTTTCAATCCTGTCAACTGGAATGAGTTCGATGTTCGAATTCAGAGTTAAACCTTTTGTATTATTTTGTGGAATTACTATTCTCTTGAATCCAAGTCTTTCCGCTTCTTGAATTCTTTTTTCAATCCGTCCGATGGTTCGTATCTCACCGCCAAGCCCAATTTCTCCAACGGCAACAGAGGAAGAATCAACTGGAATATCTCTAAGACTCGACGCAATGGAAGTCGCTACTCCAAGGTCAACAGCTGGTTCATCAATTTTTAAACCGCCTGCAACATTCACAAATACATCGAACTGCCCAAGATTCATTCCAACACGCTTTTCCAGTACTGCAAGGAGAAGGGCAAGACGACGAAAATCGAAGCCTGTGCTGTTCCGTTGCGGCATTCCATAGCTCGTTGGAGTTACAAGAGCCTGCACCTCGACAAGAATTGGACGCGTCCCTTCCATACTTGCTACAACTGTTGAGCCAGATGCGCCATAGTGTCGTTCCGATAAAAATATCTCTGATGGATTCTTTACTTCATGAAGTCCGGTTTCGCGCATTTCAAAAATGCCAATTTCATTTGTCGAACCGAACCGATTTTTAAGAGCTCGTAAAATCCGATAAGAATAGTTTGCCTCGCCTTCGAATTGAAGAACGGTGTCAACCATATGTTCGATAATTCGAGGACCGGCAATTACACCTTCTTTCGTAACATGTCCAATCAGGAAAACCGGGACATGCTTCGTCTTTGCAAAACGAAGCAACAACGCCGTTGATTCTCGCACCTGACTAACGCTTCCTGGCGCGCTCTCCAATCCAGGCCGATACATTGTTTGAATAGAATCAATAACGACAACATCAGGAGTGGAGCGTTCGAGCACATCAAGAATTAAATCGAGATTTGTTTCTGCAAGAAGTAAAATATTCTTTGCATTTCCACTTTGAAGACGATCCGCCCGAAGTTTGATTTGCTGAACTGATTCTTCGCCAGTGACATAGAGAACAATTTGTTCTTTTAAAAGAATTGCAATCTGCATCATGAGCGTCGACTTTCCTATTCCCGGATCTCCACCAAGAAGGATTAAAGAGCCTGGAACTATTCCGCCGCCGAGTACTCGGTCAAATTCATCAATACCAATACAAAGTCTTGGAACTTGCTGCGCCTCGACAAGCTCAAAAGTTACTGGCTCAAGGTTAGAAGGTACACCAGATTTTCGCGCCGCCTTCAGAGGAGATGGGGCTTCCTCTATAAAAGTATTCCACTCATTACAATTCGGACACTTTCCAATCCAACGTGGCGAGACGTATCCGCAGGATTGACAGACATAATGTGATGTAGTTTTCGTCATTCTACTTTAGAAAAAAAATTTATGAGTAGTGTCAAAAGGCTCAAAGAGCAAATTAAATTCCCCAATCGCGCACGTACCGAAAATCAACGTTTACAGTACGATAGGAAATCTTGGCTATGACTGGCGGCTTTCGCTTAAATTGATTTCGACGAATCATGGTCTTGACTTTTGCAATGAGCTTCTTATCAAATCCAGCTGAAATTAGTTCGTCATCCGAAAGTCTCTCATCAATCATACTATATAAAAGTGCATCAAGTTCTGGATAAGTAATTCCTATCTCAGCTTCGTCTGTTTGTCCTACCCACAAATCTGCCGATGGGGGCTTTTCAATAATTTGTTTAGGCACGGATAATTCCTCTGCTAACTGCCATACTTGAGATTTATAGAGATCGCCTAAGGGATTAAGCGCGCAAGCTAAATCGCCATGTTGTGTGCCATACCCGACAAGAATTTCTGTTTTATTGCTTGTTCCAACAACGAGAGCTTTTTCGCGAGCAGAAAGGTCATACAATACTATCATTCTCATTCGAGCCATAATATTTCCACGTCGCAAGTTATCAGTTACTCCATGCGCTTCACAATAAGCATCGACCATCGGAGAAATATCAATTGATTCCGAGCGAATACCAATGGTGCGAATCAAACACTCGGCATCCTCCACACTTTTGGGATTGCTGGTTCGGTACGGCATTATCACACCTAAAACATTCTCCGTACCTAACGCTTCCGCGGCAAGAGTAGCAGAGACAGCAGAATCCACTCCACCTGAAACTCCAATCACTACCTTGTGAAAACCAGCGCTGGTTACTTCATCTCGTAAAAAACGAACAAGAAGATCATGCACTACCTTTACGTTCAGGTAGATATCAGCTCTATTCGTACGTCGTGATGTTTCCATTCAGCATTTCCAATTAAATTTCACTACAATTCATTTCTAAAGTGCAGGAAATATAGTTTCGATGCAACTTATTTTTCTTAACCGTTTTCATAAATCAATTATTTTTATATTACATTTACACAAAAAAAACAATTCAAAAGTTGCTTTCACTGTCTATTTTAAGTAATTTTTTCCAAATAAATATCATAACAAAAAACAATTTAGGAGGGCGAGGGTGATAGAATACATTATATTCCTTGTGGGGGGATATTTGGTTGGTTCGATTCCGACGGCGTACCTCGTTGTAAAAGCTCGCAAAGGAATTGACATCCGGAAGAAAGGCAGCGGAAATGTTGGCGCTTATAATGCGTACGATACAACTCATTCCCGTCTTCTTGGAATTTTAGTTGGATTGTTCGATGTACTCAAAGGATTCATTGCAACTTATTTTTCCTGGAAACTCTTCGGCGCTGATGTATGGATGCAAATACTAGCGTTAATCGGCGCTATCGTTGGACACAATTATCCAGTTTGGCTTCGTTTCCATGGCGGCCGAGGACTGTCAACAGCGGCTGGCGGATATTTCGCTCTTGGTTTTGCACACATTATTGTCTGGTGTTTGATCTGGGGAATAACATTTCCTTTTTCAAAGAAAATTTTACGGGCAAATCTCTACGCCATTATCCTCTCCCCTATTATTATCCTACTCCTTCCCGATTCAATAATCGCTGCGACAATGGTACAAAATATCGATCCATTGGATTTCAAACTCCTTGTCTACATTGTAAGCACTTTGCATATTTTGAGTCATTTTGATGTAATTAAAAAATATTTTTTACCACATAAAAAAACAATGTAATGATATGAAAACACTTATAAATAATCCTTACACAAGAATTGCTCTAATTCTGGCAATTCCTTTATTCATCGGCTTTGGTATTGGTTACGCCATTAAACCTCCTTCTCCTTCACAAGCGGAGAAAATCGAAAAAGCAGCTGATTATATCCAACAAGTCGGCAATCAAACTAACGATGACAATCAGGAAATTTCGGCATCCCGTCGCAATGCCATTACATACGCTGCTGCAAAGGTCAGTCCCTGTGTTGTCGGAATAAACGTTATTGCAGTCAAGGAGATTCGCCTTCGCGATCCTTTTTCGCAATTTTTCGACGATCCTTTTTTCCAATATTTCTTTGGCGATAGAACATATCGGCAGGAAGTAAAAGGACTCGGTTCAGGTTTCATTATTTCTTCCGATGGATACATTGTTACAAACGACCATGTTGCGGGAGATGCAACCGACATTACTGTAACACTGGTTGGTGGAAAACAAATGAAAGCTCGTCTTGTCGGAACCGATCCTGCTTCCGATATTTGTTTATTAAAAGTTGATGGAAAAGACCTTCCTTACATATCTTTTGGCAATTCCGATGATATTATTATTGGTGAATGGGCAATTGCACTTGGCAATCCTTTCGGATTATTCGAAATCAATTCCAAGCCAACAGTTACCGTGGGAGTCATCAGCTCAACAGGAATGAAACTCGGACAGGTGGAAAACCGATTTTACCGTGATATGATCGAAACCGATGCAGCAATCAATGGCGGCAATAGCGGTGGACCATTGATAAATGCGAATGGCGAGGTTATCGGTATGAACACGCTCATTTATACAGGAGGACAAACAACTACGTACATTGGATATGGTTTTGCTATTCCATCAAACAAGATTAAACGCATTACTGAAGAACTTAAGCGGAAAGGAAAAGTCTCTCGCAACATCACCGCTGGATTCGATTGGCAACCAGTTGATGCGCGCATTGCCCGTTACCTTGGAATGGATAAAGTTCAAGGTATCATCGTCAATGATATCGTTCCTGGTGGACCAGCTGATAAAGCAGGCTTGCGGATTGGAGATGTAGTCTTGAAAGCAAATGGAGAATCAATTTCTTCTGGTAATGATATTCTTGCTATGATGGTGGATATGAATCCCGGAGATGTGCTGAATCTTACAGTTTACCGAGAGCGAAAAACTTTTACTATAAAATTAGTTCTGGAGAAAGCAGAGTAACTTTTTATGATTACACGATATACACGCCCAGCGATGGGAAAAATATGGGAAGAAGAAAACAAGTTTAAAATCTGGCTCGAGATTGAAATCCTTGCATGCGAAGCAAACGCTGAGCTCGGCATTATTCCAAAAGATGCGGTTGATACGATACGGAAAAAAGCGGATTTCTCTATCCCAAGAATTTTAGAAATTGAAAACGAAGTCAAGCACGATGTTATTGCTTTCTTAACGTGCGTTGGCGAGTACGTTGGTCCTGAGTCACGCTTTATTCATCTTGGAATGACCTCGAGCGATGTTCTCGACACAGCGCTATCGGTACAAATGAAACAATCGGGTGAACTATTGCTCGAAGGATTATTCAAGTTAAGAGATGTGCTTGCAAGAAGAGCAAAAGAATTCAAAAATACTGTGATGATCGGAAGAACGCACGGCATCCACGCCGAACCAATAACCTTCGGATTAAAATTAGCATTGTGGTATACGGAAACGCTTAGAAATGTCGAGCGATTACAAAAAGCAGTTCAGACAATTTCTGTCGGGAAAATTTCTGGAGCAGTTGGAACCTATCAACATCTCGATCCAAAAGTTGAACAATATATTTGCGAAAAACTCGGCTTGCAACCTGCCCCAGTTTCAACACAGATCCTTCAGCGAGATCGTCATGCAGAATTTATGACCGCTCTTGCTCTCTGTGGCGCCTCACTCGAAAAATTTGCAACGGAGATTCGTCATCTTCAAAAGACAGAAGTGTTGGAAGCGGAAGAATATTTCTCAAAAGGCCAAAAAGGTTCGTCGGCAATGCCACACAAGAGAAATCCGGTTGTATGCGAACGAATTGCAGGACTTGCTCGCGTCCTCCGTTCAAATGCTCTCGCGGCTATGGAAAATATCAACTTGTGGCATGAACGAGATATCTCTCACTCTTCCGTCGAACGAGTTATTATTCCCGATAGTTGCATCGTTCTTGATTATATTCTTGCAGATATGACGCGCATTCTTGACACGCTCCTCGTTTATCCTGAGCATATGCTTGAGAATCTTAACCGAACTCATGGACTAATTTATTCACAGGAAGTGTTACTCGCACTCATTAAAAAAGGGCTAAAGCGAGAAGATGCTTATCGGATTGTTCAGGAAGAAGCAATGAAAGTTTGGAATGAAAGAATAGATTTCAAGCAGCTCCTCCTTGCAAATGAAGTGGTCATGAAGCGCCTTACCTCAAAAGAACTCGATGAACTTTTCAATCCAGAGCGAAGTCTCAAAAACGTGGATTACATTTTCCAACGCATAGGCTTAGAATAACGCAACGAGTTGATAAGCATAATTCAATGCATACGATTGATCAGTAAAGCATACCGAAAATTTTTCGGAATGAGTTCTAGACAATGATTATTTACGATAATATGAGTAAACAACTATGACAGATGAACGTATTGATTTTATCCGCGAAATAATAAATGAAGATTTGAAAACAAATAAGTTCAATGGACGAGTCCATACACGTTTTCCCCCTGAACCAAACGGCTATCTCCATATTGGACATGCAAAATCTATTAATCTTAATTACGGCATCGCTCAAGAGTACAACGGCAAGTTCAATCTTCGTTTCGATGATACTAATCCATCGAAAGAAGATCAGGAATACGTTGATTCTATTATTGATGATGTTAAGTGGCTCGGCGCCAATTTTGAAGATCGTCTTTTCTTTGCTTCCGATTACTTCGTTCAAATGTACGAATGGGCATTACAACTCATTAAAAATGGGAAAGCGTACGTTTGCGACTTAAGTCCAGAAGAAGTAAGTCAAACGAGGGGCACACTGACAGAACCGGGGATCGAAAGTCCTTATCGGTACCGAAGTATCGAAGAGAATCTCGACCTTTTTGAAAGGATGAGAAAGGGCGAGTTTCCGACTGGTTCAAAAACACTGCGCGCAAAAATAGATATGGCATCTCCAAATCTCAATCTTCGCGATCCTGTAATGTATCGTATTATTCACGAACCGCATCATAGACAAGGATCAAAGTGGTGCATCTATCCAACGTACGATTGGGCTCATGGATTGGAAGATTCTATCGAAGGCATAACGCACTCGATCTGCACATTGGAATTCGAAAATCACCGGCCGCTCTACGATTGGTTTCTCGATGAACTTGGCATTTACCATCCACAACAAATAGAATTTGCGCGATTGAATCTTACCTACACTGTCCTGAGCAAACGGAAATTGCTTCAACTTGTACAGGAAAATTACGTAAGCGGTTGGGATGACCCACGAATGCCAACCATCGCTGGACTTCGACGACGAGGCTACACTCCAAGTGCAATCAAAACATTCTGCGATAAAATTGGCGTCTCGAAGAAAGATAGTTTAATTGATGTCGCACTCCTTGAATGGTGTATTCGAGATGAATTGAATAAAATTGCCCAACGTGCAATGGCGGTAATTCATCCTCTGAAAGTTGTTATCCTCAATTATCCTGAGGGGAAGACTGAAATGCTGCCGGCTATCAATAATCCTGAAGATGAATCTGCCGGCGCAAGAACGATTCCTTTTTCGAGAGAACTCTATATTGAATCCGATGATTTTCGCGAAACACCACCGCCAAAGTACTACCGACTCTATCCGGGAAACGAGGTACGTTTACGGTACGCATACATTATCAAATGCGAAAAGGCTATCAAGGATAGCAATGGAAATATCGTCGAAATCCATTGCACGTACGATCCAGAGACAAAAAGTGGAACACCAACGGCAAATCGAAAAGTCAAATCAACAATCCATTGGGTTTCCGCTCCTCATGCTGTTGATGCTGAAGTTCGCCTCTATGATCGTCTCTTCCTGAATGAAAATCCCGATGAAGTGGAAGAAGGGAAAGATTTTCTTTCCAATCTCAATCCAAATTCATTAGAATCGCTCACGAAGTGCAAACTCGAGCCAATGTTGAAATCGGCAAAGCTGGGCGATAGATTTCAATTCGAGCGGCTTGGATATTTTTGTGTCGACAGTAAAGATTCCTCTCCAGAAAATCCAGTTTTCAATCGAATTGTTACGTTAAAAGACACGTGGGCTAAAATCGAGCAGAGGATGCACAACAAGTAAATTTGACGGATTTATCAGCCTGATGAAGCACAAACAACTGTAAACCACGTGTGTTCACTCGTGAAAAGAATGCCTATTGCCTCAATATGTTCTTCATACTATTCGAAGATTTACGCAAGGCGGTCGCTGAGGTGAACGGCAGCACATATCAAAGCCACAGTTCCTCAAATGCCATAATCGCTCGGGGCTTTCAATAATTCTTACTTTCTTTTGAAAGGAAAAGCTCAATTTAAAAGTTTACCAGAATATGTCGCTTCTCGTAAAAATCTGCTATGATTTTTGCCGCTTCTGCAGGGTCATCGGTTAAATGAAAGAGTTCTAAATCCTTTTCAGCGATCATTCCTTCGGTCAAAAGTTTGGATTTGATCCAATCAACAAGTCCGCCCCAATACTCGCGCCCAATCAGGATAATCGGAAATTGAGAGGTTTTTTTTGTTTGTACCAGCGTTAAGGCTTCAAATAATTCATCCAGCGTTCCAAAGCCGCCGGGAAGCACAATAAAACCATGCGCATATTTTACAAACATAACTTTCCTGACAAAGAAGTGTCGAAAGACCTGTAAACGTCCTCGATCTATATAAGGATTCGGTTTTTCCTCTGTCTGTAATTCTATGGCAACGCCAACAGATTCACCGCCCTGTTCCTGTGCGCCTTTATTTGCAGCTTCCATACTTCCGGGTCCACCGCCCGTTAAAATATTGAAGCCGCGTTTCACCAATTCCTTTGCAACTTGAGTAGCAAGTTCATAGTATGCGCTTCCAGGTTTTACTCGCGCCGAACCAAAAATCGAAACAAGTTTCCGCTGTCTGGACATAAGGGTAAAACCTTCAACAAATTCTGCCATAATTCTGAACACACGCCAGATATCCTGCTGTGTCAACATCAATTCACGAAGTCGTTCATCTTGAATTTCATCATAATCACTTCGATTGAAATAACCGTTCCCGTTTCCATTTCCGTTTTGCATAATCTTTACTCCATTACTTTAATTTTTTTACAATAATTTTCCCTGCTGCTTGGACCTCTTCCATGGTTACATCTCTATGTGCAACAGCTCGCAAGTTTTTTCTCCCCATCACAGAGAGAAGGACTCCTTCCTTTTTTAACTCCTCAGCAAATTCTGGCGCAGTATGGTGTGGATCAACAACTTCCATTGCAAGGATATTAGTTTGCACAGTCGCTGGATCAATTTTGATTGAACGTAGCGCACCGAGTTCATTTGCAAGCCATCGAATTTTTTCATGATCCTCTGCAAGAGAATCTATATTATGTTCAAGAGCATAGAGCGCCGCCGCAGCCAGAATGCCAGCCTGACGCATTCCACCGCCAAAAATTTTTCTAAAGATGCGCGCTCGCTCGATAACATCTTTCGTACTAACCAACGCCGAACCAATCGGCGCACCTAACCCTTTTGAAAAACATACCGTCACGCTGTCTGCGTTCGATGCATAATCTTTTACAGAAATACCAGTTGCAACCGAAGCATTCCATAGTCTAGCGCCATCCATATGCACTCGCATATTATTCTTCGATGCAACTTCATAGATTTGTCTCAATGTATCGATCGGATAGATAGTTCCACCAGCTTTATTATGTGTATTTTCAACGCATACCAACGTTGTCTTTGGATTGTAATACACCGGCAACGGAATTGCATCCACAATTTGCTCCGGCGACAATATTCCATATTTCCCTTCCAACGGACGCAACTGAACATTCGATAACACCGCCGCAGCGGCAGTCTCAGAGTTATAGATATGGCACTGAGATTCTACAATGACCTCATCTCCAGGATTTGTTTGCGATTTTACTGCAAGTTGATTTGCCATCACCCCACTCGGAGTATAGAGTGCAGCTTCTTTTCCAAGCAATTCTGCAACGGTATCCTGCAATTTGTTCACAGTCGGGTCTTCACCGTAGACGTCATCGCCGACTTCAGCGGCTGCCATTACAGCGCGCATTTCCGGCGAAGGTCTGGTAATCGTATCGCTTCGTAAATCAATATACTTCATCTATCCACCTCTATGTTGACGAACATGTGTGAAGATAGTAAAAATTATCATAACCAATCCTCCAAAAAGACAAATTTGAGCAAAAATATCTCCGTGCTGAACGTAAAAAGTTTCATTTGTTTCTGGTTCAATATGTGCAATAAAAGCATCTTGTTCATACAGATGAGTTCGATACCGAACAACTCCTGTCGGATCGACAACAAGCGATATTCCTCCATTTGCCGCCTGCACAATCCAGCGTCGTGTTTCGACAGCGCGCAGAGATGCATACGATGCATGTTGATAAGCGCCCGAAGTATTTCCCCACCAGCTATCATTTGTTATAACAATCAGAAAGTTCGCGCCACGACGAACAAATTCACGAGCAAAGTTTGGAAATACAGACTCATAGCAAATCATTCCACCAAATTTCACTCGCATGGAATCATGGACAGAAAGTTCAAACACTACCGTATCAGTTCCTTTTCCCCAACTTGAAATTCCAACATTCCATTTCAACGGCTCGATCAAAAAGCGAAACGTTTCCGCATAAGGAATGCGTTCCGCAAATGGTACAAGTATAATTTTTTGATATACTTTTTCAATTCTTCCATTTGAATCAAAAAGCGCCGTCGAGTTGTACGACTCAACAAACAAATTACTCTTACCAATTTGATCGGCAGTAACAGGAGCTTCTGTTGAATCAAAAATCCGATACGTCGGCAATCCGGTAAATAACGGTACATTGAACGAATCAATCGAACTTTGAATCTTTTGAAGTAGGCTAGAATAACGTGGCGAGAAAATGTAAACAGGAATTGCCGTTTCAGGCCATATAATAAGATCGGGATGATAGAATGAAAGCA
>DAOOUW010000028.1:0-27147 GCA_035390885.1 Bacteroidota bacterium | reverse complement strand
GGAAGAAATTTGTGGATTTCTCTTTCGATGGAATAGGATGACAAACGTATGAACTGGGTATGGATTGCTTTATTTTCTGCTATTCTCTCTGCGGCTGCTGCGATAACGCAGAAGAAAGTTCTATTTTCTCTTTCTCCGATTGAATTTTCATTCTATCTTTCTCTAGTACTGCTTGTATTTTCAATCTGGATTCCTTTTTCACCTTCATTTACAACTCCCAATTTCCATACAATTTTCATCCTCACAATTAAAAGTCTCATTGGCGCATTCGGATTTCTCCTCGTCATGGTTTCACTTCACCGCAACGACATTAGCAGCGCATTGCCACTGCTTGGAACAACGCCAATTGCAACTGCCGTCCTTGCATATATTGCAATCGGCGAGGCGCTCCTTTTTACAGAATGGATTGGAATAGGATTGATGCTCGTCGGCGCATACATCATCGAAAAACAACCGACGCTTTCGATATGGAATTCCCTCAAAGCGTCGCGCACTCACAACATCATCTGGATTGCGGTACTTTTCTTTGCGGTTTCTTCTGTACTCGACAGACTTTTGCTTGCACATTTAACCATTCATCCAATGGTCGTTTTCCTCTATCAAAACTTTATTTATGCTTTAGTTTTCGGATGTGCATTTCTCTGGAAACGATATTCGTTTAAATCCTTGGCACGAAGCGCCCGAGGGGTTGTTCCATTGATTATTGCAATTGCACTTTTTACATTTGGGTATCGGTTTGCGCAACTTGAAGCCACTCGCTTAGCGCCGGTTGCGCTTGTGCTCGCAATTAAACGTACATCGATTCTCTTTGCAACTCTTATCGGCGGAAAATTATTTTCTGAAGAGCGCTATCAACTTAAGCTTGCGGGAGCAACGCTCATTGTCATTGGTGGATTCTTCATCATACAACATCTTTCGTAATCTCTATGAAAAAATCTTTTAATTATATTGTCGCTCTTCTTCTTGTCATTTCCTCGCAGTTACTTAACGCTCAACCAAAGCTTCTCATCCCGATGGATCTCTCGCAAACGAATCATCTTAAAGCGTATGGCATTGCATACTGGGTTCTAGAGAAAGGCGCAATTGTTGATTGGATGTTGAATTACCGCGGCGGATCTTTTTGCGCCGATTATTCTTCTGTGCTGGCAACGGAGTGTCGAGTCCGCGGAGTATTGTTTCAGGAGTTGTCGAGCGTTGATGCTGCAAAGATATACGCAACTATACAAAAAGATGATAACAATATGGATGTTGTACGACTCGAAAAAGCGCCAAAGATTGCCGTTTATGCTCCCCCAACTTTCAATCCATGGGATGATGCCGTAACAATGGTTCTTGAGTACGCTGAAATTCCTTATACTAAAGTGTGGGATGAAGAAGTTCTTTCCGGAAAACTTGCTCAATATGACTGGCTGCATCTCCATCACGAGGATTTCACCGGACAGTATGGAAAATTTTATGCAAACTATCGGAATGCACCTTGGTATATTGAGCAGCAAACGCTCTACGAACGAGAAGCAAAGCGACTGGGTTACAAAAAAGTTTCAGAGGAAAAGAAAGCAGTCGCACGAACTATTAAGGATTACACTGGGAATGGCGGATTTATGTTTGCAATGTGCTCCGCAACCGACAGCTACGATATTGCCCTTGCAGCTGAAAATGTAGATATATGCGATGTTATGTTCGACGGTGATCCGCCTGACAATAATGCACAGCAGAAACTCGATTTTTCAAAAACTCTCGCCTTCGAAAATTTTACGCTCGATATGAATCCTTTCCGATATGAATATTCCGATATCGATATTCCACCAAGTGATCCACCTCCCTTCCGCGATCCAGGTACCGATTATTTTACTCTCTTCGAGTTCAGCGCAAAGTACGATCCTGTTCCAACAATGCTGACGCAAAATCATGTTAACATTATTCATGGATTTATGGGACAGACTACTGCATTCAAAAAATCACTCATTAAAAGAACCGTTACAATTTTAGCGGAACGTGAAGGGACGGAAGAAGTACGTTATATTCATGGGAACTTCGGGAGAGGCACTTTTACATGGTACAGTGGACACGATCCCGAAGATTATCAACACGCTGTTGGAGACCCACCGACGGATCTCAATCTGCATAAAAATTCACCTGGCTATCGCCTCATTCTCAACAACATTCTATTCCCAGCGGCGAAGAAAAAGCCTCAAAAAACATAAAATGATTTTTACCCTTCACACCGCAATATCGCAACGGTTGTTGAGGTGCCGTAGGCGTATCGAGGCAACAGCTCCTCATTTTAGGGAAATTGACCTTAGAAAAATATGGAAGTAAAACAAGGCGAACAAAGAATCCACACAAAATTCTGTAGAGGCTCGCGCTTTCCAGCGAGACAAGTTTATTTTGTGCAGCGGAGTGAGCCGATGTTTTACCCATATTTTTCTTCAGTCTTGAACCCGAACTATGCAATAAGGATAAATTAATTTCTGTAAATTTTTCCTATACATAAATTGGGTAAACTTTTGGTTCTTTTCTTTCAAGAAAAAAAGAACAAACACTTTTTAAAAAGTTTTGATTTTAGGATATTTTCGCACTTCCCTCTTCAATTACTTAGCACTTTTGACAACAAAAATGTGGCATGCAATAGATATTATTTTTATTTAAACTATTAAAGTGTTTATGCATTTCTTAGAGGGTAGGTAAAAATATCTATTTAAGATCGACCGATAAAATAGAGGTAAGGACATATTACAATTTCGAATTAGTTAGAAGGTTTAAAGAAAATCAATTTTCATCTCTTACGATAATAAGGAACCGTAATTTCTAAGGAGCCAATCAATGTCAAAATTATTTTTTCAAATATTCCTCTTTCTGTTACTCATAGTAACTTTTTGTGGTTGTGTCGCAACGAGTAATTATTATTCAGGTCGTACGCTTGAAAAGAACAAACTCTTAGTAGGAGTTGGTGCAGACGAAATAGCTATAATAAGCACGAATAAAGATATAACGGTTTCCAGAGATTCTCCGTTCATGCCATCTATTATGTTCGCTTACGGTTTACCGTTGAGACTTGAAGCTGGTCTTCGTTATTCGCCAACGCATTTCCTTGAGGGTACACTTCGTGAACAACTCAATCCGCGGTCGTTTGATATCTTTGACTGCAGTCTTAATCTTAGCTACGCTGCTCTCATTGGCGGTTACTCATATTTGAAATATGGAGCAACCGTAAGCAAGAATCTGAAAGGATTTGAACCTTACGTTCACTATGCCAGTTACCACTTTATGGGTGCAACGAAAGATGATTTCGTAGATAGTTTCATTTCGAGCATGACAGATGAATTCTTCAACAATAATCATTCGATAGGCTGTGGAATTATAATACCGCTGATTCAAGGCGCCAGAATTTGCCCTGAAGCAAATTATCAATATTACGGCAACAGGCTTTCGGATGGTTTATGGCATTTTGGAATAGCAATACGAATACAAACAAATTAAACACACAATTGTATTGAATATCATGAACCGTCATTATACTGTTTTAATAGTGTTAAATTTTTTCTTAACGCTTCTTTCTGGATGTCGAGAACATAAACCGTGCACTATCTGTCCACCACCAGCGACCAATTGCGAGTACCCTGCAGGCAATCGTAACTTTATTTGGAGACTAGATACGGTAGCGTGGTTTCCCTCGACGGTTGGTGGTTTGTGGGCATTTTCGGATAACGATGCATATCTAATGGGATATATTGTTGAGGGAAAACCACCATGGGATCTTTTTATGGCCAAACATTGGGACGGAAAAACCTGGAATACCAATACTTGCGGTTCGTATAATGAAATCCGCCATTATGCAAATGATGTTACAGGCGATGATCATTTTATGGTTTCGGTAGGCTATTATGCGATTGGATCGGAAAGAGCAGGTCTTGCAGAATTTGATAACCGAACGAAGACATGGAAAGGATATCAATTCGAGACGCAAGGTGAACTAAACAGCGTGTGGACAGATGGAAATGGATATTTCATAGCGGTTGGAGATCATGGGATGGTGTATACCAAAGATGGGTATTCCGCCGGGTGGGTATACCAGAATTCACCGAGTGATTTTAATCTAATTAAGATTGCAGGAATTTCAAAAACAGAAAAATATATTCTAGGGGATAGCGCTATTCCTGGAAGACATTATCAACAAATTTGGAAATTACTGAATAGTGATTGGATTAAACTTTACGACAATTGTGATACTACAAATACTCCCATTCAGCCTCCGGTAACGAATGATGATATAAACAGCATTGCAGCAGTTCGATGCTCGATTTCTGATTCACTGTACCTCTATGCAGTTGGCGAGGAGTCTTATGAGTTTTCAACAAAAGGGAATTCTCTCGTATTCGAAAAAGTAAACCTTGCTTCAAAAGGATTACCATTATCGCCAATTCACAAACCGGCTGCGCGTATCAGCTTGTTTTCACCGAATGATTATTGGATTTCCAGTGCGTGGTATTATCTGTATCATTGGAACGGTTCTAATTTTCAGAAGATAGAACCAATTTCAACATTACCCTATGGAGAGCCAATCGGGGTAACTTCACACATACAAAAAAGTGGCTCTGGGAAAATTTGGATGGTACTAGAAATGGATTCTCAAGTGTACGCAGTTATTCAAGGTACCCCATAGAAATATTCAATTGATAAAGGTATGACGTATCGAGGCAACAGTCTTTGCAAGCCAAGTCTCAAGCACAATTTGGGATTCATAAATAATCACGGTAATGGTAGCGTCATGACATATACGGGTTCGATGCCAGAAAAATCTTTCTTTATCATCATCACTGTACATTCGATCTTCTCTCGTGTTACTACAACGCGAAGGTAATGGAACATTCGTTTCTCAGTTTGGAGTGGAAAAAGATCGTTCCACCTTTGTTCTTTCCCTATCAACAACGAGTGCTGTAAACCTCCGCCTCCGCCAATAATAAGAAAATTCTTTCCCTCAATATTAAAATGCTCGAATGCATGGGAATGTCCACTGAAAAAAATTTTACACTTCTTATGGAAAAGGAATTGCGGAACAAATTCTTCTTCGCATTCTTTTGATGGAGGTACAACGGTACTATTCGTAAACGGCGGATGATGACATGCAACAAATACAGCAGATACTGTTGTATCGTGTTCTAATTGGTCCAATTGTTGATGGTACCACGCAACCTGTTCTTTGATTTCATTATCAGCAAGATTAGAAAAATTAGAATTCAGCATGACAATCGCTAGCGAATGAATACGAACAAGGAAACCTTTCCGCTGAAACGAAGGAAACCGTTTTTTGAAGTTCTCTTCTCCTGCACTCGCTGAATACATATAATCGTGATTCCCCATTGTGCCATAGAGAGCAACATTCCTTCTCTCCAACAACGCCAGGAGAGTATCGATTCTCTTCCATGCTCCATCGCGACTGCTGCATTCCGTAACATCTCCAAGATGAACAAGGGCAACGACAGAAGTATCCTGAGCAATATGATGGAAGAGCATCGAAGTAGCTTCTTCATTTCGATTTTTGGAAACCACTATTGATTCGAACCACATTGGCGACTGCGTATCGCTAATAATTGCAATCGTTATAGAGTCGCTCTTGTGTAATTCCTGCGCATCGAGTGAATGAAAAAGAAATAACCAATTAGCAAGTATAAATATCCAGTATATGCTATGATTGTGGCGCTTCATTAAAGTCTCTTTCTAATAGAAATGTAGTAATCCTTTCTTTTCACTGCAAGAATGCTTCGATACATCTCTTAAGTTTGCAACTCAAAGTAAGTTTTGCTAAGTTAATTCTAAACTTTACATAAATACGAGGCTCCTATGAAATACAGCGGGATAAAAAAGCTTTATTACTCCATTAGTGAAGTCAGTAAAATTACCGGCTTGGAACAATATGTGCTTCGGTACTGGGAAACAGAATTTGAGGAACTCAAGCCAGCCAAAAATAGAGCGGGAAATCGCATCTACACCCACAAAGACATCCAGCTCATTCTTCACATAAAAAAATTATTGCGTGAAGAGAAATATACTATTGAAGGGGCAAAAAAGATTCTGAAAGATTTTAAACCAGAGCCTGATGGAGGCGAACAGCTCGAGCTTCTTACAATTCCTCAAAAACGAAAAATCAAAGACGATGAAATCCGACAGGACATGATCGAAGTAAAGGAATTCCTTGAGCATCTTCTTGCAAAATTAGAAAAGTAGTTTTATCCCCTGTTTACAATCGAATACAATACTTTGTTTACACCAACCAGTTTCAATTTTTATAAAACTTTTTATGCGCTTTGAACGTCTAATAAACAGTTTGATAAAGTCATTAAAAAGAAGACCTCTTCCAATGGAATTATAAATTGGCAACTTCTAACTTAAATTCGATACATCGATAATGAAAAAGCTCGCCTTCATTTTATTGTTATGTTTTTCTTTTATTGGGAATGCACAACCTGCAAAAAAATCCCCGGTTTATAAAGAGCCGTATCGTTTTCAGGGATTGCCGTACATTCTCTACTCGGGGTTCGATGCTCAACTGATTGAAATTTTCACTCTCATGCGGGATGCAAATGCTGGAAAGCCGATGGCACAGCACGATCTTGCGCTCCGATATCTCCTTGGCAAAGGAATACCAGCGGACACGCCAAAAGCAATTTACTGGTTGATGCGCTCAGCGGAACATGATTTGCCATTAGCTCATTATAATCTTGGAATCCTCCATCTCAACGGAATTGGCGTACCGTGGAATCCGTTCGAAGCATTCAAACATTTTCGAAAAGCCGCAGAGGCTGAAATTCCTGAGGCTCTCTTTGTAATGGGAATTTTTTACTCTGAGAATTTTGTTGTTCCACGAAACTGGGCAAAAACTTTTTCCTACATCAAACAATCTGCAGAATTAGGATGCGAGGATGCAAACGAAGCTCTTAAGGAATTGCGGGCGCGAGGCATCGATAGCGTCGAGCATCCTAACTCAACGAATTCTGTTCCTTCAAAAAGCAACGCATCTAATTCTTCCGGAAGTTTGATATTTATAGATTTCCAATCTCCTGATACAACGACTGTGCCTCCAGATTCTATAATACAGCTAGAGGCAATTCGGGAAACAACGATCTCGCAAAAAATAAAAAGTACATCTCAATCTACTCAATCTACCGATACAACATATCGCGCGGTGTTGCGCGCTGCAGAACATGGAGTTCCTGAAGCGCTCTGTTACGTTGGACGAATGTACGAAACAGGAACTGGAGTTAAAAAGGATGTTATAACAGCAGCGCTCTATTACTTTTGGGCAATCAGAGGCGAATCGGTTCGAGCGCCTGCGCTCCTCTGGCATTTAATTCAAACCGATGATTTTGCCCATGAATTTGAAAAACAAACAAAGGAACAACTGCCGAGCGCTTTAACACTCTGGGCAGGATTGACAGCGCTACAACTTAGTTCGCTCTTGAATGAACAGCAAGCATTTACTATTCTCACACAAGCTGCGGACGAAGGATATGCGCCAGCAATGGCGGAGCTTGGATATTGGTGCGCATCAGGTCGAACGATCAAACCGAATAAGGATCTCGCTGCCTATTGGTTCAAAAAAGCTGCCGAACAAGGAAATATCGATGCAAAAATTCGATTATCTTTGATGACGCTCCGTGGAGATGTTGCTGCGTTCCAACCCGATTCCGCTTTCTCATTTCTCAAATCAGCCGCTGACAATGGTTCTTTACTTGCACTCAATTCAATTGCATATTGTTACGAAAAGGGATTGTATGTTGCTCAGAACAAAGGCGAAGCTTATCACCTCTACCATCGAGCGCTCTCACGAGGAAGCGCAACTGCATACCAATCGCTTCAACGAATGTACGACGAACTTCGACCCGATGAACCTGAATTTCAAATTCCTTGAAACGATACACTACAAAAAATTTTTCAGAATTAGAATTATTAGCACAGGTTATTTAGTAGAGTGGTTTCGATAAGGTGTTTCATCCTCCCCGGTCATCGTCAAGCCTTCGGTTGTCGAGATGCTTGAGAAGCGTATCGAGGCAACAGTCTTTGCAATTTTCTGAAGCATAAATTGGAATTACAGAAATTGCTGGCAGATTTCATCGCAGAGTGCATATCCCTGTGGCGTTAAACGAAACCGATCGGCTTCGCACTTGGCAAGGTTTTTCTCTACCAATTCTTGAATCAGTAATCTGTATTCTGTTTGAAAATCTTTACCAATGAAATTCAGATATCGCTGAAAGACTATTCCTTCACTCCGCAGTCCAAGATAAATTACCTCTTCTTTCAGTTCGCTTTCTGTTAAATGCTCTCCGCCAGCGACTGGAAGCGATTTCTTGTCTATCATTTCACAATAACCATTAAGATCAGCAATATTCCACCATCTCTGCTTATCCCAATATGAATGTGCAGAAGGACCAAATCCAAGATATGGCTCATGAGTCCAGTATCCAATATTATGTTTGCATTGAAAACCGGGTTTAGAAAAATTCGAAATCTCATAATGTTCATAGTCGTGAGATCCAAGAATCTTATCTGTAAGAAGAAAAAAGTCTGCTTCTTCTTCATTTGATAGCGGTACAACTGCATGGGATTGCACCATCTCGAAAAGAGGAGTCCCTGCTTCAATGATTAAATTATAGCACGATAGGTGTTGAACATCGAGCGCAATGGCTTGCTCCAAAGTCTTTCGCCATCGCTCTTTCGAGTGATGAGGAAAAGCATAGAGCAAATCAATGCTGATATTTTGGAATCCAACTTCCTTCGCATCCTGAACTGCAGCAAGAGCATCCCGACTTGAATGAATCCGACTGAGGAAAGCAAGTTCATCATCGAAGAACGATTGAACCCCAATGCTTAATCGGTTTACTCCTATATCGTAGAATTCTTTTAATTTCAATTTATTCACTGTGCCAGGATTTACTTCTAGTGTAATTTCTGCTATGGGAGAGATTTTGAATGAAGTAGATAATGTATCGAGCAGCGCAGCGTATTGATCCGGTGAGAGAAGAGACGGCGTACCTCCACCAAAAAAGATCGTGGTAAATTCTTCTTCGCTATAATTTCCCTGGGTGCAGAAATGAATTTCTTGCTCAACAGAATTAAGGTAACGTTCGATGCTTGAACGACCAGCAATGTTAACAGGGACGGAATAAAAGTCGCAGTACAGACATTTCTTTTTACAAAAAGGAATATGGAGATAGAGCCCTGCCATCTTAAAATGGATTGTGATGTTATCGAATAATAGCGCCTATTCGATTCCATCGAACAGACATAAATTTATCTTTGAGAGTTGTTGCCGGATAATCGTAGTCCCATGACCAATAAATAAGTAATGCCTCCCCGATGATGTTTCGCTCTGGCAAATAACCCCAATATCGGCTATCCATACTATTCTCAAGATTATCGCCAAGAACAAAGTAATAATTTTGCTCAACACAGTATTTCGTTTCGGCTCGACCATCAATAAGAATTACTGAATCCGACGTAAGCGTCATTGAATGCCCTTCATATTGTATTACCGGAAGCCACTGATCCATTATTGCTGGCGATAGAGGAATTGTATCTCCTTTTCGAGGTATGTAGAGTGGACCGTATTGTCGTTCATTAAAGTTCATACTTTTTGGAAACAAAGTTCCTTGGACACATCGTGAAGGTGCAGAATAATTGTAAGGTTTTGTCTGCTCAATTCCATTGACATAGACTATTCCGTTGATCACTGAAACTGTATCGCCAGGAAGTCCTGCGCATCGTTTTATATAGTATTCCACGCCATCATTTTGTGGCGCTTCTGAGGAAAGAGGATATTCAAACACGATAACATCGCCGCGTCGAATCGCTCGACCGAACGGAATATTAAAATAGGGTGCGTGAATTTTAGTAAATGGAAAAACGCGCGGCGATTGAATTCCATAAGCAAGTTTATTCACAAAAATATAATCGCCAACAATGAGTGTGTTCTCCATCGAATGCGACGGAATACAATACGCATCAATGACAAATGATTTAAGAAAAAGCGCAGCGATCAATGTAACGAGAAGCGTCAATCCAATTTCAAGGAAAAGAGCTTTCCATCCATTTTCCTTTTCCCTTGAATGCTTCTGTTTCATAATAGATATGAACTCATTTAATTAAGGCGCCAATTCGTCCCCACCGTACAGTCGCTAATCTGCCAAAGATATCGTAGAGAGGAATGTCCGTATTCCAGGACCAATAGACAATCATCGGTGTGCCAACAAGATTTTCCTTTGGAATAAATCCCCAGTACCGACTATCGAGGCTATTATCTCTGTGATCGCCCATTCCAAAAAGGTAATCTCGCTCTACTGTGTAAGATGTAACACGTTGATCATCAACATACACATCTTGGCCAACGCGCCTCACCTTGTGCCCCTCACGGCGAATAAAGATTTCCCACCCATCATAATTTTCTGGCGTTAGCTGGATTGTCATTCCTTTTTTTGGTACGACAATTGGACCATAGTTATCGCTATTCCAGCCTGAGTTCTTCGGGAAAATATTTTCTTCAGCATACGTTGGCGGAATTGCCCAAGGACGATCGAATCGAACGTTTCGAGGAAATGGCACAAATGTACCGTTAACATATACCGCACGATTTCGAATCACAATGGTATCTCCAGGAAGTCCAATACAACGCTTGAGATAGAAAGTAAATTCTGCAGGTTCAACTTCATCACGGTTTCCAGGAAACACAAACACAATAACGTCGCCGTGCCGAACATCACGAACTGCAGGGAGACGAAAATATTGTAATCGAACATTTGTAAAAGGAATATTTCTTGGCGAAGTGCCGCCGTAAATAAATTTATTGACAAAAAGCATCTCGCCTGTCAGTACTTCATTTTCCATAGAACCTGTAGGAACAAGAAAAGATGCTATGACAAAATTGTTAATGACAAGAAAGAGTACAAGAACAATTGCAAGCTCTTTGAGAAATGACAAAACTTTTTTTCGGAACGGAATATGCTCTTTTTCCTGTTGTTGCTTTTCATGCTGTAGATGTTTTTGTTGTTTCTGCGATGCCATAGAATATCCTTTCTGAATTTATTCTTCCATAGAAAGTACGGCAAGGAACGCTTCCTGTGGTATCTCAACTCGTCCGACTTGCTTCATACGTTTTTTTCCTTCTCTTTGCTTCTCGAGCAATTTCCGTTTCCTCGAAATATCGCCCCCATAACATTTTGCAAGAACATTTTTCCTCATCGCACTCAACGTTTCGCGTGCAATTACTTTACTCCCAATAGCAGCTTGAATTGCCACTTCGAACATTTGACGAGGTATGAGTTCCTTAAGTTTCCTGCACAATTTCCTGCCCCAATCATAAGCTTTTGAACGATGAACAATTACTGAGAGCGCATCAACCGGTTCGCCATTGAGAAGAATATCGAGCTTCACTAAATCAGATTCACGGTATTCTATCAATTCATAATCAAAGGAGGCGTAACCGCGCGATAGCGACTTGAGTTTATCATAGAAATCAAAAATGATTTCAGAGAGTGGAAGCTCAAACTGGACATCGGCTCGTTCGGCGCTTATGTAAGTTGTATTACGATGAATTCCTCGACGATCCATACACAACTTCATAATGTTGCCAATGTATTCAGGCGGCGTAATAATTTGCGCTCTTACAAATGGCTCTTCGATCTTTTCGATGAACACTGGATCAGGCATGAGCGCAGGATTATCAACAAGCACGACTTCTTTGTCCGTTTTATAAACTCGGTACTCAACATTCGGCACTGTATTGATTAAATTTTGATTGTACTCGCGTTCAAGACGTTCGCGCACAATATCCATATGAAGAAGTCCAAGGAAACCGGCACGGAATCCAAATCCAAGCGCCACAGAAGTTTCCGGCTCAAAGACGAGAGCCGCGTCATTCAATCTGAGCTTTTCCAAAGCATCTCTCAATTCAGAAAAATCATCGCTGTTCGTTGGATAGATTCCGCTAAAAACCATCGGCTTTGCCTCTTTATAACCAGGAAGCGGTTCAGGCGCAGGATTATTCACCAATGTTATCGTATCGCCTACTTTTGTATCGTGAACATCTTTAACATTTGCAATAATATATCCGACATCGCCAGCAGATAAAATTCCGCTTCGCTTCCGCTGCATTTCTAAAATTCCAATGTCGTCCGCCTGAAATTCTTTTCCATTCGAAAAGAATCGTATCCAGTCCTTCTCGCGAACTGTGCCATCGAACACGCGAACATAAGCCACTGCGCCACGATATTCATCGAACACGGAGTCAAAGATAAGCGCCTTCAGAGGCGCATCGGGATCCCCCGACGGCGGAGGAATTCGATGCACAATCGCTTCGAGTACGTCTTCGGTGCCAATACCAGATTTGGCGCTTCCCATCAGTATTTCATCTTCCCGACATCCTATCAAATCTATGATTTGCTTTTTGACTGTATCGAGCATGGTCTTTGCACTCGGCAAATCTATCTTATTGATAAAAGGAATAATTTCTAATCCTGCATCAATGGCAAGATACAAATTCGATATCGTTTGAGCTTCGACGCCTTGCGTTGCATCAACAACGAGAATTGCGCCTTCACAGGCAGCAAGGGAGCGCGATACTTCATACGTAAAATCAACGTGTCCCGGTGTATCAATTAAATTTAGTATATACTGTTGACCATCCTGAGCATTATAGTGGAGTTGAATGGCATGGAGCTTGATAGTAATTCCACGTTCTTGCTCAAGATCCATATCATCCAGAACTTGCTTCGTCATTTCCCGTGAAGAAACAGCTCCAGTGTATTCCAGCAATCTATCCGCTAGTGTTGATTTTCCATGATCAATGTGAGCAATGATGCAAAAATTACGAATTGATTTCATTTCCGACATTAGAGTATTTTCCGTACTTCTACAATAAACAAAAGAGTAAAGAGTGAATGCAATATTTCCCAGCCACTCTTTACTCCTTCTTTTTATTCAATATACTTTAAAATGAACCGAAGAGCAAGATAACGACTGTGTGTGTTAAGCTCCCTCATCGGAATTTTGTTTAACCTTCGTGCGTTGGATATCTATTTGTAAGCTGATTTACGAGGTTACATTTCCTCTTCTGTAAATTCGATTGCAGGGAGATAAAGATTGAAAGTGGTACCCTTGCCAACATTGCTCTCAACCTGAATAAATCCATTATGACCTTTTATTATTCCAGCAACAACAGATAAACCAAGTCCTGTGCCTTTTCCTACTTCTTTTGTTGTAAAGAACGGATCAAAAATTTTATCAAGAATTTCCGGTGGCATGCCGCAACCTGTGTCACTCACCGAACATTTGACAAAAGAACCTTCGCGTCCATTTACTATTTCTTCCGCCTGTTGTCGGGTTACTTCACATTTTTCAAGAGCAATGGAAATTGTGCCACCTTGAGGCATTGCATCGCACGCATTATTGATCAGATTCGTAAAAACCTGGCGTAACTGAACCGGATCGCCAGAGACACAGAGAGGAACAGAAGTGTATGAGACACTTAGATGGATTTTCTCCGGCAAATGCTCTTGTGCTGAACGAATAAGTCGGCGCATAAAATCTGCAAGCTCAACGGAAATGTGCCCGCCTTCTGCGCCACGAACAAATGCAAGTAGGTGTCGAACCATTTCCAAGCCATGCTCAACACCTTGTCGAATCGATGCCAGTACACTTGTTTGCTCGTCAGTCGTCAATCGTCTCTCGAGTAAATCAAGCGAGAGCTTTAGAGGAACAAGCATGTTCTGTAAATCGTGAGCAAGTCCGCTGGAAAATATGCCGATGCTTTCGATTCGCTGAGTACGAAGATTCCTTTCTTCAAGACGCCTCTTTTCAGTTACATCAATAAAGACGACTTCAAAGTAACCATCGGAAGGGAATGCAACAGCCGAAAGAATGATCCAAACCTCCAATCCATCATTTCGTTTGAGTTTTGTTTGGAATGACTCTATTTTTCCTGCTGTTGAAAGCATGGATAAGAATTGTACTCGATCGATCTCTGGCATTGTGTTAAAGACTTGATGCAGCTCCGAAAGTGTCGAAACTCCTAAAATATTGAAAGCTGCATGGTTTGCTTCGATCACCTCTGAAGATGAAAACGAAAATCGTAAGATAGCAGCAAGAGCGTTTTCGAAAATAGCGCGGAATTTTCGCTCACTTCTTGCTAATTCTTCGATTTGGCGTTCCTTCAACTGCAGTTCTTTTTGTTTCCACATAATGACTGCAACGACAAGGCTCCCTGTCAGTACCATAAGAACTACCGTACCGGTAAGTACAATCCACGTCATAGTTTCAATATTTCATTATTGTGTTAGAAAAATAATTCACCGGATGAAACTTTATAATATCATGCAACTATAATGGAAACAAAAAATTCTCAAAATAAATTGTTCTAAGAACGTTTTTGATTAAGCCTCTTTACAACTTTAGAAAGGAAGGGGCGCGGCGCAAATCGAACTACTTGTGCCGAAACTTTATTCATAAAACCTGGAATAACTAACGCTTTCTCTTTCATCAGTCCCTTGAATCCGGCTTCTGCGACTTCTTCAGCAGTCAGAGTTGCAAATCGCTGCAGCAAATGCGTGTTCTTCATCCCCGAGCGTTCAAGAAATTGCGTTGATGTTGGACCAGGACAAAGAGAAGTAACTGTTATTCCCGTTCCTTGCAATTCCTCACGCAATGCAAGTGAAAAATGAAGTACATACGCTTTCGATGCATAGTATACAGCCATAAGAGGCCCTGGTTGAAACGCCGCTATCGAAGCAACATTGAGAATTTTGCCCGAGTTTCTTTTTAACATGTCTTGTAACAGTAAATACGTTAGTTGAGTAAGTGCAACAATATTAACTTGAAGCATCGCAAGCTGATCTGCAAGAGGAAGATCATTGAATTCACCATGCAAGCCGATCCCCGCATTGTTGACAAGCACGTCAACATTCAACATTTCTGCGTTGAGAACGTTATACAAATTTTCAGGGGCAGTTGAAACGGACAAATCCTGCGAACAGCATTTTATCTCGATGTTATATCGTTCCTCCCATTGCTTTTGAACCTCCACAATTTTTGAAATGTTCCTTCCCGTTAAAACAAGATCGTATCCATGGTTGGCAAACTTTTCTGCAAGTGCGAATCCAATTCCACTCGTTGCTCCAGTAATAAGTGCAAGCGGCTTCCGTTCCATTCATTCCCTCCTTACCGTTATTTCGTAAACTGCTCGATCATTCGTTCAATCGCCGCTGCGCAGACAGGATCAAAATCCACAGGATTTAACGAGAACATCTTGCAATCTAACGCAGGACGATACATACCATAAGGTAGATACCCTGCTCCTTCAAATGCTCCAACTTGATTTATCAATTTCGGATTCGCCAAAATTATTTTCGTTTGTGAGAGAAATACTTCGCGTTTCTGATAATAGTCAGGATCTCGTCGATCTAGTTTTGCGCGTAGAGTTTCAAGACTATCATATTGCTCTTTTCCCCACGGCGTTGGAACGGGCGTATCATTGTCAATGAACTCTTTCCATTTTATAGTATTCCGATCTGCTGTCCGAGATAAATTTGGTTCCCACGGTTCTACACCGTGCGGATAAAAATCAATGTATGATATTTGAGAACTATAGTACTCATCACCCAGTCCAGCAAAACAATGGCCAAATTCATGGACGAAAACATACTCCACTTCCCACTCTTGTCCTTTCTGTGCAGAAGTTGTAAAGGATGTCGTATAGAGATTAAAAATTCCTCCTCCTCCATAACGATTATCATTGACAAGAATTGTAATGAAATCGTACGGCACGGTTCCTGCAATATCCCTTAGCGTTCGATTGTCTTCTGTAAGAATGTAACGAACTGAGCCGAATGTATTGTAATGCGTACCTAACGCAGTCTTCTTCCAGACATGAATATCTGGTTTATCAATGCCAGATTCTTCTGATATGACTTCAAGAGCGCGAACATTAAAATCTTTCTTGTGATTCCTAAAAGGATAGACCGAAAAGAGCACATTCGTATAATGTTGTGCATCCTTCCTGAATTTCCCCATGTCGCTGGCAGAATATCCATCGCCTAAAATTAAAAGATCAACTTTGTTATCGACAGAGCCGTTGTTCGCAATTTCGAGAACTTTATACTTCCTCTTGGTACAATCTCGACGAATAAAAACAGAATCGTTCGGGTCGATCGTAAATTCTTGAAGTCTCCTAAATACCATCGGTTTCCCTTCACCGACAATACTATCTCGTTTGAAAAATGTTAGAATGATTTTCTCTTTCGGAAAAGGAAAACGTACCGTCTCGTGAAACGTGCGCCATGTAGACATTGCTTCTTCTGTCGTTTGCCACTCAGCGCTCAGCGTACAAAATCCACGCGAAAAAATCACTTGTTTTGAGCTGTAATCTTGCACTGTAAAAAAATTATCACCTAAGTTCATCGTATCAATGAGCGCCGTACGACTTCCAGCCCAAAGCGGTTCTTCATACACTGCATCGAGAGTAATGTGCTCCTCTCCTTTTGTTGCAATCCGATAGTAATCAACTCGCATCGTGGAAGAATAGAACTGGTTGTTATAACTTTGTGCAAATAGTACCGATGAAAAAAGAAATAGAGAAATAATTGTATGCTTCATTGCGCCACCTTTAATTTTTCTTTCCCAATGTACAATAGAGAAAATGCACAAACAAGGTTCAAGCTATAATTTTACATACGACTGTGAACTACTGTAATCCTAATTATGAGAACCTTAGTTTCTTCTCGATTCTCTTGCTTCAATAAATTGGGAATCTTTTTTGCTACTATGAATAATGTAATGATTATTCAGGAGACACAGTGAGAAAATTCAGCGATTTCCAACACTCCATTCTCTTGCATATTAAAAGCAGTTTGGTATTGCTTTAGCGGAAAAACTTTTAGAACTTGACGGAAGAGTAGACCAAAACTCAATCATTCTTTAATAATCACATCCACAATATTAGGAGGATTCGCGATGGAAAATCTTTCCACTCCTTCCTTAGCCGGTCGTACAATTGTACTCACACGATCGGCAGAACACAATGAAGTAAACCGTCCATTATTTGAGGCGCGAGGCGCTTCCGTTCTTTGCTTCCCTACAATCGAAATTCATGATCCCCCATCTTGGGATGCAGTTGATTCTGTACTGCGGAAACTCGCCGAGTTTACCGATGTGTGCTTTACAAGTCAATATTCGGTAAAAAAATTGGTCGAAAGAGCTCGGGCTGTACGTCCAAAAGCTCTAGAAACACTTTCAACGCGCACACTCATTGCAGTTGGGGAAAAAACTCGCTCGACGCTCGAATCGTTAGGATTTCCTCTCTCTCACATGCCTCAGCCGTCGCAATCTTCTGCAAATGGTATTGTGGAAATGCTGCGCACACAACCACTCGAAGGAAGAAAGTTTCTTTATCCTAAAGGAAATATTGCACGAGACGATCTTTCCGAACAACTTAGAGCGCTCGGCGCTTCTATTGAAGATGTCGTTGTCTATCAGACTCGTGTTCCCGAGAGCGCTTTCGCCGAAACGATAAAACAAAAACTACAACAAAAAGAAATCGATGTTGTAACGTTCTTTAGTCCATCGGCTGTACACAATTGTATTGAATTAGTAGGAGAAGAAGCCGTCTCAAATGCCATTATAGCGGCAGTTGGAAATACAACTGCGGATGCAGCTACGAAAGCTGGACTCAAAGTTACAATCCGCGCCGAACAACCAACTGCTGAAAGCTTAGTTCAATCAATCGAACGGTATTATCAAAACATCGGTAACTGAGTAAATAGAACGCGGATAACTTCCTTTTTTTACACGCAGGTGCAGATTTGCAAATCGAACTTCTGCATTATTTATGTATTTCTTTAATTAATGCCTGAGGGAGAATTCAATTTTTGCAACTTTCTCCGATACCTTAGAAAATAGAAGACATAATAGAATCATTATTTTCTATCGTGTGGGAATAGAAAGTAATTTCGATATGCTTTCAAAAGATAAGGAATTACAGAACTATCATCCATCTATGATTGTGTGAGGAGTATTATATGAACTCGAGTTCAGGTACTTCTCTGCCTGCGGATCCACTGCCAACCATCCGCCTATGAGGCTGTCGTAATATCTTACGCTAAAATAATCCAACCCCGTCTCCATATCTCGCTCTTTGCCGGTAAATTCATATCGAGGATCGGCGCTTGAAACTCCGCGCCTGACTTCCATTTGTCAGTCAATATTCCAATTCCCTCTGAAGCATGATAATACAACTTGTTCCCCACGATTCTTTTACATCACTTTTTGACTAAAGAAAAATATGTTCCGGTGAACTAATTTATTGCTGGGAAGGCGCTTGCTTCTTTAACTCTTCAAGTTCTTGAATGCGTTTTTCGTAATTTTCGCGTTCTTCCGGTTTCGTACGAGAGAGTGTTTTGTATGCTTTGATTGCATCATCGTACCAACCCTGTCTTGCATAAATCTCCGCTAATGTCGGAGTTACAAAATCGTTCCCAATATCTGTATCTTGCTCAGAGAAGGTGGGAGTTTCCTTTTGAGTAAAATCAATAATCGGAGCGATGCGACCAGCGCCTTGGAGTTTCTTCGCTAAATCTTCAATCGTATTTTCTTCCCCAGAAGGCAAATCGCTTGCAAACGGAGGATTGAAGGCAAAAGGCTCTTCCTGAGTCGCTCCAAAACTATCAATCATCGGAGAGGTTGTGCCAGGAAAAGAAAATGTATCTTCGGACGGTTCCGAAAGACCGAATGACGGCGGATTAAAGGTAGCAGGAATTTCTTCTGTCGTTTGTTTTTGAAAGAACCCATCAAGAGAAATAGAATCTTCACCCGTCAATTCACTCCGCATACGCGTAACATATACATCGAACGACGCTATTTCATCCGGAGAGATTGGTTTTGGCGGAATTGCAGCAGGAGGGGATGGCGGTGGAGTAAATTCAAATGTTGGTAGAGCCTGCGGACTGTTCCAAGTATTTTGCTGAGTCTCTGGTATTTGAAAATCAAACGACGGAGTCACCGGCGGTTCTTGAATCCCAAGTCCCGCCACCGATGGTTCTGCTGCAAGAGGCAACGAATATTCATCATGGAGCAATGGTTTGTACTGCTGCGTCTGATTTTCAGCGGGTTGAATATCTTCTAAAATATCTCCCCATCCAGCAGGCGCATGCTCAATCGTTTGTTGAAAATTTGAAGTCGGCTCGCTTTCAGGAATGGAAATTTCTTCTCCTGGATTTACCGTGATTGATTGAGCTTCCTGCTGAGGCATGTACGATACCGGAAGTTCATCCTCACTTAATGGAACCGAACTTAACAGCCGTAGAATCTCATTATTCTTTGAAAAGAAATCAGCCACAAACTCCAATTCTCTGCGCGCTTCTTTGAGCATTTGCAAAGCGATGAGAGCTTTCCCTTTTACTAAATGCCCGGTTGAGTAAAAAGGATAACGCGCAAGTCCAGCGTCACAGATACGAACCGCATCTTCTGCTTTTCCGCTTTCAAGGTAGTATGCCGCAAGCTGTGCAAAAAGCGGCGACGCCGAAGATTCTTTCAATCGTCGTTCTAGTATTTCAATATGTTGTTGGAGAAAATCACTCATGTCTATTGACGAATTTTGCGAGCCTCTAGTCCTTGCTGAATTGATAGCCACGCTATACTTCCAAATCCTATTAAATAGAGTAACTGAAATGGCAACGCAGCTATTTCTAAGTAATATAATGATGAAATGACTCCAAAAAAGCAATAAAGAGCCAAAAGAATTTCTACTACAACCACCCAATCAATTTTTTCTCTAATTGCGTATTTCTTTACCTGCCATGCATCTTGTTTCTTTTCGATGGCATATTTTGGCGTTCGAACAAATTCGCTCCTGCGTCTCAAAAGTCCTTCAAACACAGCACGGGTATTATTAACGGCAAATCCCATACTTCCTGCCATAAACAGCGGAAAGAGCAATATACGTTTGCGCCAATCGGGATGAACCGATTTCTGTGAAACGAGATAGAATAAGAATGACCCAATGAAAGCAATTACAAACACAGACATTATTGCAAAGTACGCTTCATGTCCGCCATGTTGTTTGATGAAAATGAGCGGAACATTCAAGATACCAGCGAGAAGAATAAACGGAAAAACAAAATTATTAGTAAGATGAAATGTCGAGTGAATTTTTACACGAAGTGGCATCTTCGCTTTCCATACTTCCGGTAACATTTTCCGTGCAGTTTCGATTGCTCCTTTTGTCCACCGAAATTGTTGAGACTTAAGAGCGTTGACCTCTGCTGGAAGTTCTGCAGGCGATGTAACATCGGTGAGATAAATAAATTTCCAGCCACGCAATTGTGCACGGTAACTCAAGTCGAGATCCTCGGTCAACGTATCAGATTGCCAATTGCCAGCATCGTAAATCGCTGTCTTACGCCACACGCCTCCAGTTCCATTGAAATTTATAAAGTATCCAGCTTTGCATCGTACATCTTGCTCAACTACAAAATGCCCATCGAGGGCAAAGGCTTGCGCTTTTGTAAGCAAAGAGTATTCTGCGTTGATGTGTTCCCACCGTGTCTGCACGACAGCAATTTTTGGATCAGTATAAAAGTGCGGAATTGTCTTTTGCAGGAAGTCTCTGTTTGGTACAAAATCAGCGTCGAAGATGGCAATGAACTCACCGCGCGCTAATTCCAACCCATACTTCAAAGCTCCTGCTTTGTAGCCGCTTCGATCGGTACGATGGATATGCTTAATATCATAACCGAGCGAACGATAGTGCGCTACAGTTTTCGCACACAGTTCTACAGTCTCATCGGTCGAGTCATCGAGCGCCTGAATTTCTAATTTATCTTTAGGATAATCCAAAGCACAGACAGCATCGATCAAACGATTGACGACGTAGTATTCATTGAAGATTGGCAACTGAATAGTTACTATTGGCGTTTCTGTCAAAGGCGGCGTCTCGAACTTCTGTCCTTTCTGTTTTAAGTAATGGTAAACCATTACAAAGCCATGCGCGCCAAACGCAAAGAGAATTAAGAGCGAAATAAAATACGCATAGAGTACAAAGTCCGTAAAGGTTGGACTTTCTAGAATTTGTTGTCGAAGAAAAATAAATGCAATATTCATAATTCACCATCCTGCTACTGTTTCGTTTAAAATATCTTCAGTAATTTTTTTTATTGCTTCGGTAATGCCTTCGTTCCGTTGTGTGAACGAACTTCCCGAAGGATAATCTCCCCACCCAGAAAAACTCTTTTCCCACATCTTCTTTCTCAATACCTGATCCTGAAGCGTTGCTCGAACTGTAATTGTAATGCGCCGCTGCGTTACCTGCTCGACTCCTTGTAGAACTGCTGGAGCGTCTCTCAAATCCGTAATAACAACTTCGAGCACGGCATCAGCTGAGTTGCGATCCGTCAACTGCAGCGAATTATCCGCAACGAAAAGGTCATTGAGCTGTCGCGTCATCAGTTCGCGCAAACTTGGATCGCCAGAACCTGTTTGATCTTCAACGACTGGAATGGCTATCGTTTTAAGATGCGATGGTACCGAACCGCCTTTGAAAGAGTATGTGCATCCGCCTACCACCATTACCAGAAGACAAACA
This sequence comes from Bacteroidota bacterium, assembly GCA_035390885.1. GTDB lineage: Bacteria > Bacteroidota > Ignavibacteria > UBA10030 > UBA10030 > JAOAFT01. The sequence continues at coordinate 5,528 of DAOOUW010000028.1, read as the reverse complement.
CCGCACAAAAATGCACGATCTAAGAAAGAAGAACGATATGTTATAGTTTTTTTCTTCATCTACAAACCAAACTCTTTTATCTTTCGATACAATGTTCGTTCACTGATGTTCAAATCGTTTGCCGCCAATCTCCTGTTTCCGTTATGTCGCTCGAGAGCCGCCTGAATCATTCGACGTTCCATCTCATCCAGCGAAAGTACATCTTCAGCCGCAGGAACTGCTAAAGCTTTATTATTTCCATTCGAATGCAAAAGTCTTTCTTCCAACAGTTTGCGCATTTCCATAATATTCGATTTCAAATCTATAAGAGCGCGATAAATTAGCTCACGCTCGGCTTGTTCAACAGTTTTATTTGTAAATACCGGCAAATTTCTTTGAGTATTTGGAAATTGATTTTGCAAATATTTTTTCACTTCGTTCGCTGTCAATAATTTTCCCCCTTCGAGTACGAGCATACTTTCAATCACATTTTTTAACTCACGAATATTTCCGGGCCAATCGTACTTCATAAGAAGCTCGGTCGCATCATCCGTAAAACCGTCGAACTGTATTTGATTTTTCTCTGTTACCTCTTTCACAAAATGTTCAACGAGAAGTGGAATATCTTCCTTTCGCTCGCGTAAGGGCGGCAAATGAATATTGACAGAGCGCAGCCGAAAATATAAATCTTCTCTGAACCGCTTCTGTTGAACTTCGTACTCCAGTACTTTGTTCGTCGCTGCAATCACCCGCACATCTGTTCTTCGTGTCATCGATGATCCAACGCGCATATATTCTCCGCTCTCTAACACACGGAGCAATTTTACCTGTGTCGCAAGCGGCATCTCTCCAATTTCATCTAAAAAAATCGTTCCGCCATCTGCAATTTCAAAATAACCTTTTCGTGTTTCGGTTGCGCTTGTAAAAGCGCCTCTCTCATGTCCAAAGAGTTCGCTCTCGATCAATCCTTCAGGTATTGCGCCGCAATTAACGGCTACTATTTCTTTTTGAGCGCGTTTGCTTGCACCGTGAATTGCTTTTGCAATAACTTCTTTTCCCGTGCCGCTCTCACCGGTAATAAGCACAGGAATATCCGTCGGCGCAACCTGCTGGAGCGTGTCCACAATCTCCTGAATTTCAGGCGATTGACCAATGATTCCGTATGTTTGTTGAAATACAGCTCGATCCATTACCGTGATACCACAATTGCATTAAGTCCAAATTTTTCTTTGAGTTCCGACGATACCGCCTTTGCTTCATCGTACGTTCGATATTCGCCGACCCAAACTTTGTGAAGTTTTTTCCCATTGCTCATAATTGTAAAGATGTTGCAGGTATATCCTTCCTGCTCGAATTTCGACTTCAAAATTTCGGCATTGTTGAGCGTCGAAAAAGCTCCTACCTGCACTGTAAACCCCGCATTATATTTCTGCGGCTGTTGACTCGGCGTAGATGATGGAACATTCTCTCTTGGCTCGACTATTTCTTTTTGTTGTTTTACCTCTTTCTGTGGTTTGGGCGTCTCTTCAGCAAGCGGCGTTTGCTCCATTGCATAAGCAGAAAAAGGATAATCTTGCTTCAATTGCTGGTATTTTTGATCTGCAGTTTTATAAAGACCGATTGAGTAATAGTACTGATACAATTTAAAAAGAGCATCGTCAGCCCATTCGCTTCGAGGAAAATTATCAACGATATTCTGATACATCTTGGCAGCTTCACTTCCATCAGTGGTTAAAACCGCCTGAAGGTAGAGAACTCCAGGATTATTTTGATACTGCGTCATCAGCGTTGGTAATTCTGCACGAACAATTTCTTCTTTCCCCTGCTCGATGAGCTCAAGCCGACGCCGTATATCCGGTTCATTTCCCGTCTGAGCGCCGACAGGTAAAACCAAAATTACTCCGAGTATAAACAACCCAACGACCTTCTTCATAATGCTATACTCCTTGAAAATGTTTTATCGTAAATCTTCTCCCGTTGTTGATTAATCTGCGTCCCAAATAAAGTTGCTGCATTAACATGATTTATTGTAAGAGTTAAATAGTCACCCGGTTTTTCTGTCGAGTGCGGAAATACAACCATTTTATTCGTATCAGTTCTGCCGCAGTATTCGTTCTCGGATTTTTTACTCGTTCCCTCGACCAATACTTCTACTGTTTTTCCAATCATCGCTTCATTGAGTCTCAGAGAAATTGCACGTTGAAGTTCGATGATTTCATTCAAACGGCGAATTTTTTCTTCTTCAGGAACATCATCATTCAATGAACATGCTTTTGTCCGTTTGCGCGGAGAGTACTTAAATGTAAAAGCGCCATCGAATTGAATTTCTTCCAGAGCTTCGAGTGTTCTCCGATGATCATCTTCGGTCTCCATTGGAAAGCCTGCAATGATATCCGTCGATAAAGCTACAGAGGGAATGTGTTCTCGTATTTTCGATACAAGGCGTTGATAGTGTTCAATTGTATACGCACGGTTCATCAATTTCAAAATTCTGTTCGAACCAGACTGAAGAGGTAAGTGAATGAAATTGCAAATATTTGAGTGCAGAGCAATTGTATCAATAAGCTTGTCGGACATATCGTACGGATGCGATGTTGTAAACCGAATTCGCATTGTGCGATCAATTCGCGCAACCCTATCGAGTAAATCTGCAAAATCTTTTGTACCATCATGGTATGAATTTACATTCTGACCAAGCAGCGTTACTTCTTTGAATCCTTGCAGCGATAGACGCTCGACTTCCTGCACGATTCCGTTTAAGGAACGGCTTCGCTCACGACCGCGAGTAAAAGGCACCACGCAATACGAACAAAAATTATTGCATCCTCGCATAATCGCAATCCAGGCTGAAATTCCATCTGTGCGGAGTGGAATAATATCTTCGTAAGTTTCGACTCTCGAAAGCCGAACAGCTATTCCCTTTTCTCCTGCTTGTGCCGCTTCTATAATAGAAGGTAATTTTCTGTATTCATCCGGTCCAACTACAAAATCCACCGCATCATCATCAAACAATTCTTGCCGCAAATGCTCCGCCATACATCCAAGCGCTCCAACAACAACGCCCGAATTTTTCTTCTTGTATTGCCTGAACATTCCAATTCTTCCGAATACACGCTGCTCGGCATTATCTCTCACAGCGCAGGTATTCACCAGAACAACATCGCTCTCCGCAATGTTTGTCGTTTGAGTATATCCTGCTTGTGAAAGAATACTGAGCACGATTTCGGTATCGGCAAGGTTCATTTGACAGCCGTATGTTTCGATATATACCTTCTTCATCGCTCTATTATTATAATGAAACTCTGACAGATTCTCAATCCATGTTACTATCATTAAACATATTTAATTGTTTAGAAAATTAAAGTTTTTTATCTTTAACTATATCGTTGTTGACATTTCGACAGGTTGCTTTCGCTTGCGCTAACTTATTGAATATTCATCAACTTGATGTTATTTTGAAAACGGTTTATCAATATTTTTTAACATTATTGAAAGATTAAAAATATGAACACAATCATTGCTGATATTAAACAAAAAGCTAAATCATTGAAAAAACACATTCTGTTACCCGATGCAACCGATGAACGTGCGATTCAAGCGGCTCGCATTATAACAGATGAAAAAATTGCAACTATAACTTTAGTTGGACCTCAAACCGAAATTCTTACCAAGGCGAAAAATCTCGGCGTTGCATTAGATGGAATAAATATTGTCGATCCCGAAGAATCAAAAGATTTAGAATCATTCATTAAAATTTACTACGAACTCCGGAAATCAAAAGGGATGACGTACGAAGAAGCTTCAAAAATAATGAGGCGCTCTTTATTCTTCGCTGCAATGATGGTTCGGGAAGACCTCGCCGACGGAAGCGTTGCTGGTTCTCTTTCAGCCACGAGCGATGTGTTGCGCGCAGGCATTCAAATAATTGGAATGCCTCCTGAAATCAGCGTGGTATCGAGCTTTTTCCTCATCGTCTTTCCGGAAAAAGTATACACATTTTCCGATTCGGGTGTCGTACCAGATCCAACCGTAGAACAACTTGCAGATATTGCAATTTCAGCATCGGGAAATCATCGAAGATTAACCGGCGAAGATCCGCGAATCGCTATGCTCTCGTTCTCTACAAAAGGGAGCGCATCGCATCCAAAAGTAGAAAAAGTTCAGAAGGCAACAGCGCTCGTAAAGCAGAAAAGACCCGACCTCATCGTCGATGGTGAACTTCAGCTTGACGCTGCAATCGTTCCAGAAGTCGCTCAACGGAAAGCCCCCGGCAGTCCAGTTGAAGGCAAAGCGAATGTACTGATTTTTCCCGACCTCGATGCCGGTAACATCAGCTACAAGTTAGCTCAACGCATGGCTGGCGCGGATGCCTACGGACCGATTGTGCAGGGATTGAAGAAACCATTCTTCGACCTCTCGCGTGGCTGTAGCGCTGACGACATTGTTACTGTTACTGCTATTAACGTTGTGGCAGGCGCTCTTTAATCTCATTGCGTTGAACCGCTTTTCGATAAAGTTAGAATGACAAAAACTGCGTCTCATACCTGGAGCGAAGGTAAAGGTCGTTACGTTTTTCTCGACCTTTACCGTGGACTCATTGTTTTATTGATGCTCGAAGGACATGTACTTCGAGAACTTTTAACGCCAGAACTTCGCGTATCGGAATGGTTTCGGATCCATGAAATTTTCCACGGAGTAACCGCGCCTGGATTCCTCTTCGGTTCAGGATTTGCATTTGCTATTGCAACACAGCGGAAATGGGAACAGGCAATTACATTCAACAAGCGTTTTTTACGGCGCTGCTGGCGCGCTATTCTTTTAATTTTTACTGGCTATGCGCTCCATGTTCCGTACCTTTCTCTACAGAAGTCACTCGCACTGGCAACACAATCAGAATGGGATGCTTTCTTTGCGTTCGATGTGCTTCAATGTATTGGCGTGAGTTTACTCATCCTACGGATTTTGCTTTTCATACTAAAAAAAGAAAAACCATTTCTCATAACAATCGTTATTCTCTTTCTTTCGATTGTTTATTTAACGCCAATCGTTTCTTCGGAAAATTTTACGAATCAACTTCCACCTTTCCTTGTGCCTGCATTTCACATTAAAGGAAAGTCGTACTTCCCATTTTTTCCGTTTGCAGCGTATCTTTTAGGAGGGACGATCGTTTCCTGGATGTTCCTCAGAGCTGCGCAAAATCTGAGGGAAAGCGTTTTTATTCAAAATTTATTCTTTACAGGAATTGCTCTGATCCTTTTAGGGTGGGGACTCGATGCTCTTCCCTACTCTACCTATTCCAACTATGACTTCTGGCATACAAGTCCCAATTACTTCTGGATTCGATTTGGAATTCTTTTTCTAATGATGAGCGCTCTGTGGTATTTTGAAGATGCCTTTTTACGACAGCCTCATCGCTCGTGGGTTATGCCTCGATGGCTTACGACATTGGGCATGCAATCTCTCTTCGTTTACATTGCTCATCTAATAATTCTCTACGGTTGGGTTTACAATACATCTTTCAATATGAGTTACTATTGGAAAGACTCGCT
>DAOOUW010000027.1:0-27175 GCA_035390885.1 Bacteroidota bacterium | reverse complement strand
ATATCTACCTACAAGCAAACTCGTGGGGGCAAAGTAGTCTCAGCAACATTTGTTACCATTGGTCAAAGAGAATGATAACGACGCTTGAGTTGCAGACATAGTTGAATCAATAATTTCCATCAGAGCTGAATTTGCCTTTTTTGACCCCGTTTTATATTTTGGAATACCATCCTGTGGTGTTCCCGTGAACAAAACTACAGGAGGACCAGGAGCAGCGCACGGGAGCTGGAATAATTCTCCTGGCTTGGTTTTAAAAGCGGCTTCAAAGCCGCTTTTTTTATATATAAGCATTCCTCACTGTAATTTATCTAAATCTTCTACATTTCCCTTTTGATTTCCATACACATCGCAATAAAATAGCGACCGCCGTTTCTGATCTTGAAAGCAATGTAAAATTTAACACAGAGTAAGTAATAGAGATAACTAGGATTGAAAAAGGCAGAAAAGCTGTACCCATATCATTTTAACTCACGCGTCCAAACAAGCACATACGTACTGATAATTTTCGGAATTGAATACAAATTCCCTACATCACCTGTTCAACACGGCGGATTTCTTCGTGTTCGAGCATGAGCGCTCGCTCGATGCCTGCACGCAAGGTCATCAACGACATTGGACACTGTGCGCACGAACCAAGAAGTTGCACCTCGACAATATTGTCTTCGCGAATTTTTACGAGTTGAACATCGCCTCCATCTACTTGAAGATAAGGACGTATGCGCTTTAGCGTCTCTTCGATTGATTCTCGTGTAAGCATCGTTTCTGCATTCCCTTAAGATGGTTGAAGTAGTATGTCAAGTTTCGGTTTCTCTGGCGTTCCAAGATGCTGAATGCTAATCTGCGCGGCTAATTGTTTTGCAATTGCACGAATGCTCTGCGCTTGCGGCGATTCAGGATAAGCATGGACAATCGGGTCGCCATCGTCGCCGGCAACGCGTATACTCGTATGAATTGGAATTTCTCCAAGGAAAGGAACATTCAATTCTTCAGCCGTGCGCTTTCCTCCTCCATTATCAAAAATATCTTCTCGTTGTCCACAATGGCTGCAGACAAAGTAACTCATATTTTCGACGATTCCCAAAATCGGAACATTCACTTTATTGAACATCACGATTCCTTTGCGTGCATCCGCTAAAGCGACATCTTGCGGCGTTGTTACAATGACTGCGCCTGTTAGAGGAATGGTTTGCGCCAGTGTCAGTTGAATATCTCCCGTGCCTGGCGGCAAATCAAAGATGAGGTAGTCAAGTTCTCCCCATTTTACATCTGTCATAAATTGCTTAACGGCTCCGCTCGCTAACGGTCCGCGCCAGATAACAGCCTCCATTGGATTCACAAGAAATCCAATCGACATTATTTTTACTCCATACTTTTCGATTGGGCTAAGTTTATTATCTATAATTTTAGGCTTTTCGTTGATACCAAACATTAGCTGCGCGCTTGGACCGTAAACATCGGCGTCGAGTAATCCAACTTTCGAGCCATCCATTGCAAGTGCAACTGCAAGATTAACGGCAACAGTAGATTTACCGACGCCGCCTTTTCCGCTGGCAATAGCAATTGTGTTTTTGACTCCAGGAAGAATCGTTTCTTTTTGATTGTGCATTTGCGCCCGCACATTCGACGTCATTGTAATTTCAATTTTCCCAACGCCTTCGATTGCAGTTCGGATTGCTTGCTCGCACTGCTTAATAAATTGATCTCGCACAGGACAGGATGGCGTTGTTAGTTGCAATTCAAATTTTACATCGTTTCCTGTAATCGCAAGATTCTTTACAAAACCAAGCGATACAATATCACGATGAAGATCAGGATCTTTTACCGCTTTCAATGCTTCGAGCACATTTTCATTTGTAAGTGTTTTCATCTTATTCTCACTTTCTATTTATAACCGTAGAACATCGAGTTTTATCAAACATTTCCTTAACCTTTGATAACGCCAAGAGGCAGCAACCGGGCTACCTTGAGCGCAATGCCAGACTGATGCATAACTTCAACGATTTGATCGACGTTCTTGTAAGCTTCGGGTTTCTCTTCGACTAATCCACTCTTCGATGCGCCGCGTACGGTAATTCCTTTTGCATGCAATTCAGCTACAAGTTTCTCCGCCGATTCATTTTTCTTCGCAGCATGGCGACTCATTGCTCTACCAGCGCCGTGGCATGTCGAGCCAAAAGTTTCTTTCATCGCTTGTTCTGTCCCAACCAGAACGTACGAGGCAGTTCCCATACTTCCCGGAACTAAAACAGGATGCCCAACAGAAAGATAATCGCGAGGAACGCCATTTGTATTTGCTGGAAATGCTCGCGTCGCTCCTTTTCGATGAACCAACACTTCCCGTTTTCTTCCTTCAATACCATGGACTTCCCGTTTCGCAATATTATGCGCAACGTCGTAAACAAGAGTGAGAGAACCTTTTCCAAGAACATCTGCAAAAACTTCGCGCACCCAATGCGTCATAATTTGCCGATTTGCAAATGCAAAATTTGCCGCAGCCGCCATTGCGGACAAATATTCTTTTCCTTCTTTCGATTGAATTGGCACACAGGCAAGCTGACGATCGACAACTTCGATAGAGTACTTCGGCATTACATCGTTCATTATCTCAAGAAAGTCCGTGCACACCTGATGACCTAATCCACGAGAACCGCTATGAATCATTACGCATATTTGACCGAGTCGTAAACCAAAGGCTTCGGCAACTGTGCTGTCGAATATTTCATCAACATATTGAACTTCGATGAAATGATTCCCCGAACCAAGCGTTCCCAATTGAGGTAAGCCGCGTTCCTTTGCATACGCGCTAACAAAGGCAGCGCTTCCATCGGCAACATGTCCACGTTCCTCGATGTGTCCAAGTTCTTCTTCCATTCCATATCCATTCTTGATTGCCCACTCTGCGCCAATGGTCAAAACTTCATCGAGTTGATTCTTCGTAATTGTCAATCTTCCACCTCTACCTGTTCCGCATGGAATCGAGCGAAAGAGAGCATCGATCAAAGTTGTAAGGGACGGCTTAACTTCTTCGAGGGAAAGATTAGAAGAGATCAAACGAACGCCGCAATTGATATCGAATCCAACGCCGCCAGCAGAGACAACCCCATGCTCGATGTCAGCGGCAGCAACGCCGCCAATTGGAAAACCATAGCCTTGATGAGCATCGGGCATAGCAAGCGAACGCCCAACCATTCCCGGCAATGTCGCTACATTTGCGATTTGCTGAATTGTTTCATCGTGTTCGATTGCGCCTATAAGTTCGTCGCTCGCAAAAATGAGCCCTTCGATTTTCATCCCTTTTTGAAAATCTTTTGGTACTAAATAACGATATGGTCCAATCTGTTTCAGCATTGATTTCTATACATCAAAGTAAATTTGTGCCCGGAGGATTTTATCTTTCTCTTCAATTTTTAGATGATGATATGTAACGGCTTTTATTTCAACCTGAACTTCATGCTTATCATTCTGAAACTCTTCGCCAAAAACCGTGGCTCTCAAATGAGATTCCGATAACTCATCAAAACTTGCATCGGTAAACACAAACGCTTTTGTCTCGAAAAGAAAAAGCGATTCATTGAGCCAGAGCACTAAAAGATTCTCACGATCACGACCGTTCCGTTCCAACGTGAGCGAAACACATTTTTCAGTTCCATACGCTCCCAGCATAATTGTGAACATTCCGCGAGCAGCATTTGAAAATAGCTCCTCAACGGTAGCGCCTTGCGCTTCGATTCCGACATCGGAAGGATGCTCTAGAACAACGAAAGGTTCCACAATGTTACACCAGCTCTTTTCCGGTAAGGCGCTTCAATGCTTCGAGATAGAGCGACGAGGTTTTGAAAATAACTTCATCCGGCAATTTTGGCGCTGGCGGTTTCTTATTAAAATTGATCGAGAGCAAATAATCCCGCACGTATTGCTTATCAAAACTCTCTTGACTTCTCCCCGGTTCATATTTATCTTTGGGCCAGAATCGTGAGGAATCAGGCGTCAGAACTTCATCAATAAGAATGAGCGATCCATTCTCATCCAATCCAAATTCAAATTTCGTATCCGCTATAATAATTCCTTTCTCTTCTGCAATGCTTGAACCGCGCAAATAGAGCGCAATAGAAACTTCCCGAACCTGTTCTGCAAGTTTCTCTCCAATGAGATGAGCAAATTGGTCAAACGTAATATTTTCATCGTGCCCAACCGATGCCTTTGTCGTCGGTGTGAAAATCGGCGCTCCAAGTTTTGCCGATTCGACAAGTCCATCTGGCAGCGGAATTCCACAGACGCTTTTATTCTTTTTATACTCGCTCCATGCCGAACCAGAGATATAACCACGAACGATACATTCGACAGGCAGCGGCTGCGCTTTCTTTACCCACATCGTTCTGTCGTCCATCGTACTCCAATACGGCTTACAGACTGATGGGAAGTCGTAAATAATGCTCGAGAGAAGATGATTTGGAATGATATCCTTCGTCTGCTCGAACCAGAAATCAGAAATTTTCGTCAGCACTTTTCCTTTATATGGAATTCCATCGCTCAAGACAACGTCAAAAGCGGAAATGCGATCGGTCGCAACAATCAGAAGCGAATCTTCTAAATCATAAATATCGCGCACCTTTCCGCGATTCTTCAATTTCAATTGAGTGAAGTGTGTTTCAAGAACTACTGGTTCAAGAAAGCTGGTTGACATTGTTTACCTCTCAAAAAGTTATAGAAACGAACATTGTTTTTTTATTGCATGCTGAAGGCACTTCAAATATTGCGAGCGAGGAATCTCTTTCGCACCAAATCGAAGCAAATGTGGATTCACATACTGCACATCGAGTAAAGTAAATCCACGCTCCTTCATTCGATTGACTAAAAAAACTAAACACACCTTTGAAGCATCCGACATGGTTGAGAACATCGATTCACCAAAAAATGCTCCGCCAATTGCTACGCCGTACAATCCGCCAACAAGTTTATTGGAATACCATGCCTCAACGCTATGCGCATATCCCAATTGATGAAGTTTGCAGTAACTTTGCACTATTGTTTCGGAAATCCAAGTTTCCTCACGATTTCCACAATATCGCATAACATCTTCAAAAGCGCTGTTGACTGTAATTTCATATTTCTGCTTTTGAATTGTTTGGCGTAAGCTTCGTGGAACATGGAATTCATCGAGTTCTAGAATGGCGCGTGGATCGGGAGAAAACCAATGAATTGGACCATCTTTACTTTCCGCCATCGGAAAATAACCGGCGCAGTATGCTGCAAGGAGCAACTCTGGATTGAGAATTTCATCATTCTGTCGTTGCTCCTGCATTGCTTCTTCTACAAATAATTAATCACCCAAACAAGTGCCAACGGCGCGCGCACAAGCGATGAGCTGCGAATCCAATGGCACTGTGCGTAGATTTAATATCGCTTCTTTTACAGGCACCGCTGTAACATCTACGCCTCTCAGACTTACCATATAGCCAAATTTCCCATCGGCAGCAAGCTGTAATGCTTTATAACCATATTGAGTTGCAAGAATTCGATCGTAAGCAGTCGGCGTACCGCCGCGTTGAATGTGTCCAAGAACCACTGTGCGAGTTTCCAGACCAGTTTCTTCCTCAATCTTCTTTCCGACAAGTTCGCCAATACCGCCGAGTCGTATTGGATCGGTTCGCTTTTTATCCAATTCTTTTACAACAACATCGCCCTCTGCAGGCTTTGCGCCTTCAGCCACGCACACAATGCTGAACCGATTTCCTCGTTTGCTGCGGAGTAGAACATGCTCGTAAACTTTTTCCCATCGAAATGGAATTTCTGGAATCAAAATTACATCAGCGCTCCCGGCAATTCCAGCTCCAAGCGCAATCCATCCAGCGTAACGTCCCATCACTTCAACAACCATTACACGATGGTGTGAAGAAGCCGTCGTCTGCAATCGATCGAGAGCATCTGTTGCAACAGCAACAGCCGAATGATATCCGAATGTTACATCTGTTGCTGCAAGGTCATTGTCGATGGTCTTCGGAACTCCGATCATATTCAATCCTAATTCAGTAAAACGATCGACAATGTGCATTGTTCCATCGCCGCCAATTGCAATGAGAGCGTCAAGTTTCCAATCCTTGTAATTTTGAATTGCATGTTCCGAGTAATCAAGGATTTCGATTCCTTTTGGAGTCTCGACAGGAAACATAAATGGATTTCCTTTGTTTGATGTCCCCAAAATCGTTCCTCCAGCGTTGATGATTCCAGCGACATCTCTCGGAGTCAACTCACGCATTCTTCCTTCGACAAAACCTTCGAAGCCATCAAGAATGCCAATGACTGTCGCTCCATATTCCGTCATCGCTGGTTTTGCTATACTACGAATTACCGCATTCAAACCCGGACAATCGCCGCCGCCGGTGAGAATGCCAATACGTTTTAATTTATGTGCCATTTTCTTACTCATATAAATTGAACATTTAATTTTATACAAAATACGAAATTATTGCATGCGTTCCAATAACGCCGGCAATACTTCATTCTGTAATGTAAAAACTTAAGTTTTATTCGATTTTGAATTCTGAATTGCCTCAAGGTTTCTGCGAAAACCTTGAAATTTTGCTCGTTTCACTGGACTATTTTTAAACAAGCTGGAAAAATCTTTTTCGGATAGCGACAAGAGTTCTGTGATTTTTGGATTGATAAGTTGATTACGCGGATAAAAACCACGCTCTTGAGTTGGTCGAGCAAACCGATTCCAAGGACAAACATTCTGGCAAACATCGCATCCAAAAATCCATTGTTGAAACTTTGCTCCGAGTTCTTCCGGAATTTCACCGCGATGTTCTATTGTGAGATACGAAATGCATCTATTGGCATCGAGAACATACTCATCAACAAAAGCGCCTGTTGGACAAGCTTCTATGCAAGCACGACATTTCCCGCAATAATTTTTCATCGGAACATCGCACTCTAACTCAATGTCCAGAATTATTTCTCCAAGGAATAGCCACGAACCAAAATCTTTCGAAATGAGGTTGGTGTTCTTTCCAATCCATCCAAGCCCAGCTCTCGCCGCCCAAACTTTTTCCATTACTGCGCCAGTATCAACATACAACTTTCCCTGACAGGAAGGCGCCAGCTTTTTGATTTCATCGAAGAGAGTTTGAAGTTTCTCCATGACAATGATGTGGTAATCTTCTCCCAACGCATAGCGGGAAATTTTTGCGCAGTTCGAATCGTCCGTTTGTTCAACCGGCGTAAAATAATCGAGCGCCACGCACACTATTGATTTTGCAGTTGGAAAATTTGCAAGCGGATTGATTCGGATTTCTTTATTTCTATTCATCCATTCCATATCGGCATGGTAGCCACGCTCCAACCATTCTAACAATCGCTTCCCTTCGATCTCCAACGGCTCGATGCGTACAATGCCAACTTTCGAGAATCCAATCTCTTTCGCTTTCGATTTGATGAAGTGTGTAAGTCCAGAGTTCATTTAATTTTGTTGAAGTTGAAAAAGTTATCTATGAGACTGCTATAATGAAAACTTTCTCGAAGGCGTAAATCCTTTTTCAGTGCGTTGAATAGTCATCGCTTCAACTGTAGGATCATGCTCTATAAACAAGTTCCATTGTTCATCGGCAGCTTTTTGAAGGATGCTCTTCTTTTCTTTCAAAGTTTCGAGTGGAAGAAGATCATACGCCATAATGTACGGCAACGAAAGTTGAGCAACATAGGGTAGAAAGTCGGCACAGTGAAGCAACGTTGTCGAGCCATCGGATATTTTGACAAGCTGTTGTCCAAACGTGTGTCCCATTGTCAATACAACTGAGATGTTCTTTATTATTTCCATTTCGTCATCGAGCAAGGTAAGCTGGCGATATTCCATCAGCGGCACAAAATCCTGCTGACGAAAACTTGCTCTATCTTTTTCGGATGGATGACAAGCCCATTCCCATTGCTTTCGCTGTACATAATATGTTGCGCGCGGAAACGTCGGAACAATTTTACCATCTTTATTTTCCGTAGCGCCACCAGTATGATCGAAATGAAGATGAGTGAGAATGACATCAGTTACATCCTGCGGTTGAATGCCGATTCCCTCGAGATTGTCGAGCAGCGTATATTCGAATGAATAAATATTCTTCTCTTTCTCCGACCATTTATTGCCGCATCCAGTATCTATTAGAATAGTTTTACCGTTCCCACGAACCAGCAGACATCTTGTAATACATTTAATTCGATTTCGTGCATCTGGTTCGTAAAGTTTTTCCCAAAGAACTTTTGGAACGACGCCAAAAATTGCACCGCCATCGAGCCAGAGACTCCCAGCATAAACTGAAGAAATTGTGTAATCGCCTATTCTCATTGACATTTACGATGAATGTAGTACCACATCCTAAAAATAAAAAAGTCGGTTCTTCAACATGAAAAACCGACTTCGGATTGAAATAAAAGAACTATTACTTACGGAAATGAGAATTTTCCGATGTAAGTTCGCCAAAATTTTTATCTGGATGAAGACGCTTTGCCTTTTCGAACAACTCCGCTTCGGTCTCTCTGTGATCTGGATCCGGCACACAGCAATCGACAGGACAAACAGCAGCACACTGCTCTTGATTTGCGCTTCCCACGCACTCGGTGCACTTTTCAGGAACGATGTAGTAGTAATCATTCGACAAAGGATCGAATGTTTGTCCATTGAGCTCGTACGGTGTTCCAGAAGAATAAATTGCTGTGTTTGGGCACTCAGGCTCGCATGCGCCACAGTTAATGCACTCTTCGGTTATCTTAGTTGCCATAATTCTATCTCCTATGTAAAAAATTAAGAAATTGCTGATTTTCTGTGAACGATGATAGAAATATGCGAAAGAGAGTCTCTAAATGCAATAGAAAGAATGACAAAAAATGGGATGATGACGATTTCTTTGACGGAAATATCGCAGAATTTAGCAGAAAAGATACTGTTCTTTTCTTGCAAGAGAAAAGAACAAACAACGAAAATTGTATCGGTTTCTAATTCCAGTGGATAAACCCGTGAGTCAGATAGAGTCTCGGAATTACTTTAATCCAACTTATGCATTAGAAACTTGTAAAGACTGTTGCCTCGATACGCCTTACGGCACCTCGGCAACCGATTCTCTGACGGTGGCTGAGTAGGACAGCTGTCCGTATCGAAGCCGCCATTTGGGATACTTTTCTCTACTCAAATTTATAATTTTCTTCACTTTACACTTTTACTACTATCTTTATTGCATGATCAAAGATATTTTCGCTCGACGATTGTACCGTTCTCATCATACACATAGAGAAGAGGCGTTGCCGTTGGGATGTTCAATTCAATTATTTCTTCTTTTGTAAGATTATCGAGCTTCATTACAATCGAGCGAAGGCTATTTCCATGCGCTGCCACAATTACATTTTTTCCACTCTCGATATCCGGAAAAATTTTTGATTCAAAGTACGGAATTGTGCGAGCTGCAGTGTCTTTTAGACTTTCACTTATTCCTTCGGGATTCAACTCTGTCTTATCTTTTGGCGGCGGCGCATCGTAACTCCGACGCCACAACTTTAGCTGTGCTTCCCCAAACTGTTTACCGACTTCGGCTTTATTCAATCCTTGAAGAGCGCCGTAGTGCCGTTCATTCAGCGCGCTACTTCGTTCGACTGGAATATTTGTCTGTCCAATAACTTCGAGGATGATTTCAAGCGTCTTCATTGCTCGCTGAAGCAGCGACGTGTAAGCTTTATCGAATGTAAAAGATTTTAATTTTTCGCCCGCGCGACGCGCTTCTTCGATTCCTCTGGCTGAGAGCGGAACATCAACCCAACCCGAAAAACGATTCTCAAGATTCCATTGGGATTCACCATGACGAACAAGTACAAGATTTGGCATAAAATATCTTCCAATCTATGATTGATTTGTTGTGCTTCTTTTTTCTTGAACACAAATAGAAACTCGAAAGTTTCCTGAAGTCAAAAGTTCTATATGTTGAAATATCGTGCGGATGGATGATGAACGATGAGAGCATCGGTTGATTGCTCGGGATCGAGCATAAATTCCTCCGTCAAAGTTACTCCAATGCGTTCAGGATGTAAAAGAGCAAAGAGCTTTGCGTGATCTTCAAGATCTGGACAGGCTGCATAACCAAAGCTGTATCGCGCTCCTTGATATCCCTGACTGAAGAGCTTTTTGACATCCGATGCGTCTCGATGATGAAGGTTTAGCTCCCTGCGAATTCGTTTATGCCAATACTCTGCAAGCGCTTCTGTCGCCTCGACGCTTAATCCATGGAAATAGAGATATTCTTGATAGCGATTTGTTTCGTAGAGAGTGCGTGCATACTCCGAAGCTTGTTTCCCCATCGTAACAAGATGAACAGCCACAACATCAATCCGACCAGACTCGACAGAAGCAAAAAAGTCGCTGATGCACAGCCGCCTTCCGCTCTTTTGACGAGGGAAAGTAAATCGAACAGCCTCTTTCAAGTGTTCTCTTCGTAATTTATCTGGCGAAATAAAATCACTCGGCGCATCATATACGATCAGATCGTTTCCATCGGATTGACACGGAAAATATCCATACACTACTTTCGGTTGAAGAAGCTGCCGTTCCTTTGAAAAAGTTTTAAGCCTCTCGAACTTTGGTTTTATCTCTTCATCGATTATTCGATTGTATTCTTCTTCTGTCATTGCGCCACGAACCGCTCGCCACTGCCCTCGGAAAAGAGCTACTTCATTGATGTAAGGATACACTTCATCTAATGGAATTTCAGCGACCACTTTTGAACCCCAGAACGGCGGCGCTGGTATATTTTCCGCAGGCTCGATTGTAGAAGTTCCTGCATTCTGTTCATCGCTAACTTCCTGTTGTTTTATCAAAGGCGTAATCTTTGCCTCGGCGCCTGTTAAGATTTCTTCTCTTTCTCGTGAGTTGCTCTCATCTTTACCGTTGCCATTGACAATTTTTTCCATCAAATGAAGACCGTCGAAAGCATCATTCGCATAGAAAACCTGTCCTTTATAAATTGGTTGTAATTCATTCTCCACAAAACGTCGTGTAAGCGCAGCTCCGCCAAGAATAACCGGAATGGTAACATTCCTCTCATTTAATATCTCGAGATTCTCTTTCATAACTTGCGTTGATTTTACAAGCAAACCGCTCATTCCAATTGCATCGGCTCTATGTTCCGCCGCTGACTCGATCATCTTTTCAATTGGACATTTAATGCCAAGATTGTACACTTTGTATCCATTGTTCGTCAAAATAATGTCAACAAGATTTTTCCCGATGTCGTGGACATCGCCTTTCACCGTTGCAAGCGCCATTGTGCCTTTCTGCGTTGTGGCATTCTTTTCCATATATGGCTCAAGAGATGTAACTGCCAACTTCATCACTTCTGCCGACTGAAGTACGAACGGCAATTGCATCTGTCCACTGCCAAACAGTTCTCCAACAACTTTCATCCCTTCCAGAAGAATTGTGTTTATAATTTCTACCGCTGAATGCGACTTCAACGCTTCATCGAGATCATCTTGAATGCCAACGCTATTGCCTTCGATGATTCTTTGCTTCAATCGTTCTTCTGCAGTCGCTCCAAGCTGTTCGGGCTGTTTTAATTTTTGTTCTGTTTTATCTGCATAGTACGCTATTAATTCTTTGAGTGGATCAAAAACAAGCTTCCGTTCTGCACCTTCGCCTTCCCATTCCCGCTCATCGAAGATCAATTTGCGAGCAAGTTCTCGACCGCGCTCATCAATTTTATAGAGAGGAAGAATTTTTGCAGCATGGACAATTGCCATATCGAGTCCGACTTCGATGGCATAGTGAAGGAAGACGCTATTCAAAACCTGCCGCACTGACGGCGCTAATCCAAAAGAAACGTTGCTAATTCCAAGCGAGGTTTGACACTCCGGCAATTCTTTTTTTATAATTCTAATTGCTTCGAGTGTTTCAAGCGCTGATTTTCTGAACTCTTCATCTCCAGAACCAATCGTGAATGTAAGCATATCAAAAATCACGTCGTATGGCTTCATTCCATACTTCCCAACAATGAGATCGTACAACCGATGTGCTACGGCAACTTTGCGCTCTGCTGTCTTCGCCATTCCTTCTTCATCAATTGTCAAAGCAACAACCGCAGCGCCATAATCTTTGCAGAGTCCAATAATTGTAGCTAATTTCTTTTCGCCATCTTCAAGATTGACAGAATTGATAATCGCTTTTCCGCTTATGTGTTGAAGCGCCACTTCGATAACAGACGGCTCCGTAGAATCGATCATCAAGGGAATTGTAATTTGCTGATTCATCCTGCTAATGAGCTGGCGCATATCCTCCGATTCATTCCTACCAACATAAGCTACGCAGACATCCAGTGCATGAGCGCCTTCTTTCTCCTGCGCCCGTCCAACGGCAACCATCCCTTCCCAATCTTCTTTCAGTAAAAGTTCTCGGAATAATTTGCTTCCGTTTGCATTCGTTCGCTCGCCAATAAGGAGCGGTGGATTCTCGATACGAAACGGCACACTCTGATAAAGACTCGAAATAGATGGAACGTGAGTAAAAGTTCTCGGCGATGGGCTGAGCGAACCAACGCTGGCAACAAGCTGACGAATATGCTCAGGCGTCGTTCCGCAACATCCGCCGACAATTTGCACACCGAGTTCCTTGATATAAGAAGTCAATGTTCGGGAAAAATCTTCTGGCGAAAGATGGTAATGCGCTTTGCCGCCGACATTTTCTGGCATGCCAGCATTTGGCATCACAAAGATTGGTTTTGAACTATATGCAGCAAGCGTACGAACGTGTTCAGACATTTCCTGCGGACCTGTCGCACAGTTTAATCCTATTGCATCAACATCGAAGGGATCGAGAGTTGCAAGAACGGTAAGCATATCCGTACCAACAAGCATTGTTCCTGTCGTCTCAATAGTAACGGAAACAATAATTGGTATATTCTTGCGAAGGTTCTTTAGATAACAACGGATTCCGTACAAAGCAGCCTTCACTTGTAGAATATCCTGACACGTTTCGATACAGAGTAAATCAACGCCGCCATCTATTAAGCCGCGCGCTTGCTCTTCATACGCCGATGCAAGTTCTTTGAACGAGATATGTCCAAGCGATGGAAGTTTTGTGCCAGGTCCGATTGAGCCAGCTACAAAACGAGGATGAGCCGGTGTGGAAAAATCATGAGCGATTTTTTTTGCAATTTGAGCTGCAGTAAAATTCAACTCATAGACACGATCTTGCATTCCATATTCTGCGAGTACAATACTATTGGCTCCAAAAGTGTTCGTCTCGATAACATCGCATCCAGCAGAAAGATAATCGCTATGAACTTTTTCGACGGCAGAAGGTTTTGAAACAACTAAATACTCGTTGCAACCGTAGGTATGTTCTCCACCATAATCATCCACTGACAGATTTTGATTTTGAATATGAGTTCCTGTTGCGCCGTCGAATACGAAAATTTTTTTCTGGAGCAAATCTAAAAATCGATCCAAAATTGCTTTTCCTTCAAATATAACAAGCCCCGATGCACACAATGGATCGGGGCAGATGTGGGCTAACTATTCCTACAAAAAGTAAGAAAACTCGTTTGAAATATCAATTGTACGAATAAAAAACAGATACCGTTTATACAATATTCTCTAACAGGAATTCTGGAAAGAGGTTTAAGCCAAGTTACGCATTAGACATTTTCAAAAATGTACTGCCTCGATACAACTCAGCTATTCGGCAACCGATTTCCCGACGGTTGCGGAGGTGGACGACTTCAATTGCAACCCACGGGTTCACCCGTGAGTAGGAGAAATAAAATTAGCTCGATTCAAAACCACCAGTTGGATTCCGTTCCTCTACTCCTATTTCATCCTTTTACTTCACCTTACACTTCTACTAATACATTTATTGCATAATCTATGTTTCAAACAGTTACTCTCGATTGTACTTTTCATCAGCGATTACTGCGTGGATTTTTTTCTCAAAGCTATGACATTTGCCACAAATTTCAATGAAAGTTTATTGTGTTTCATAATAAATCTTTTTATTATGCTCAAAAGAGGGGTACAACTATTCGAACACAGAAGAAAACAAGCCATCAATGAGGAGTTAATTATGAATTCCACAACGCCAGAAAAACTTTTCTTTTTTCTCATCGTTGCATCATCGTTTCTTTATTCACAAGCGCCGCAAGTAGAATGGGGAAAAGTCGATCGAGATATTCTCGCTATGCAATCATTTCCAGCCGACACAAATGCCGCTGCAATTATTCTCTACGACGTTGGCAACGTTACTTTCGATAGCAACTTTGACATTGTTTTCACATGTCATCGGCGAATAAAAATATTGAATGAACGGGGTAAAGACTGGGGGACAATTATTTTGTCTATTGATGAAAACAGTAATAGACAACGGATAAAAAAAATAGAAGGCATTACATATAATTTGAACTCGGAAGGCGTTCTGATTACGACCAAATTAACGCCAAAGGAAATCTTCAAAGAACCTCTACATAATGGTATTTATTGTTATCGAATAGCATTACCTGGAGTTACTGTTGGTTCTGTGCTTGAGTACAAGTATACTATAATTTCAAAAGGCTTTGGGTATATCCCGGATTGGCAATTTCAATTTAGCGAACCTTGCCTCTGGAGCGAGTACAAGCTTATTGCACCCATTAACTTTGCATTCAATAATCTCGCTTCAGGATCCCATCCCTTTTTCATTTATGAAATAACCGATACTACTCAAGCTTTCCATGGTTCAGCGCCGTATTTATTAGGCGGTTCACCTGCACGGTGTAACGTTTATCATTGGGCTGTTAAAGATGCGCCTGCAGTGCGCGAAGAACCCTATATGACAACATGCACTGATTACATCACCAAGGTGTACATTCAACCATCTGAATATATTTTGGTTGGTAAACCAAGTCAAAAAATTCTCGAAAATTGGACAAAGGTGGTCAACGATCTTGTTGATTATAATTATTTCGGCAAACTCACAGATGCAACTTCGTCCGTTCGTAAGCTTACAAAATCTATAGTCCAGGATACAATGACATCCGAAGAAAAGTTGAAAGCCCTTTATACATGGGTCTCAACTTCCATCACAACTACCTCTACAGATCGATTATTTGGAGATCGGAGACTTGATGATATTCTAGAGTCAAAAAAAGGGACAAATGCAGAAGTAAATTTTCTTTTCCTCTCGATGGTAAAAACAGTTGGGCTGACTGGTTATCCTGTTATTATTAGCACTCGTGATCACGGAAAAATCATTCCCTTTCGTCCTATAATTCAACAGTTCAATTGTGTGCTCTCGATGGTGGAAATCGACACAGTACGATATTTTTTAGATCCAACAGATAATCTCCGACCATTTGGAATGCTTCCGCCTCGCTTCCTTAATGTACAGGGACTTGTAGTGCAGAAAGATCAGGAACGTTGGGTTACAATCCCTTCGAACGAAAAAGACCAAAGACATTTACTCGCTCAAGTAACTCTCAATGAGGACGGCTCTTTACAAGGATCACTCATTGGAAAATACACAGGATACAGCGCCTTGTCTTTACGAAGAGAGCTCCAAGAGAAAAAAGTAGAAGATGTTGTTAAAGGGTGCTTTGATACCGACGCACTATCTCTAGAGATTGATTCAATCAATATTCAAGCAAAAGATGACATTACGCAGCCATTGAAAATTCAAGCTTTTATTCACTCCGAAACCTACGCTCAGATTGCCGGAGATTATATTTATTTCAATCCTCACATCATGGACAGAATGCGCTCAAATCCATTTAAATCACCTAAAAGGGATTTTCCCATCAGTTTCCTGTATCCAATGTTGCACAAATTTTATCTTACCCTTACTTACCCGAATACCTATGAGCCAGAAAATATTCCTGTCGAGGAGCGAGCATACATCATCGGACGTACATCAATATATAACCGTAAAGTTGCCGTAGATGGTAATATTATACAAGTAATTAGAACTTTTGAACAAACTAAACTTGAATACAAACCAGAAGAATACGACCGCTTGCGCGCAGTCTATGAGCGAAGAGTTGCAGATGCCAATATTCAAATTGCATTCAAAAAGAAAGCAATAACGCCATCCCAACAAGCACAGCCTGCACAACCGGTATCGCCTACAACGAAAAAATCTTCCTCTAAATAGCAAGGAGACATCCCATTATGAGTATGAAACAGCTTTCTCATATTATAGCAGTAGCATCGCTATTTGTCTTCTCTTGCGGATACAGTAAAGATCATCCCGAATACGATGTGGCAAACATTGCTCCAGCGTTGCGTGAGAATGCCGATGCTGTAGTGAGACAACAAATAACTCAAATAGAAATTATCAACGAAAAAGAAGCATCCATCAAAGAGCGTTATGTTGTAACAATCTTCAATTCAAAAGAAAAAAATTGGGGCGTTTTGGTACTCGGTTATGATAAGTCAAGAATCATTGAAGAACTAGATGGAGCAATCTATAATTCAGAAGGGGTAAAAATACGAAGTCTTAAAAGTTCTGATATCGAAGATCGAAGCGCTTTTAGTTACTATAATCTCTACGAGGATTCAAGAAAAAAAATTGCATCTCTCTACAATGATCAATATCCTTACACTGTAGAATTTACTTACGAAATTAAATTAAACGGCTACCTTGGCTTCTCTCCGTGGTTGGCGCGTACTAGCGAACAACCTGTAGAATACTCCAGGTTCGAAGTTCAATTACCAAAAGGAAAAACTCTCCGATACTGGTGCAGCAAAGATAGCGTCTCTCCTTCCGTCAGAGAAGAAAAAAAATACATTTACTATACATGGGAAGCCCGTTCACTTCCTTACATATCCAAAGATGCCCTTAATGATGATGTAGAAGATTTTACCGCAGTTGTTCGTATTGCTCCTGATGATTTTGAGTACGAAGGTTATCGAGGCAATATGTCTACTTGGCAAAACATTGGTCTGTGGAATTATAATCTCTGGAAAGGAAGAGATGTTCTCCCCGACGATAGTTGGAAAGAAGTTTCGCCATTACTGGGCAAAGCACAATCAAGACGCGATACAATTCAAATTCTCTACCGTTATCTTCAAACAACAACCCGTTACGTTAGCGTGCAATGGGGGATCGGCGGACACCAACCTTTTGACGCATCTTATGTATATAAGAACAAGTATGGGGATTGCAAAGCTCTTTCCAATTTCATGATTGCCTTGCTGAAGAAAGCAGGAATTACGGCGTATCCTGCTGCGATAAGAAGTGGAAACTACAGGTACACCGCTATTCCCGATTTCCCTTGTGAAATGTTCAATCATATGATTGTTTGTGTACCGTCTTCAACTGATACGCTGTGGCTTGAGTGTACCAGTTCAACTCTTCCTATGGGTACCCTCGGAGCAGGGAACGAAGATCATTATGCACTTCTCATTACTCCTGAAGGCGGAAAACTTGTCAAGACTCCTTGTTCATCCTACCTCGAAAATAAACAGGTACGCATCGCAAAAGTTAATCTCCTTGCAACGGGCGATAGTGAAGTCTCTACCACAATACAATATACCGGAAATCAATTGGTAAATATTCGTTCAAATTTCCATTATTCATCTCAAAAAGAACAGCAAGAATTCTTTTTGAGTCAGTTTAACCTTCCTCATGCAGCAATCAATTCGCTTTCTTTTTACGGTATGGAACCGGAATCTACTCAATTTGTTATAACAACAACACTGACTCTTCACAAAGCTGCCTCTCGTTCAGGCGACAGGCTCTTCTTTCGACCCAATATCTTTGAGCAAGAAACTTATACGCCAAAATCAAATATTCAGCGACTTTCTCCGATACGACTCCACTACGCTTACCTTGATGTCGATTCTTGCATTATTTCACTTCCACCCTATTTTACAATTGAATCTTTACCAAAAGAAATTCTTATCGAAGCTCCCTTTGGAAAATACTACACAAAAACAGTCTCTTTGAATGACATTTCGATTCTCTATGTGCGAAAAAAAGAAATGAGAGAACGAGTTATTCCCGCGGACCAGTATGAAGACTACTGTAAATTTTACAGAGAAATCGTAAAAGCAGATCGTGCACAGATAGTTCTGAAATGGCAAGGATTTAAATAATAAGCGTTCTTTGTTTGTTTTTCTTTATTTTTATTCCCATTTCATAATAAAGACGCTCAGTTCAAGCGCCCGTTACAGATTAAGTAGGCAGGCGTAAAGGTAATCTTTTTGATTATGAGATTTTTTCATTATAAATCACTTTGCAAGTATTTGAGGAAATCGACATAAAGGAAATGTAATAATAAAACGAGGCATACGAAGCGTATGCACAAATTTCTGCTCGCTTCCAAATTCCACAGTGTCCAAAATGAAAGAGTTTCCCATTTAAATGACGATTATGATACTCTTGAGTGTATGTCATATGGTAATTCTCAAAATTTTACCCTTGCAATAATAGATAAACACAAATCTTTGAAGCTGGCTTTCACCAGCAAAGTTTTTCTTCCGGAAGTCCAAAACATTATAGGTGTTTCAATTGTCAGAATCGTTATGTAATTTGAATTATCATAACACAAAAACAGGAGGTCGTTATGAAAACTAATTTCTCCTCTACTTTAGTTTATCAACTGCTTCTAAATATTCTGCTTTTCACATTTGCATCTTCACAGCCGAATATGATTACCACAATCACAGGCGATATTGAGACTCCATTCGGAGTATATCATCCTTATCAGGCAAACTTCACACCGAATGTTTCAGCCTTCACTATTGAGCCAAATTTTTCAAACGTTCAATATATGCCAAAAGTAAGCTCTATCGATTCTCTCCTTCTAAATACGAATCATTTTACTGTTCGCAAAAGCAGGTTTGTAAAAATATACGATATTTATAATTCTTGGATTAATTCCGAATATCCAATATTTGTAACAACCGACGCAGTATTACATGCATATCATTGCTTGTTCGATCGTACACTTATGAAAATAGAAGAGACAACTTTCGATCCAACAATGTTGTCAATGACGGATTCGCTGCTGAATAGAATGACCGTACTCTTAAATCAAGTAGAAACACCATTGGCAAAAGAAGCTGTATTAAAAAACATCGCCTATTTTAGCGTTGCCAAGAAATTATTGCAAGGCGCTTCAGCTAATATTCCGGATACAGTCGCATCATTAGTAAATGCAGAGCTTGACCTCATTGCAGAGCACGACGGCTACCACTATTCCCCAATTTTGGGAGATCAGTTTACGCAATTGGATTATAGCAAATTCAAAGTAAGAGGACATTATACAAGAAGCGAGACTCTAAGCGCCTATTTTCAGGCAATGACGTGGTATGGATGGACCATATTAGCAATGGAAACAGAGAAGTTTGGCGATTTAGCAAAACGCCACACATTGCAAGCTCTTTCCATGGTTCAGGCAATTCTTGTTGAAAATTTTCTTTATACAAATTGGCAAAGCATTTATGAACCTACAGTTTTTTTCTGTGGTAAGACAGACGATCCAAATGTTTACGATTATAAAAAAATTGCTGAAGAAGTATACGGAAGTAATTTTGCAACTCTATCGATCGATAGCTTAGCGAACGACGAACTACTTAATCAATTTATGGAGCAAGCTCAATTATTACCTGAACCAAAGATCCCAAATTATATCCATGGGGAAGTTATTACATTTAAGGGTTTCCGGTTTATGGGACAACGTATGATACCAGATTCTTATGTGTTCTCAGAGCTTGTTTGGCCTTATATCACCTATACGAATGAAATTAGAAATTTCCCTCGAGGATTGGATGTGATGGCAATATTAGGATCCGAGAGAGCATTTAAAATCCTCGATTCAGTTTATCACGAAACAAGATTCCCTAATTATTCAGCAAAGATAGATAGTTTTAAATTAGAATTTGCTTCCAAACCAGATGAAGCATGGGTACAAAACCTTTATTGGAATTGGTTGTATTGTCTAATGCCTTTATTATATCAAAAAGGGAACGGCTATCCTTATTTTATGCAAACATTAGCATGGTCGGATAAGGAATTGCTTACCGCTCTTGCTTCGTGGACTGAATTACGCCATGATGCGATTCTCTATGCTAAGCAAGGGGAAACCCTTATGAGTGGTATTGCATACCCCCAGGAGATGAAAAATAGCTACGTCGAACCAAACCCATACTTATATGCGAGACTTGCAAGTCTAGTTCGTTATACAAAAGTCGGCTTGCAAAATCAAAATCTTTTTCTTACCCAATTCGAGAATTCTTTTAGCCTTCTTGAACAATATCTTTTATTCCTAAGAGATGTATCTATAAAAGAATTGGAAAATGCTCCACTCAGTAAAAGTGAATATGATAATATTTATAGTTTTGGGAAAATACTTGAAGGACTTGTAACCGATTCAAGCGATTTACAGAATGGAAAGGATAATATGGCAATAGTAGCGGATGTCCATACAGATGCTAATTCAAACCAATGTTTAGAAGAAGGAGTCGGTTACCCATTGGAAATCTTGGTTATTGTCAACGTGGGCGGAACAGTTAGTTTAACTCAAGGCGCTATTTATTCATATTATGAATTTCGACAGCCCATATCCAATAGACTTTCGGACGAGGAATGGAAAGAATTACTCGTAAGTAATCCGCCGACATTGCCTCAATGGTTCAACAGTTTTATGGATGTAAGCGCTTCCCAACCCGATTGGGCGCCAGTATCGCCCGACAATCATTTTGGAAACACATTTATTACCAGCGTTTCAAACGAGGTTACACAATTGCCAGATGAAATCGGTCTTGAGCAAAATTATCCTAATCCCTTTAATCCAACAACCATCATAAGATATCGGATACCAAACACAGGTGGAAAATTCATAGTATCTCTAAAAATATTTGATTTGCCCGGTCGAGAAGTTGCAACGCTGGTTAGCCAGTCTCAATCTGGTGGTACATACGAAGTTAAATTCGATGGAAGCAAGCTTGCAAGCGGAGTTTACTTCTATAGATTACAAGCAAATCAATTTGTTGAAACGAGGAAATTACTGCTGATAAAATAAAGAATGTCGGATTATGTAATAATAGTATCAGTAGGAATATAAGTTAGGAAATGTAATCAAAATGGCGGCACCGATACAAACTAATTCTTTTTATCCCAGATTATGCAATAACGGTCGCAGTAGAAGTGTAAAGAGAATTAAAATAATAAAGTAGGAGTATAACAAAATAACCGAATTGGCGGCTTCGATACGGACTGCCGTCCTACTCAGCCACCGTCAGTAAATCGGTTGCCGAGTAGCACGAAGTGCGTATCGAGGCAGAAGCCTTTGGAAGTTTCTAATGCATAATTTGGGTTTATTTCTCTTTTACCCACGGGTAAACCCGTGGGCTACATATAAAGTTGTTACTCATGTTTATGACTTCAATTGCTGAGATGCTGATGTTATCGAGTCTAACTTTTAAAAACTTCGATAACATCCACCGTCGAATAACAATTGCCGTTTATTGCTCGATAGATTGAGCGTTCGCATTTGCCTTCGCTTTTGCCTTTTCCAGACTTACCTGATACTGCTCGCCAAGCCATCCTCCAAGAAGCGCTAGAAGAAATCCCAATATCAATCCAGTAATAAAAAATGAGAATGGTACATGAAGTGTTACAATGTATTCAATAAAAATCCAATCGAGTACAACAGCAATTGCTCCGGCAACGGCAGGTTCCTTAATTGTTTCACCAGGTGAATGCAAACCAACTAAGAATCCTGTGGTGATAAGGCTAACAACAAATCCTGCCAAAGCTATTTTCAATAGATGAACCATAATCAAAGTTCCGATAACAAAAACTATAAAGATGTTGAGTGCAAATCCTATGACAATACCAATCAATACCCATTTCCAATGAAGGCGATACTTAGGATGTTTTTCCCCCTTTCCAAAAGAGCCCTGCATTTGTTCTCCAACCCATCCGCCAATCCATGAAAAACTTATTCCAAGCAAGAGCAAACAAAAGTCTAACCAAAAGGATTGATGAATATCCGCTGAGCGCAAGAACAACAGAAGAATGAGCATAATTCCGAGAACAATCGCTCCGCCTACACTCGACTCTTTGATTGTAATACCGGGTGAAAAATATCCTATGATTCCACCCATCACAATAAATCCTACAAGCATCACAAGCACTTGAACCTCGGGACTATGGAACGTCGGCGCAACGATAAAGTATGCTGCCCCAACCAGAATAATACCTGCAATTACCGATATTATTACCCATTTCCAGTGAAGCTTGATTTCTTGGTGCCTTGGATTTGTCATTGCATTCTCCTCATATAATTAAACTCTGTGGTAAAAGAAAAATTAATGGTTGCCTTTTATTTTTCAAAATAAATTTTTATTTCACACCCTCATTTGATTTGCCGATAAAATATTGTAAAAACAACTTCAAAAAGCAATTGTAAATTTTAAATGTAATTTACTCCTGTTATTCTCTTTATCGTGGGTACTTACAAACATTACTTCCTCTACTTCGAGCCGCTTTTCAATAAATCTAATTGTTGTCTT
Source organism: Bacteroidota bacterium (assembly GCA_035390885.1). GTDB lineage: Bacteria > Bacteroidota > Ignavibacteria > UBA10030 > UBA10030 > JAOAFT01. The sequence continues at coordinate 4,663 of DAOOUW010000027.1, read as the reverse complement.
TCATCTTCCGATGGCAGCATCTGGACGGATTTGAATTTTTCAGATAAAGAACTCAACTGTTTATCTGCCTTATCGTAGTTATTCTTTGCATTCGTCAGGTGAGTGCCAAGCGTATCGAAAGTATCCATAAATTTTTGCAGCTCTGTGCTTAAACGCTCGAGCGTTTGCACAATATAACGCGCACTCTGCTCGACCTGAAGTCCCTTCAATCCAAGCGCAATAACGCGCAATTGAGCATAGAAGCCGTTCGGCGAGACAGGAACTACATGCCGTTTCGTCGCATACGAATAGAGCCCTTCTTCATTATCGAATTCTTCGTCCCGAATGATCGTTTCGTAGTAAATATTCTCTGCGGGAATGTACATCAATGCGAAATCGAATGTTCCTTCATCTGGCAAAATATATTTTTCTGCAATCGCATCGATGTGCTTCTTGACATCATTCCTGAATTGACGAGTGGCAACTTTTTTCTCCTGCTCAGTTTTTGCATCAATCATCTTCCTGAAATTTTCCAGAGGGAATTTCGAGTCAACAGGCACAATGCCGCCAGCTGTACGAATAATGGCATCAACAGTTTGACCATTCCGAAATGTATACTGAATTCCATAGGCATTTGCTGGCAGAACTTGCTTCAACAAATCTTCCAATAATAATTCCCCTAATCCTCCTCTCAGTTTTGGCGCTCGTAGCATCTCCTCTAATTTCGAAACGCTCTGTCCTAATTCTTTAATCTCCTGCGTCGCTTTCCCCAGCTCGCCTAATTTTCCCTGAACCTCCTGAATGACCTTTGCAGCGGTATCCAAACGCTGTCCCACTTGTCCAGTGTTGTTTTGAATTTGCTGCGTAACATTCCCCAACTGCGCCGTAACGACGCTCAACTGCTGATTCACAACATCGGTTGTTGATTTCAATGTCTGGAAGAGAACATCCGTCGTGCTTTTCAATGAAACTGAAACTGTATCAGTTGTGTTCTTCAACGTCTGTTGAACTTCGTTCCTCAACGAATCTATTTGTTGTTGGAAGAATGATATCGCTTGCGCTGACGAATCAGGCTGAGATTTCTGCCGAAGGAATTGAAGACCAACCAGCACAATAAGTATTGTCATAAGCGCCAAAATAATTGTTTCCATAGTATACCTTCTTTCAAATAATCAATGAATAAAAAATTCTACAATCATAGTTACAGCAAAAACACCAAATGCAGTTTGCGCCAAAGGCAGATGGTTGCGCTTTAGCCAATCCCAGCCAAAGGAAGCAAGCGCCACAGCAGTGATAAGCGCAAGAGTTGCAATAGTGCATTCAATCGGATCCAGCGCTCTCTTATACAAATATGCAAGGCTGTAACCATTGAGATATCTTCCATAAATTACAACGAGATGACTCGCATACGCCAAAAGAGACTGTCGCCCCGAAGCAAGGATGAATTGATATGGCGTTCTTTTTTGAGTAATGCTCCAGCACAAGAAAAGTAATGCCATTACCAAGCCCAATCGTTCCACAAAGAAAAATGGATTCGCTCGTACATCAGAACCAATAATCGAAGCGCCAACGTGAAGCAATCGCATTGCTCCGCCGCAGAGGAATAAAATCATTCCAATTAAACCAAATCGTTTCATAAAACTCAGCTCTTTGCCATTTTCACGAGCGATAAGATATTTAGAAGCCGCATAGCCGGCAAAGAACATAAATCCTGACCATGGAAAGAGTGGAAATTGCGAATAGTGCAATCCATTGAAGTATGCTGCAATTGGCGCAGGAAGAATTGTCAAGAAATCTATTTTCCACACAAAAGGCGTAAGCGCTACAACTATAACGGCAATACAAAGAAGTACAATTTCATACACTTTGCGGGATGAAATTTGTATCCGAAGAATGAATAAGCATAATAACCCGACAGCAATACAATGCAGTACGTCCGCCTGATAAAATTTTAGCCAATCAGCGGCGGAAGTTTCCGTCATCATACGATGAAAAGAAAAATATGGCAGATGCAGCGAATATCCCACAATCCATATCAAGGCAATTCGCCAGATTTGCTTCCAGAACGCATTCCCAAAAGTTCTGTATTCATCGAGCTTTCGCTGACTCGCAATTATAAACACAAAGCCAGAAATAAAGACGAAACTCGGCGCAACAAGTCCATTGATGTAATTCAAAACTGTAAACCATTCTGTCGCTCGGAATTGGCTTTGAAGAAAAGCATTGAAGACATGCACTTCAACCATAACGATGACTGCAGCGCCGCGAAGTAAATCAATAAATTGAAGACGGGCTTGTTTACCCATAAAATATAGTCTCTCTCACGCTTACGGAATATTTCCAACAAAAATACACAAAAAATGATAAAAGTACTTCATTTTGCCGTTATTCGAGAAAACGTAATTTATACACAAAATTTTCCCCAACATCTTGAACATATCAAAGAAATATTGTAACGTTATCGAGTCATACGGTTGTAAACGACGCCTACCGTTGACGATATAGCCTTTGAATCATCGAGACTCGACTTTCATAAAACAAGCCAAAGGTCGTATATGTGGGAAGAAAAACTTATCGGAACCGTCAAAGAAGTTACAAGCACTACAGCAACCATTCTTTTGAATCGTTCTATCACAAGCTTAGCAAAAAAAATCGGCGATAAAATTTACTATATCGGGCAAATCGGTTCTTACCTCTTTGTTCCCGTTGGAAATGAATACACATTTGGCGTGGTATCAGATTTTCGGAAAGAGGAAATTCCCATCCAGAGCGGCAGCGAGTTTCGATATCTCATTACGATGACTTTTATCGGAACATTTCGAAACGGAAAATTCGAAACTGGAGTTGCTGTACTGCCGACCGTTGATATGCCTGCGTATCTTCTAGAAGATCGAGACATTCAAGGAGCGTTTGCATCATACATCCAGTATAAATTTTCCGTCGGACAACTTTCTCAGTTTGGTTCTCAACGAGCATTCTTAGACCCAAATAAATTTTTTGGAAAGCATGTTGCAGTGTTAGGCTCCAGTGGCTCCGGAAAATCATACACTGTGGCATCGCTTTTACAAAAAGTTGCACAGCTTCCGGAAGCGCACATTGTCATTCTCGACCTTCATAATGAATATCGGAAAGCTTTTCCAAATTCATGCCAATATTGTGCGATTGGTTCCTTAGAGCTCCCCTACTGGCTTCTTAATGCCGAAGAAATGCTGGAGCTCTTCATCGAGAGCGACGATCAAAATGCTTCGGTGCAAAGCTCTCTCCTTCAGGATTTAATCTACAATGCAAAGAAAGCAAAGAATCCAAAACTCTCCGATGTAATTACAATCGATACTCCTGTTTACTATGATTTGCGGGAAATAATTTCAAAGCTCCGTTTCCTCGACACCGAACGCATCTCCTCAACCGCTGGCTCGAAAGAAGGTCCATACTACGGTAAATTCACACGAATGCTGGTGCGACTCGAAAGCAAGCTGCACGATCCACGATACGCTTTTATGTTTCAACCAAACATTTGCAAGACAACAGAAGATATTATTCCATTGATGAAAATGATCTTCGGACTCGATAGCAAGTATCGCATCACGGTACTCGATCTCAGCGGCGTTCCATTCGACATCGTCAAAACAATTGCAGCATTGTTGGCGCGTATTACTTTCGATTTCAATTTCTGGAATCCGAAGCACACCGAATTGCCAATTTTGCTTGTATTCGAAGAAGCGCACAATTACCTCTCCACGGCATCGGACGGCTCGAAAGCTGCGCGTCGTACCGTTGAACGAATTGCAAAAGAAGGTAGAAAATACGGCGTGAGCTGTATGATTGTAAGCCAGAGACCTTCGGAAATATCAGAGACAATTCTATCGCAGTGCAACAATTTTGTGGTGATGCGTCTCGTCAATCCGCAGGACATTACGTACATTTCGAAATTAGTTCCTGAATCCTTTACCGCGCTTCAAAACGTGGCGCCTCTCCTCAGGCAGGGAGAATGCATCATCGTCGGCAATTCAATTCCATTGCCTCAACGCATTCTTATCGATCCGCCTACACCCACGCCGGAAAGCGTCGACGTTCGATTCTTCGACAAATGGAAACAGCCCGGTGAAAAAGCCGATGTGCAGGAAATTATGGAACACTGGTGGAATCAAAAACGCTCGTAAATTCCTGAAACCACTACAGAAATCCAACCTTCGTTTATCATTAGATTAGCTAACCAAAGAAATGCAAAAAGTAATTGGCGGGTTAATTTGTGGGCCCTGTAGGGCTCGAACCTACGACCCGCAGATTATGAGTCTGCTGCTCTAACCAACTGAGCTAAGGGCCCCTCACTAAAGCGTTAATAAAAATATCGAAAACTTGTTCGATTTGCAAGATGCACCCGGCAACTTTTGGAAGGAATATTCAAAATGAAACATTAGAAATTTGCTAAAATTACTGCTTTGATATGCCTTGTGGCGCCTCGGCAACCGATTTTCAGACGGTGGCTGAGGCGAAAACATTTCCTGTAAACCACGGGTTCACCGTGTGTTGTTTCATATTTTGTGCTGACGCTTCGTTCACCTTGTTTTACGTACCATATTTTTCTTAGGTCGATTTCCCATTGTCAAATGTCGTAAACGCTGCATCAGCACAAAGCTCTTTTCACGATTTTAACAAATCGGAAAGAAATTGTATCTTACTGTAG
>DAOOUW010000026.1:0-32915 GCA_035390885.1 Bacteroidota bacterium | reverse complement strand
ATAGAAACTTTCATGGAAATGCAAGAAGATAGGGAAATACTTAAGCGATTCATTCTTCACTTTATCCTATTCTGTTCATCTATGTTACATCATTTGGTTTATTTGTAAACCGTAATCAATTTTTGAACAGTGGTGCGTTTAATAATATTACCAGTTGGGCGCTCAACGAATATGGAATCCGGAAGTCCAACAAAGGTTGCGCTGTAATGAATATAGAGCGTATCTGGTTCTGTGAGTTCGAACTGCACAGGTACATAACACGATGTATCTGGATACGCAAATTCTATAAAAAGAAGATGAGACTGTTCGGTGCAGCGCCACGGAGTTACAACATTTTTGATTTCTGCTTTTTTAGTCTGGCAAAGTATCGTTGCTGAAAGCGGCTGTGAATGGAATTGTAACTTGCTCTGGAGATTTACAATGACGGTCGAATCTTCGCGCTTGCTCTCGACGGAAGTTTTTTCTGTGAACAATTCAAGCGGTTCTGTTGGCAATGGAAACGACGCTGAAGTGAATTTTTTAGAAAGCGTTGTATCGAAGTTCATTGATCGAATGTGAGTGTGCAGTAGAAATTCTGGACTCGAAATATCGAGAGATGGCGCGCTATCTGCAGGCGCTTTGTATTCAGCTGTAATATTCTGTCGCCAGATGTCATTGTAGGATGGTTCTGCAGAAAGGAGAATGATCGTAAATATAAAAGCAACGCATATTGCAAGAGAAACTTTCCATGAACTGAACTTCCTGATCCATTGTTGGATTGATATTGAGGAAGAAAAAAATCCAGCCGCAATAAAAGCCATCGGGAAAAACCAAAGTGTAAAAAAGAGAAGGAGGCCAGCTTGCAAACACGCGCTCATCAGCGGCGTCATCGTTTGATGGAGAATGAGCATGCGAGCAAACATGAAATATCCTTCCGAGAAAATAAGATGGAACATCGAAAAGAACGCAAGGATCAGCAGAAGAATTTGTGCAATAACGTTTGGGAAAAGTATGATGAGACTCAGGCAAACCAACGCTACAGCAGGATATATCGAAAGCCGCACATTAACGAAGAGAAGAAGAACAATGTAGAGAACGAGATAGAGGAGCGCGCGTAAATACCATTGGAATGGGGAAGCATTGGCATAGAATTTTGGAGAGAGGCGAAGTACAACTTCAAATCCTAACATTGCAGCGATGAACGCCAGAACAAAATATAATGCGGGTCGAGCAATCCAGGGATATCGAACGCCTTTGATGAGTACTATGAGATATTCCGAGTACCATGCAGCGGCAAGAATGAAAAGCGAGATGAGAAATAAATACAGAGCGGGAGCTTTTTTAAGATACGATGGCTCAGTTGCGGTAAGTTTTTTCCTGAAGAATAGAAGCGCACCAGCGGAAAAAATGCCTGCGAATATGATGAAAAGAATAATGAGCCAGTACGGTACAAAAAATAGAAGAGAACCAATTTGGCAAAGATGGTACGGACGAGCGCGTTCCGACGGTATTTTTTGATCGAATTGATGAACGAGAGAGTAAACAAGGTCGCCGCTTCGCTTGAGTCCGTTGCTGTTGAAATGATGAAAATCATCCTGCGCGGTATGAAAAGGGTCGCTTAACGATGAGGAAATACAGATTGCCGGTATTCCTCGTTCAAGAAACGGGAGATGATCGGAACCAATTCCGCCGCCGGGGAATATTTTAGTCATTGTAAAAAAACTTGTTGGATAGGAAAGACCTTTGTATCCTAATTGGCGGAGCGTTTTCTGCACAGCTTCTACGAGCCATTGCGGAGAATTTCCATTTGGCGAATCGAGGAGTGGAATGAGTTCATCGCTTCCGTTTGCCATATCAATTTGAAGCATCAAAGCGACGCTGTCAATTGTTGGGAAATGTTCAATGAAGTACCGTGAGCCGTAAGAGCCAATTTCTTCAGCGCCGAAGAGACAGAAAACAAGAGTTGATTGCAAATCTTCTTTTGCCAGCGCCCGAGCGAGTTCAAGAATGCACGCGCATCCTGAGGCGTTATCGATTGCGCCGGGTGTTTCTGGCGTTGCAGAATCTATGTGAGCGCCGAGTAATATCGTTCTGGAGCTTTTGCCAGGTTTTATCCCTATAGCAATTCCGCTTCTTCGATTCACTGCGTAAAGGTTCTGTTGAGAAACGTCAGCATCCATAATAAAAGCAATTGGCAAACCAGCCTCACGAAATTTTTCCAGAGCATATTGTAACGCACGTTGTTCTTGCTGTGAGCCGACGGGACGAGAGCCAATTTTTTCTGCAAGATTATAAACATGGAGTGCCGCGCTATCTTGAGAAAATGGAAGTTGTGCGTGCGTTTCAGTTCTTATAAAGAAAATGGAAAAAGAAAGAATAAATATGATTCGACGTGCGCTCACGGAGCAATCGCTTCAAAAATTGATTTATGTAAGATAGCGTTCGAAGAACGATGATAAAGTTTCGGCGTACTCTTTTCCGCCGACTTCCCATACATCGCTATGATTTGCGTTCTCAACAAGCACGAGTTGTTTTGGTTCGTTTGCGGCATCGTAAAGCATAAGCGCATACTCTGACTTAATGAGAGTATCATTTTTGCCGTGAGCGATAAGAACAGGACAATGAACGCGTTTAATATCCTCAAGCGGAGCGACAAGTCGCGCTTTGAAATTTGCTAATTGTTGAGATTGTGCAAGTGCAATGTTTCGTAAAAAATGCCATGGAAGTTTTATAATTCGTTTTTGATAATCGACAAAAATTGTTCGTAGGGCAGTAAAACTTCCTTCCGATGCAATTGCACCAATACGTTTGTCAAATGCAGCCGCCTGAATTGCAATTGCACCGCCCATCGAAGTTCCAAAGAGTCCAATCTTCCCAAATTTGTGATCGTTCCGCGTCTCAAGGTAATTGATTGCGGAAGCGACATCGTACTTTTCATAGAATCCATACGTGCAGTAATCGCCCTCACTTTCACCGTGAGCTCGCAAATCGAACAACAGTACGTTGAATCCTTTATTATAGAAATGCTGGGCAAACGGAAGTCCGCCTATTTTACAATCGCCAACGCCGTGGAGATAAAAGACAGTTGCTTTTGGCTGAGGATGAAGGATGAGCCAGCCGTTGAGTTTGAATCCATCGAACGTTTCAAAAGTAATCGATTCATAAGGAAGCTGTGCATCGGCAGGATCGAGAAGATTGGTTCGCTCTGCATACCATTTTTTTGTGCGGCGCGTCGGCTTCAGTAAAAGAAGAGGGCCCGTAACCAGCAAGACAAGCGAAGCTTGAATGAGAAACAGTACCGAAAGAATGAGTAGATCAATCAGAATGTTCATTATTAAAAACCATTTTTTCCTTTCAAACAATATATCAATGGAGGCGCTCGAATGCAAGGAAAGAAGATCGTACGCAATCGAAAAGATTTTTGGGGTAGTCATTGCTTCTACTTACAAATTTATTGAAGTTGAAGCGCTATGGTCAACAATTATTACACGCTGTGGGCTCTTATAAAGGAGTTAAGGAAAACTTTTTCTGGAAAAACGATAGAAGAAATCTATTCACAGGAACGTAACACGCTAACGATTTCATTTCAAGAAACGCCATCGGCAATTCTTGTGTATTGTGAACCGAGCCGTAACGCTCTGATCTGGAAACCAAATGTGGCGCGAGCGCGAAAGAATACGGTTGATCTTTTAACGGATTCTTATGGTTCGATACTTCGCTCGATTGATCTTGTCAATGGAAGTCGTGAAGTTGTTTGCTCGTTATCGAACGGGATGCGTCTTGTTATTCAGCTCTTTGGCTCGAAAGCAAATGTGCTTTTAGTGCAAGCGGAGAATACAATTGTGGATGCGTTCCTGCGCAAAGATGAGATGATTTCAAAGGAATATAAAGGAGCAGCAGTTTTAGAGAATGCGCCTTCTATTAAAAGGGATATTACGTTGTCGAATGGAAATGAATCAGAAATGATTTTCAAAGTGATAAAGGAACAGTTTCCCGCTCTTGGGTCGCTGGTCGTGCGGGAAGCGCTCTTCCGTACAGGCATTCAGGAATCAATTCAACCAAATCAACTTTCATCGGATGAACGCGCTCGACTTCAAAATGCGCTCATTGAAATTCAAGAGGAACTCATAGAGCATCCATCGCCTCGAATATATTTTCAAGAAGCTAATCCACTCTGTTTTTCTCTCATACCCCTTCGATTGTATGAAAACAATCCCTGTCAGTGTTTCGATACTGTGTCGGAAGCAATTCGCACGTATCTTTCTCGTTCTCGGTACAATCTGCAACTCGAAGAGAGGAGGAAAGCGCTACTTCATCAAATTGAAAATATTTTAAAACAGACTGAGAAAACTCTTGCCGCACTCGAAGAGCAGCGATCGAAGACATCTTCGCCTGATCAACTTGAGCGATTCGGTACGTTAATTCTCACCTATCTCAATACAATTTCAAAAGGCGATTCGCAAATTATAGTGGAAGATACACTTTCGGAAGGTAAGCGAGAAGTTACTATTTCACTCGATCCTCATCTTACCCCGTCAAAAAATGCGGAGAGATACTTCCATCGAGCGCGGAAAGCGAAACAGACGCTTGTTGAGATAGGCGCTCGAGAAGAAGAATTACATAAACGGAAGGAAGAGCTATTAAAGTATAAGGAGACTCTTGAGCAATCCTCAGATGGTGAGGAATTTGTAAACGAGTATGGCTCTGTGCTGGCTTCACTTGGAATTCGGATTCAGTCCAAGAAGGAAGAGGCTCGAGAAGAACGAATACCTTTTCGTGTTTTCACAGTGAGTGGAGGATTCAAAGTATATGCTGGGAAGAGCAGTGAGAATAACGATCTTTTGACAACTCGATATACCGGTAAGGATGATTTATGGTTCCATGTCCGTGGAGTTGGAGGATCGCATGTTGTTTTAAAAGCGCACAGCGGAAAAGGAGAAGTTTCTCGCAAGGCGATTGAAGAAGCGGCGGCAATAGCAGCTTATTATAGTAAAATGAAAAAAGCCTCGATGGTTCCTGTATCGATGTGCAAAGGGAAATACGTGCGGAAGCAAAAAGGCGCGCCGCCTGGCACAGTCATTGTTGAACGTGAGGAAACTCTTTTTGTAGAACCACGCTTACCGAACGAACAGAAGAACGAAAATCAGGAATAAGTATAACGATGAAATACGTTAAGGTAATAGTTTACGCCATTCTCATCTATTTCTTAATCAGATTTACAATTTTTATGGCGACGGATTATCAAACGCCGGCAGGCCGAATGCATTTGCCGTTTGTGTTGTGGGTGATCGATACGATTGATTTATTTATTCACGAAGCTGGACACGCCGTGTTTGCGCTCTTTGGTCGAATGGTTCATTTCCTCGGCGGCACGCTTTTGCAGATAATCATTCCTGTGGCGGCGGTTGTAGTGTTTGCGAAAAATTCACTTCGGTCTCTACCGTTTACATTATATTGGACTGGACATAGCATAATCAATTCCTCTATTTATATTGCGGATGCGCCTTACCAACAGTTGCCGTTAATTTCTCGGAATTCTATCCATGATTGGCATTGGATATTTTCAGAACTCGGAATGATGGAGGATGCAGAGATTATTGGAGCGATCGTTAATATTATTGGAGTAGGAGCCTGCGTTGTAGGCATCGGAATAGGTCTATATTTTCTTTTTATTGATATAAAACTTCTTTTTTCCAAAGATGCACAATCGAACTCTGCTCAATTTTGGGGCGATGAATGAGGTTGTTTCTTATTCGATGCAAAGAAAAAAATAAGAAATTCCAAAAAAACGCTTGACAAAAATAACAACAAACGATATATTCGTTTCCATAAATGAAGGGAAACGATAACAGTCAAGAGAAGGAGGTTCGTAGAACGTTTCTCGCGCGGGGGCGCACAAATTTGTGCGCGTGAGAAAGAGAAAATTTGGGATAGATTTTTGATTCATCCGATCCAATAAAATATCTAACCAGAGAATTCCACCTTTATATAATATATTCATTTCGATATGAAGGCATTGTATTCTCTGATTTATAATATTTGAAGTTGTATAAGTAATAAACATTGGTAGTAATAAACCAATCAAAATGGAGGAGCTATGAAACTTTCCTTAAAGAGTAGACTTGCAAGTGTGCTGAGCGTACTTGCAGTCTTTGTTTTCGTTAGCTGTGTTGACGTGGATAATCCCAATGTGAGCACAGTGGATCTCCGAACGCTAACGAAATTTGTATACTTGTCGAGCGGCTCAGATAATCTTCAAATTTCAGTTGATGGTTCAGTTGCTGCGACGCTTCCTGCGGCTGGAGAGTCAGAATTTCTAAGCTTACCTGCAGGGAACCGGAAATTGAAATTTCAGTATAATGGCAATGCAAGCGTCGACACGCCAACAGTATCTTTTCCACAAGACGTGAAGGGAATGTTCATCTGTAATTATGAGCCAGGTTCAGGTATGACAAAGCTCGACTACCAATTCATCCGTTCTCATACAACATACGATGGAAATGTGCAATATGTACCTGATAAAGCATTAGTTCGATTTGTCAATTATTCTGATGTAAATGCGAAAATGCAACTTGTAGCTGGAGCTGTAACAAAGTCTACAGGTACCGTTCAGTATGGAAATGCTTCAGCGTATGATACGGTAAGCGTGGCCCCACAATATACTATTGTTGATGCTACAACGAATAGTACTCTGGCTCAAGGTACCGTTGGTACATCACAAGGTCGTTACACAGTTGTTCTCTTTGGTTCTGGTTCATCAAAAGCAGCCAAAGTGATTAAGGAAGATTAAGGTAAAGGAGGATAACATGAGAAGAATAAGTATTGTCGTTCTCTTGATGGTAACTTTGTGCACAACACTTGTCTTTGCCCAGTACGGGAAAATATCGGGCGTTGTAACGGATCAAGAGACAAAAGAGCCACTAGTTGGCGCCACAGTTATTTTGATGGGAACTGCGTATGGTTCATCCACGGATGTCGATGGTAATTATGTAATCCTCAATGTGCCTGCCGGTACGTATGATGTAAAAGTATCGTACATTGGATATCAATCAACCACAATTCAAGGAATAAAAGTTCTCGCTGGATTGACTCGAGAATTGAATGTTCAGCTTTCCAGTTCGGCAGTGCAGACAAAAGAAGTTACAGTTATTGCGGAGCGTCCTTTAATTGAAAAGAGCGCTACCAATGCAGTGCGTCTGCAAACCTCTGAGGAAATTGAGAAACTCCCGGTACGTGGCTTACAAGGATATGTTGGACTGCAGGCTGGAGTTGTTGTTCAAAATGGAACCCTGTATATCCGCGGCAGTCGTACCGATGAAGTTGGATATGTTGTTGAAGGTACAAATGTAAAAGACATTGTAGGCAGCAATGCACGATACGGCTATAACGGCAGCCTTGTAACAGTCATTCCGGAAGCGCTCGAAGAGGTTAGCGTACAAGCCGGTGGATATAGCGCGGAATTTGGCGGTGCAAATGCTGGAATTGTTTCTCAAACATTTAAGACTGCCGGATCCAATGTTGAGTTTACAGTCCAAGCCGAGACTGATAACTTTGGGAATTATCCAGGTAAAAAGTTTTTGGATACATACTCGTATGGGTATTCTGATTATATCGTAACCCTGGGATTGCCAGTATCTTCTCACATTAAATTCTTTGGCGCATTTGAAAATCAATTTCAGCGCGATCGAGATATCTGGTTCTGGTCGGGTGGAGATTTTGGTTACTTAATCGATAATGGATTAAGCGGAGGTATAAAAGGAGATTCTGCATTATTGAAATGGGATGCAGGGAATGTGCCGGGAAGACTGAATAATCGATATTCAGGCAATGCTACAATTTCAATTGACCTCCATCCTTTGCAGATTCGTTTAGCAGGCGGTTTTACACGGTCGCGGAATTCTAACAATAACCTTGTTCGTAATCTCTTTGACCTTGCTCGTGTTCCTGTCGGGGATAACAGTAACTTACTGTTGAGCGGAAAGGTCAATTATTTTATTTCTCAAAAGACTTTTTTGGAATTAAATCTTGGATATGTTGACCGCAGGAATAAATCTTATGATCCAAACTTTGGAGATGATGTTATCAAATATCAGGACAGCGTTGCGGCTGCGGCCTATGGGTGGCAGTTTGTTACGTTAACGCAAGCTCCGAATTTGTATAATCTCAATGGGTTCGAATTCCGAAGGCCGGGAGCTACTCTTGCTCTATTCTCGAAAGATAAGCAAACCAATGCAAGCGGTTCACTTGCTTTTACATCGCAAATCGAGAATCATGAACTAAAGATAGGTGGATCGTTTGAGTATTGGAGTATTTCGCATTACGATATAGATCCAACGACAGTATACCCTGGTGTGATTTCGAATATTGATGCTGCCAGAGATGCTCAAGAATATGCCCGTATTTTACGAGCATTAAGCCAGGTTAATAATTATGGGTTCGATGAATTTGGAAATCCTGTAAGTAGTGGGCTTGACGCTCCGAAGCATCCATATTTTGGCGCAGCATACATTAACGATAAAATGGAATTCGAAGATATTATTGTCAATGCTGGAATTCGATGGGATATTATGAACCTCGATGGATGGGTCTTTGATAATGTTTATGAAATTGGATATAATGCGTCTCAATTTACATTGGACAACATAAAATCGGGACGGGTAAAGAATTATTTTTCTCCTCGTCTTGGTTTCTCTTTCCCGGCGTCCGACAGAACGGTTTTCCATCTTCAATATGGTAAATTTGTGCAAGCACCTCCGTTGTACAGTCTCTATCGTTCGCGGGCTTTTGCTGTTTATATTTTACAGGGTGGACATTTCTTCCCGAATCCCATTGGATATAATGTAGATCCAGTGAAGACGACACAGTATGAAGTTGGTTTTTCACAGCAGCTAACGGATGCTTTAGCCTTTGATATAACAGGTTTCTACAAAAATATTCAAGGACAATTACAGGCGGCATATTTTCCACAGCCAGCTACATCGCCCGTGAGTTCCTATTTCGCATATGTGAATGGCGATTTTGAAAATGTCCTTGGTGTGGAATTTACACTACGTCTCCGCCGCACTGAACGCTTGCAAGCCCAGGTCAATTACACGCTGCAGGATGCGCGTGGAACAAATTCTTATGCAAATGGGACGATTTCCTTGTTGAATACTGGTGGAACGCCGCCGAGTATGGTCGTGCCGCTCGATTACGCTCAAGCTCATCGAGGATCGATCTCTCTCGATTATCATTGGGGAAAGAATGATGGCGGACCGATTTTGGAGCAACTTGGCGCGAATCTGCTCTTCACGTTTAACTCAGGTCACCCCTACACCCATGCAACCGGGAGCGGTGGACAGCAAGCAGTAGATCTGGGAAATCTTCTGCATGATCTTGATGCCCGAACAAGATTTCCATTGGAGCCAATAAACAGCTCGACGACTCCGTGGGTTTATCAACTTGATTTACGAGTAGATAAAACATTCTCGTTGGGATTTGCAGATGTCAACGTTTATGTCTATGTGCAAAACTTGCTCAATACCAAGAACGTTATCAACGTTTATTATCGAACTGGGAATGCGTACGAGGACGGCTGGTTGAGCGATCCTACGGCAAGCAGTGGAACAGTTGAAACGTATGGTCAAACGTACGTTGATTTGTATAAAATAATCAATCTCGAAAATAATCAACACCAATTCCGACAAAATGGATTCGTGAATTACGGCTCTCCACGGCAAATTCGGGTTGGTGCAAAGTTGGAATTATAAACTACAGGAGATAGCGACTATGAAATCTCAAAAGAAGTTATTGATAGTACTCCTTGCACTGTTGGTCTGTGGGAGTTTCGCATTTGCGAAGGATTCCCCAAAACGATCGATGCAATCTCTTTCAAAGATATTGGCAGGAACATCCAAAGCGTTGATGAATGGAAATAACGTAACGAGCTGGGTTGCCTCCGATGGGTTCTTTCGATGGGATATTGCTGAATCCTGGAATGGCGAGTTCCCAAAATCATCGGGAGTCGGAACAATATTTGCCGAGGGAGTTGTTTTTGGCGGTATTGTGAATGATGGACTTGACCCTAAATTACGGGTAACAGGAAATACATACTTCCATGGTATGCAGCCTGGATGCATTTTACCAGACGGCAGCGCTGAAAATGCCTCTTCTAGCGCTGTTGACCGTGTGTGGGCTGTAAGAGCCGATATGTCGCCACAGTTAAGAGGGCATTCATCGCAGTGGCCTAACCTTACGACCGATGCGGCGACATTTCTCCAAAAATCTACGAGTTCCGTTTCCGATGGAGATATTCAGGAAATTGCAGAGCAATATTTTGTTGACTGGGAAGAATGGCCAGCCGCTAAAGGAGCGCCATGGTTCATTGATACTGTAAAGATTGTACGGAATGACGCTGGGTTTGATCCTACTAATCCTCACCATATTCCCGGACTACCTGGCGCTACAAAAACTATCTGGTTGGTATGCAATGATCTTGATAATGCAACAACACAACAATTTGCTGGTTCCCCATCTATTGGAATTGAACAGCAGATGACTTTATGGTCGTATGCTTCCTCTACTCCATTGAATGATATCATCTTTAAGCAAGTTAAACTTATCTATAAAGGGATGCCAAGTACTCCAGCAAACGCAACCATTGATAGCTTCTATATTGTTCAATGGGCGGATGGCGATGTAGGAGACGCTGGAGATGATTATGCAGGATGCGATTCTGCACTGAGTCTTGGGTTCGAATATAACTCAAAACCATCCGACGCTAAGTATGCAGCAAAAGGCTTGGCTGCTCCAGCTGTTGGATATGCATTTTTACAAGGCGTTGCCTATTATACAGGCGATCTTGCAGATAGCGCTGTTGTAAATTTTCAATGGCGAAAGGGATATAAGTATTTCCATGATCGTCCACTCACAGCTTTTGACTATTTTGCAGCAGGATCACCAATCAATGATCCTGATGATGGTACCTATGACGGAACTCAACAGTGGTTTAACCTGATGCGCGGTTGTTTACCGCGTCCTGCGTATCCTGAAGGATCCCCATTTTATACAACATCAGCCTATGCCTCTGCAAATAATATTATTACATCCTATTGCCTCAGCGGCGATGTTACAACTGGATCTGGTTGGGTTGATGGAAAAGATATTCAAGCTGGCGATCGGCGAATTGTGAACGTCCATGGTCCTATCACGCTGACTCGTGGCGATACTGCTGAAGTTGTTGTTGCGTTAGTGCAAGGAATGGGTGCAAATAATATTTCGAGCGTGCAGGTGTTAAAATACAACACAACCTTCGCACAATATGCGTTCGATCAGTTATTTAACCTTCCTACTGCGCCCCCAGCTCCTAAAGTAGCGGTCACAGAACTTCCCGGTCAAATTGTTTTGAACTGGAGTTCTGAATTAAGTGTCGCTCAAGTTGAATCTTACCGTAGCTTATCTTTTGTGTTCGAAGGATATAATGTTTATCAACTTCCTTCTCGGAGCGCCGCGTTGAGCGAGGCATATCGTATTGCAACGTATGATTTGCAAAATTCTGTGACAGTTATCTACAATAATGTTGTTGATCCAAAGACAGGATACGTTGTAAACACGCCAATGATGTTTGGATTGAATAGCGGTATTAAAAGAAGCATTTCTATTACTCAAGATTACTTCAGGTCGCGTCCTTTAGTCAATGGTCAAGAGTATTACTATGTTGTTACTGCCTACGGTCACGATGAAAGTGGAACATCTCCATTTACATATCTCGAGAGTCCAGTTTCAGGAAATCTTGTTACGGTAGTGCCTCATGAGCAAAATCCGGGCGTGGTTATCCGTTCAACAGTCGGAGAAGCCTTACCTGTAACTCACACTCAGGGGGTATCTACATTAGCAGTAACCCCGATTGTAGTCAGTCCGGATCAGATAACAGGACATCAATATGAAATTACATTTTTTGCAACAGATTCTTCTGCTGTCGAAGGACTTGATGAAGTAACATGGAATCCAGTTGTCGTGAATAAGCCGAACGTTCAATGGCAATTGAGAGATGTTACAGCATCTACTGTTCTCCATACAGAGTTAGGATTTAATGATAATGATGATGCCATTATTCTAGATGGCATTCAATGGAAACTGACGGGAATTCCGTGGTACCTTCTTGGAGTTACACCTGAAATTACAAGTGTAACTTATACTCCTTCTGCTAACTTGAACTTGGAGGGAGTCAATTGGGGTGGACAAGCTTTTGGAGGAGGGTTGGATATTGGACCTAACTTCTGGGGTAGTTCATTACTTCCGAGTGAATGCTTAAAAAATATTCAGATACAGTTCAGTAATGATCCCTCCAAGCAGCAAAAAGCGTATGTTTACTGGCGAGGCGGCGATCCTGCTCGAGGAATTCCAAATTATGGTTACATTGGTTACGGAACATTCCCCGGTAAAGTTTATGATGTTACAGACCCGGCTCATCCACGTCAGGTGAACGTTGTAGTAATAGAACAATATGGAAACCCTGCGGCTGATATGACATGGGGGCCAACGTTAAGTAGTGCTGCCCGTGAATATCTTTTCATCTTATCAAGCGATTATGATGGCAATTCACCCGATCAAAGCGGTGCAAAACATCCAGATTATACTGCAATGAATATATATGCAGAAACCTACTTGTTTGATGTAATCTACTCAGGATGGTTCGTTCGGGTATCCAATGATGTTCCGCTCTTTAAGGAGGGTGATATATTTGGAATTAATGCTGGCATTCCACCAGTACTTACTGGTCAGCCAGGCGCTGATATTTATACGGTAAATACCGATGGTTATCAGTACCTCCTCAATGATAAAAGTTCTGCATTAGCAGAAATCGAAAAAATCAATGTCTTCCCGAATCCATACTATGGCGTCAATGTGCGAGAAACGAATCGGCTGAACAAGTTTGTAACCTTCAATCATTTGCCGCCAAACGCGACAATCCGCGTCTTTAATTTAGCCGGTGTCTTGGTGAAAACCATTCGGGATTACACGGGACAGTTTGCAACGTGGAATCTGAAGAATGAAAACAATCTTCCTGTCGCAAGCGGAATTTACATCGTACACGTTGATATGCCGGATTTAGGCAAATCAAAGGTGTTGAAATTAGCGGTTATTCAGGAAGAACAAATTTTACCAACGTATTAAGCATGAAGACAATGTCTCCATCTTATTATAAGGAGCTAACTATGAAAAACAGTGTGTATTTCATTCTAACAGTAATAATGGTTATTTCGATGTGTGTATCGGCGCCGGTCTTTGGGCAATCAAAAGCTGGAACATCAGCGGCGCCAGAATTGTTAATTCCGGTCGGCGCTGCTGGTATTGCAACTGCTGGAGCCAATATTTCATCGATCGCCGGTCCAGATGCAATTTTCTGGAATCCTGCAGGACTCGATGTGATGAATCAATCGGCGAGCGCCCTCTTCTCGTATCGCTCGTATATTGCCGATATGGGAGTAAGCTATTTAGCAGTTGCAGGAAAAGTCGAGAAAGTAGGAAGCTTTGGACTTTCGTTGCGAGCATTTAACGTTGGCGACATCAATGTTACAACGGAGTTCCAACCCGACGGAACAGGTGAAATTATTTCACCAACGTTCTTTACATTAGGGCTTACTTATTCACGTATGCTGACGGAACGAGTCAGTATTGGAGCAACGACGAATCTTGTAAGCGAACGCTTTGGCAACGTAAGCGCCTCAGGCGTAGCTTTCGATGCTGGCGTGCAATATCGCGGCTTAGCGGGAGTTAAAGGATTAAGTCTTGGCGTCTCTATCAAAAATATCGGCACCTCGATGAAGTATGATGGTTCTGCTCTCTACGTCAAAGCAGCTGCGGATGGATA
Organism: Bacteroidota bacterium; assembly: GCA_035390885.1. Taxonomy (GTDB): domain Bacteria; phylum Bacteroidota; class Ignavibacteria; order UBA10030; family UBA10030; genus JAOAFT01. Next base: position 19,084 of record DAOOUW010000026.1, on the reverse strand, counting down.
TGAGAGAGAGTATACGTACTATAAAGTTTCAGCGGCGACTTCTCAAATGCCGTCGGTAATCCAGATAGGATTAGGGTATGAGACAAAAGTTGCTAATGAAACAATGCTCCGTGTGAACGGTACGTTCGAGAATAACAACTACGGCATCGATGAATATCGAATCGGAGCGGAAGCGACGTATGCAAACTTACTCATTCTCCGCACAGGATATCTCTACAGTACCGATCCTTCTGGAACGGAGTCAATTTTCCAGAACTTTGCGGTTGGAGGCGGCGTTGATTTAGCAAAATCCCTCAATATTCCAATTACGGTAGAGTATGCTTATGTGCCAGTGAAATATTTTGATGGTAACCATGTCTTTGACATCCGTATTAATTTCTAGATAACAACCTCCAATAAACTTATTGAGCCGTCAGCATTTTATTTGTTGACGGCTTTTTTTATATTACAGTCGAAACAGAACTTGCACCATTGTTTTGAAGAGCAGAATCTATGAAAAACATCCCACTTTTTTTGCTTGTCGTTATTCTTGCATTATATCCATCGATCGCGTTTTCTAGACAACCGGAGATTATTCGACCTGCATCGCAAATTACGCTTAATGTTGATTACTCGCAGTTTCGTTCGGCTGAGAATGAAAATTACATCGAAATTTCGTATGGAGTGTTTCCCTCACAAGTAATATTGGTCAAAAAAGATTCTCTCTATGAAGGAGGGATGGAAATAAAAGCCGATATCCGACTCAACGCCAATGACAGCGTTGTCTTCCATTATCCGTGTATGTTCCCAATTCAAATACAGGACACATCCGCTTTTTCTCTTGGGAAATCGTTTCTTTCCAAATTTACACTCCGGTTGGCTTGTGGAGAATATCGCCTGAAGATTCGGTATTTTGATTTAACCGATCGGACCCGGTGCGATAGTATGGAAACTAATCTCTCCGTTACCTCATTTTCCAATTCTCCTACACTGAGCGATATCGATGTGTGTTCTTCTATTATCGAATCCACACAGAAAGAAAGTTCATTCTATAAAAACACGTATGAGGTTTTCACCAATCCAACGCGATTTTTTGGTTCGACATTTACGCCGGTACTTTACTCCTATGTTGAACTCTATAATCTCACTCCTTCGGAAGAGTATTCCATGATTGCTCGGCTTGTCAATTGGAAAGGCGCTGTTGTCAAGGAGCAGACGCGGAAAAAAGTTTCTCCCTCTGCTGATATTGTTGATGTTTCGACGATGAAAATGTTGTCATATCCATCGGGAAAATATTTCTATCAGATGGAACTTCTAAATAAAGAGGGGAAATCATTAGCGCTTCGTCAGAAAGCAATTTACATCTATAATCCAAATGTAGAGATCGAAACAGTACAGCCCGATCGCTCCCATCTTCTGGCGCTCAGCGCTGTGTATAATGGGATGGATGAATCTGAGCTCGATAAGGAATTTGCTTCCACTCGGTACATTTCTCGGCGTGATGACGAAAAGATATATTCCAAGCTGACTACGTTCGACGCAAAGCGCGATTTCCTTGCCCAGTTTTGGTCAGATGTTGAGAGTGGCAAACGAGGGTACAGTGTTGTAACGCGCGCTGTCTATACCGAGAGAGTTTCCGTTGCAAACCAGCGTTACCGGCAGTTTGGAAAAGAAGGATGGAAAACAGATCGAGGCAGAGTGTATATTCTTTATGGCGAACCCTCCAATGTTGAACGGTATCCGATGGGTGACAATTCAAAGCCATACGAAATTTGGCAGTACGATTCTATCGAGGGAGGAGTTCAGTTTGTTTTTGTCGATCGGTCAGGATACGGGGAATACATCCTCGTACATTCTACAAAACGCGGCGAGGTTCAGGACGAGAATTGGGAACAGTACTTACATTAGCCTCCTTATTATTGTTCAATCCAGCAATTGATTCAATAGAATCGTTGGTTGAGCTTACATCGATCGGCTCTTTCAATGCAGCATCGCGTATTGTCATAGATTTTCGTGGACGAATCTTTGTTGCTGATCATGGAACTCACTTGGTGTATTGCTTCCCTTCGTTCAAGGAATCGCCATTGACCGTTGGCGGCTATGGCTGGACTGATGGCGCATTCGACACTCCTACAGATGTTGCAACCGATGGCGTCAATATTTATGTAACAGATTATGGTAATCATCGAGTTCAGAAGTTCGATCAAAAGTTACGTTTCGTAGGTTCCTGGAGCGGAAAAACTGCAACGCACGAAAATGAGCGCTTTGGCTATCCGAAAGGCATAGCATTGAGTGAAATTGGGGAAGTATTTTTATTAGATGGAGAAAATAACCGAGTAATTAAGTATTCCACAATTGGTAAATTCGAACGAGCGTTCGGAAATATTACAACAAATGAAGGAAGACTTACTCAACCCAAACGATTATTATTACGGGGGAAAGAAATATTTGTGCTGGAAAATAGCCGTGTTGTTGTGTATGATGTGTTTGGCGCATACCTTCGAACAATTGGAGAAAATCAATTTTGCGATGCGCGAGGAGTATGTTGCATCGATCCGAATCTCTTTGTTGCGACTCAGGATACGCTCTATTCCTTTTCTAAAGAAGGAAAGTTGTGTACAAAAACACCACGAACGGTTATTCTTGCCTCATCGCCAATTGAGGAAATTACAGATATTGCATCCTATAATCGTACTCTGTATCTTTTAACGCCGAACTCGATTCGGATTTTTGAAATCCAAAATAAATAAACACTACTTCATTTAACAATCTTGGAGGAACAATCTTATGGCAAGCCGAAGCATTAACAAAGTAATTCTTATTGGTAATTTAGGACAGGATCCTGAAGTGCGATACACCGCCAGCGGCGTTGCAGTTGCAACGTTTAGCGTGGCGACGAATGAATCATACAAAGATCAGGAAGGGAATTTGCAGGAGCGTACGCAATGGCATAATATCGTTGCGTGGGATAAACTTGCACAAATTTGCGGCGAGTATTTGAAGAAAGGGAGCAAAGTGTACCTCGAAGGGAGAATCCAATACCGCACGTATGACGACAAATCAGGTGTGAAACGGTACGTTACCGAAATTGTTGCAAATCAAATGATGATGCTCGATTCCCGAAATGCTGGTAGTAACAACGATATTCAGGGAACGCCGGATTCTTCAATTGCTGAAAAACCGGAGGAAGACCTTCCGTTTTAATAAAAATGGAATTTTCTCATTTCAGAATGAGATTTCTTTCTATCGCACTGATTGAAGTAAATGGAAAGAAGATGGTTCCAGCGCTGTTGGTGTAATTGAAATTGAAGCAATCGCTCCCTTAAACCAGTATTGCCGATTGAGGCGTACGCCAATGGAGACATTTTTATCAGTTTGTGGTTGGAATGACGGCAGCGCGCCTTCCAACTCTTTCTTCCCATCAATATAAGCTGTCACTTTTCCACTATCGAGAACGAGAGCGCAGTGATACCATTCGTTCAGTGGATGACGTCGAGTAGTATCGATCAGCGTCAGGCCGTTCGTTCCCGCTTTTACGAATGCATCGAGTACCCAAGAATCTTCGAACACACGAATTTCTAGGAGCGCTCTATTTCCACGTAACTCGCCAAAGTGGAGGAACCTTTGTTCATGCTCGCCGCCGCTCTGCGGTGAAAAAATGACTTCGAGAGTATACTGTTGCAATCCAATGAGCGGGTTGGATTGTAGAAAAATTCCATCGCTATTTCCATTGAAGAGCGCTGCTGAACCAATCGGAGCCTCGACAAGAGTAGGATTTCCAACGATGGTTACAGTGTCTTTTGCCTGTAAGAGTTCAGCGCAATTCCATTTAGTTATAGCGACATCTTGTGCCAAAAGACCAGGAGCCAATGACAAAAGAATAAAGGTGAGTAAAATATTATGAGCTTTCATATTGATTCCTTCATTATCGATTCACACGCGACGTAAACAAAATATACATCGCTTCAATTTATGAATCAATTATAGAATTTGCTTCCAATTGTAGAGGAAGAGGACATTGATCAAATACAATAATATCCAACTCATCGAGCTGTATTTCGATAATAAGGAAAGTAATAACCGAAGCGCCATTTTCTTTACCATTGCAATAGAAAAATTTTCACTGTAGTTTCTCTATAGTTATAATGAATAGAAATTCAAAAGCAGTTGAGTTTTTCTTTTGTACACGAATCACGGAAGGGACCTACTATGAAGAATAAGAAACGATTGTTATTTGATTGCGTTGATTCTTATAACAAATGCACGAACGATTGGATCGATAAATTTTATTCAAGAGATTTAGAATGGATTGCTATGCCTTCTGCGAGCGTTCCAAAAGGGAGGAAGGGCGGTTTTAATGAATTCTACCAATTTGCAAATAACGCCTTAAATTTTTTTAAGGATAGAAAATTAAAGGTTCTCAGGAGCTTTGTTGATGATAATACTGTAATCTTAGAACAGGAATGGAGCGCAACGTTACCACAGGATATTGGCAGTATGAAGAAAGGAGAAATAACGAAACAAATGATTATATCGATATTCGAAGTCGACCATGATTTAATTGTTCAACAAACAGATTATATGGTTCCAGCCTTGGAATAGTAGAGAGAAAAGTAATTGAAATTTATAGAAAGCAGATTGATAATGTATTTATCAGGTATAAAAGAACTCGGTATTTTCGGATGCGCACACATAAATAAATTTACAAATGGAAAGGATTACAAGAATGAAAATTCGTAGTCCAATTACTTTAATCTTAGGAATACTTCTCTTTATTATGGGAATATTTATACTTGTGAGCAGCGGCAATGCTGGCGGAATAATTCCATTGCTCATCGGTGGCGCTCTTGCTTTTTTAGGCTGGCGAGACGATCGAACTGCACTACTTGTCTTTGGTCATATCTGTATTGTGCTCGGTTGTTTTTTAATTACATGGGGAATCTACCTGCTGCCTTATTGCCAGCCGACGTTACTACATATTTTTACTCGACCATTATTCTGGGGATTATTCTCTGTGCTGGGTGGAATTTGCGCCAACTACCACGGTTTCTGCCAATGTATACGCAAACAAGAAAAAGTGAAAAGTGTGCAAGTCAAATAACGGCATTTTTGAATTTTTTTTCTAAAATTTAAGCAAAAGTACCAATGAATTAAAAAATCCCCAAATAATAGATTAAATAAAATGTTACAAAATCCATAAAAAAGCGGTGTGAATAATTATATTGACCAGGATTCAAGAAATTGAAAATTGGATTCAAATTCTTATCATTAGAATTTTTAAATGGATTAACTAGTTTAATTTGCTAAATTACATTCCGTTGTATTTAAATACACTTAGAAAGTGAATCGTTTTTTTTCTAAAATAGATTTGATGGAAGAGCGCTGCATATAGAAAAATGTGGAGGTTCAGAAATGGAAAGAAAAATATTAAAAAATAAACCGCTTGTAGAAGCAATATTTGAAACACGATGGAAACTGCAAGAACCTGTTCCTGGAATAAAGGTAGATCCACATTATAAAATACTCCTTGGTAGAATATATGATAGAGTAAAAGATGAATATCCATTCCATGAACAACTGCCTACAGCGGCAATGCTCGATGAGTTTGCAGGATATGTAGTTCAGCATAGATTCCGAAGAAATAACAATGAATGGCCATTAATTCAGATCGGCCCTGGAATTATTACCTTGAATGATACTAAAAATTATACCTGGGAAGATTTTGAAAAAAGAATTTGTAGTGTTGTGAATATACTTTTTGATGCATATCCAGATGCTGAAAATAATTTGGAAGTTAATTGGTTATCATTAAGGTATATTGATACTGTTGACTTTAACAATAAAGAAGGGGATGTATTTTCCTTCTTGAAGAATTTAAAAATAAACATAGAAGTGTATGAGAAACTTTTTGAGGGTAATGAAGTTAGCAATTCACCGTTAGGTTTCGATTTACGACTGGCATTCTCTGCTAATGAACCGAAAGGCGCTGTACATTTAAGATTCGTGAAAGATGCTGAAGCTTTAAAATGGGAAACACAAGTCCAATCCGCCAATGTGGATGTTCCTGCAGGTAAGGAGCAAATCATTCATTGGGGAACCAAAGCACATGAATTAACTGATGACTGGTTTTTTAAAATGATAGATGGCGAACTATTAAGGAGGTTTGAATGATATACGACTCGACTTTACAAAATGTTGCATCTTCAGAATGTTCAGTTCCAGTCACGTTTATTCAAAGCAAAGGAAGAGATACGTTAGTTGCTCTTGAGGGTTTGTTATCAAGGAAATATATTACATTCTCTTCGCCCATTTCTGAAGTCGATCCATCTTCGATTGAAAAGCCATATATTGAAACAAAAACTGAAACTGTCATAAAAACACTTCCAAAGAAAGATTTTTACACACGCATTGCAGATATCGCCAATAAACTATTAAGGAATGAAGAACCTTTCAAAAGGTTAGACAGGGTGCAGATGGAAAACTTTTTAAAGTTTGTAGAAGGAAATATTTCACCGGAACAAATTGACATCATTAGTGACGAGGAACTTCTTTCAAGAGTTAAGAAAGCGTTAGGAATTGAGTTGATGTGTGGGTTGTTAAATGATCTGAAAAAAGAACAGATTGCCTCTTTTGAATCTTCAATAAAGAGGAGGGATTTATTTAAATGAATTATGTCCTAGATTCGGATATAATTAGCGCTTTAATGAAAGGCGATCAAAAAATTAAAGAGAAATTGCAGACAGTACTAATAAAAGGTGAAACAGTCATTATAAATGGAATAAGCTACTATGAAATAAAAAGAGGGCTTTTAGCAGCAAATGCTACAGGTAAATTAAAGGAATTTGAAAGAATATGTAATTTATTAGAAATCCTTCTATTAGATAATATAAATGTTTTTGATAAAGCATCAGAAATTTATGCTTCTCTTAAACAATCGGGTAAACCTATTTCAGATGCAGACATACTCATTGGGGCAATGGTATTAACAAAAAATTACATTTGTGTTTCCAATAATACTAAACATTTTAGTAGAATTGAAGGACTGATATTAGAAAATTGGATGAGTTAATACGATAAAAACTGCTTTATCCCAATTTAGTCAACATCATCACAAACTTTTTGCGACTTTTCTATTTGTAAATTAGTTCAAATCATTCAACGGCATCGTACATAATATGAACGAGGAGGAGCAGATGGATCTCAAGGCTTTAGATAAAATTACCTATGGGATGTTCATGGTGAGTTCTAAAAACGATGATAAGATTAACGGACAGATTGCGAATTCAGTTTTTCAAATAACTCCAGAGCCCCCCAAAATTGCAATATCAATTAGTCATCTTACCTTGACTCACAGTTTTATTGCAGAGAGTAAATTATTCTGCGTATCCATTCTCCCTGACAATTTCCCGATGAAGTTAATAAGTCTTTTTGGGTTCAAGTCTGGAAGAGACGTGGATAAGTTTAAAGATGTAGCGTACAAAGTATCGGGAAATGGGCTTCCATATTTTGAAAATTCACTTGGATTTATTGAATGCAAAGTTGTAAATTCTCTTTCAGTAGGAACTCATACTGTTTTTATTGGCGAGGTAACCGACTGCAGAACTTTACTAACAGGAGAACCAATGACGTACGCGTATTATCATGACGTGTTACGAGGCGGTATCTCCGCAAATGCAACACATTATAGAAGAAATATCAAAGAAGAAGGAGAAAAGACTATGGGAAAATATACTTGCTCGGTTTGTGGGTATGTTTATGATCCAGAACAGGGAGACCCTGACAATGGAATTCAACCAGGAACTCCATTTGAAGAATTGCCCGACGATTGGGTATGCCCAATTTGTGGAGCAGAAAAATCCGAATTTGAAAAGGAGGAATAATCCATGGCTATCAGAGAAATAAAAAATAATATATTTGCCGTCGGTGTGAACGATTGGGATAGAAGATTATTTGATGAACTGATTCCGCTCCCTGATGGTACAAGTTATAACTCTTATCTTATCAAAGGCAGTGAAAAGATAGCTTTAATCGATACTGCCGATCCTGCAAAGGAAGATGAGTTCGTCAATAATCTCAGGGAAACAGGCGTTCAGAAAATCGACTATGTTATTGCAAATCATGCCGAGCAGGATCATTCAGGAGCAATACCGAAAGTCCTCGAACTCTATCCCGACTCAAAGGTTGTAACGAATGAAAAGTGCAAAAATATGTTAATCGATCTTCTGCTTATTCCTGCAGAGAGATTCATTACCATTAAAGATGGTGAAACTCTTTCGCTTGGAGACAGGACGCTAAAATTTATTATAGCTCCGTGGGTTCACTGGCCTGAAACCATGCTGACGTATCTCATAGAGGATAAGATTTTATTCCCCTGCGATTTCTTTGGCTCGCATCTTGCCAGCAGTGAACTCTATGCAGATGATGAGTGCGAAGTCTATTTGTCGGCAAAAAGATACTACGCCGAAATTATGATGCCGTTTAGAGCGAACATCAAAAAGCACATGGAAAAACTTGCGAGTTATGAATTCGAGACGATCGCTCCAAGTCATGGTCCCGTCTATCGAAATCCGAAGTTTATTTTGAATGCTTATAACGACTGGATTTCGGATGATGTAAAAAACGAAGTCATTCTTCCGTTTGTATCCATGCACCATTCGACGAGAGCAATGGTTGATTATTTTATCTCTGCGCTCATCAAAAGAAATATCATCGTCAAGCCATTTAACCTGACTCAAACGGATATTGGCGAGCTTGCAATGTCGCTTGTCGATGCATCAACAATAGTGATCGGTTCGCCAACGGTATTGACAGGACCGCATCCGCAGGTTGTATCAGCAGTTTATCTGGCAAATGCATTGAGACCGAAATTGAAGTATGCGTCTGTGATTGGTTCTTATGGCTGGGGTGGTAAGATGCTGGATACAATCAAAGGACTGATTACGAATTTGAATGTAGAACTCCTCGAGCCAGTTATTGTAAAAGGTTATCCGAAAGGGACTGACTTTCAGTCGCTGGATAAATTAGCAGATGCAATACTTGAAAAGCATAAGGTTATAATGAAGAAGTAGAAAAATCAGATTTGGGAAGTCGTATTCAATAAATAAAGTGTATCGAGGCAACGGATTATATTCTTCTTCAGTTTTGAACCCCAAACTGTGCAGTAAGGATATTTTCAATTTCTGTAAATCTTTCCTATGCATAATTTGGGTAAACTTTTTGTTCTTTTCTTTCAAGAGAAAAGAACAAATAATGATGAATTAAATGTAAAGGAAAGTAAAAACACGAAGCAGAAAGGACACACCCCGCCCTTCGGACACCCCTCTACAAGAGGGAATAATTCCCCTTCTCAGAAGGGGTGTCAACCGAAGGTTGACGGGGTAGTCTATCAAGCCGGTGGCTTCGATACGAGCTATCGTTCGCCTCAGCCGTCGTTCAGGAATCGGTTGCTGTGGTGCCGTAAACGCATCAAAGCGCTTGCCAGGCAAATGTTCTATATTTTTTGTTGCTTCATTTGAGATTAACGCATACCTTATCTCTTAGTGAGACCAAGAAAAAGATGTATTTATCACCGCTAATGATAGGTGTGAAATAATCGAATTTGTAGAAAAATAACTTTCCTTTACTAAACTACTAATATCCAAAACAAAATCATTTAATTACTTATGACAAACTTTCTCAAAAGCTTGTTTGGCAGTAAAGCAACTGCAAAGGTTAGCAGCCAACAAAATCAGAAAGTAACCATTCCTATTCAAAATCAACAGCAAGCAGATGCCAAAGGAAAAACTAATATTACAAATGAATTTGTCGAAGTCCATGTAAAATTGGCTGGCTTTGCAGATGATTACTATAAATGGTCGGAAGCTAACCCTGAAGGTGAGTTGAAAGATTATGAAGGCTATTCCGAGGTTCGCTCCATTGGACAGCAGCCTTTTGATGCAGGTGGCAAGCGAAAAATGCTTATCGAATACTCCCATACTAAAAAAATAAAGCAGAAAAATATTGAAAAATGTGAAACTATTTATGAGGCAATGTCCAGAATTGATTCTGCAGAATGAAATTCCAGGCATCCCATTATTTTGTAAAAATATAAATTAAGGAGAAGAAAATAATGAGCGTCATTGCACGAGAGTATCAACAATTCGGAGGTAAAAATGTAGAGGAAGCCAGCCATGCTGCTGAGAAAGCTTTTTCTCTTGCCGCTAAGTTTCTGGACATCCAGATAATTGATAAAGGTTCCGGTGGATTTTTTGGTATGGGAAGCCGACCTGCAAGCATAAAGGCGCGAGCTTCAGTATTGGCGGCAGTAATGCAGGGCAATGCTGAAGACGTCAAAGCTCTTGTTGCATCAGGCGCGAATGTGTGCGCTGCTGTCGACGATATAACTCCAATAATGTCAGCATCGTCAAACGGACAATTGGATAAGGTTAAAATTCTGCTAGATGCTGGTTTGAAACCAAAGGAAGAAACCGATCGATGTGGAATTTCCTTGCTTCTTGCGGCCTCCAATGGACACACCGATGTCGTCGAGGCTTTGGTGAAGGCTGGTACTAACGTCAATTATCGCGACACTGCAGGCGCCACTGCTCTTACTTATGCAATAGAAAAGAACCATATAGAAACAGTTCAAAAACTTCTCTCTCTGAAAGCTAATGCAAATAGTAAAAGCGACAACAACCTGACTGTATTGATGTTTGCCGCTATGCAAGGTTGTCCGGAGATTACGAAAGCTTTGCTTGCTGCAGGAGCTAAACCAAATGCAGAAGTTTTTTTAAACGGCTGGAATTGGAGAGCGCTGGACTTTGCTATTCCTGAAAAAGATGCCGGTGAAAAAAATTATGCAGTTACGCTTGCACTGGCAAAAGCCGGAGCCCGTACAGGCATGGATAAAACTGCCATGATAGCAATGGCAAGCCAGGGTGCAGTAGAGGCAGTGAAATACCTTATACAGGGTGGGGTGAATGTGAATGAGAAGGTTGATGGACATAGCCCTCTATTGGAAGCGGCAAATTCTGGACATTTAGAAGTCGTAAAGATTCTTCTCGGCGCTGGCGCCAATATCAATGATACCGATACTCCCGGATGGACGCCTCTTATGTATGCAAGTTACAATGGACATGCAGATGTTGCCAAAGCTTTACTTTCCGCAAAAGCGTCTTTTACTACTAAGTCTAAAGATGGTACAACAGCTCTTAGCCTTGCCAAAGATAAAGGTAACGCTGAGATAGTAAAGATGCTTGAAGCGGCAGGCGCGAAAAATTAATGGGCGCCTCTCCACTTTTTTGAAGTTCCTTAAGGATACATAATGTTTAAAAACCTTTTTTCTGCGAAAAATAAAAATCAAAAACCCGATTCTAAATCACGCAAAAATTCTACTAATGGTATTGAAAAAGGAAAAGTCAATTCGCCAGTGAAATCAACTCTTAAGATCGATAAAAAGCCGGTAGAAGAAAAACCGGTAGAAAAAACCCCTGCTGAACCACTCAGCGAGAAAATTCCAGAACCTGTGCCTAAGCCCAAAACTACTCCAGCGCCAAAACCAGCGCCTAAAAAATACATACGTAATTCAAAGATTGCTATTCTACAAGAAAAGATTGTAGGTTTTGATGATGAATCAATAGTTGAAATAGAATTGCCTGACGGCTCTACCTTCTGGGCAAAAAATTTTTCTGTATTTAGTGGAGACAAAGAAACCATAGACATCAACTTTTATCTTGATGGGATTGCGCGTATTTCAACTAAATATGGCAATATTTCATTTTCGGGTGATAGCCTGCGGGTTAAAGGCGGCATAGTGACTGAAGGTTTAACTAACAATTCTATTGCGATTCATTCACCAGAAGGAGTTTCAGTACCCTTGACATATTATCTTTCCTTTTACTGGCCAGGCGGCAACATTAGCAGGGGCTACCTGAGCGAAAACCTCACAATAAATGGAATAGAGTATCCCAAAGATGCAAAGGTTGAGTTTCCTGAGGATGGAAATCTTAGCTATGTAAAAATAAATGGTAAACAGGTGCAGCTCAAGGAGCGGCAGCAATACGAAACATCTCTTTTTGAAGCAATAAAGACAAATAATCCAGCGGGCGTTAAGGAATCGCTTGAAAAAATTCATGCTGCACACACTCGGTACGAGGATATTAAGAATTCTGACAATCAAATTCCCCTGCAAGTAGCTCTTAGTCTGGGGCACATGGAAATAGCCTCGTTGTTGATAGAAAATGGTTTTAGCATTGATCAGAAGAATGCACAGGGTGATTCAGCGCTTCATGTTTTTTCTGCTGCGGGAAATATTGAAGTAGTCCAATGGCTACTGGATAACAGGGCAAATGTAAATATAAAAGATAAAAAGGGACGTACGCCATTTTCCCTTGCTCTCCTTGCTTATAGGACTGACATTGTTGAGATGCTTCTCAAAGCCGGTGCGGATATAGCTATCAGGGATGATAACGACGACCATGCCATTTTTGATATTATTGAAGATTTAACGCTGGTAATTGAAGAAAAGTCCAGGCTGGAGCATGCGTGCAGTCTGATAAGAATACTTGTAAACGCTGGCATGGATGTTAACATGAAGAACAGTGCAGGCGAAAGCCTGTTTATGAAAACGTGCTCGGCAAAATATCCCGAACTCGTCGAGCTAATGCTCTCGCATGGCGCTAATATCAATGATAGAGATGCCATGGAGAACACACCCCTTCATCATGCCGTTATTTCAGGAAATATTAAAATAACAGAATTGCTGATTGCCGCAGGCGCTGATATAAATGCTGTAAACAGGGAAGGAGAGACTGCGATATCTATTGCATATGAAAACAATCAGATAGAGCTGGTTAAAATCCTTGTGAATGGTGGCGCCGATACTTCAAAATTGCCACAGGATGCTGATTTAACTTTTAAAGACGAAAACATCAACAAACGGCTTCAAGAGGCTGCGTATGATGGCAACAGTGAATTGATTGGAGCTCTCTTAAAGCGTGGTGCAGATGTGAATGTCGCAGAAAGTGAAATGGGCTATACACCTTTGATGTGGGCTTCAATGAAAGACTACCATAATGATTCCGTGCAGCTGCTGATCGAAGCGGGAGCAAACCTGAATGCCCGAAACAGTAAAGGCGAAACTGCCCTGATGGTTGCACTTAGGGAATCCGGTAAGCTTAATGCAGAACTCTTAGTTGAAAAAGGCGCTGATTTCAACATTGCTAATAACGTAGGGGAAATTCCAATTGTCATAGCTGCAGGGTACGGATATACGAATGTTGTGGCAAAAATGATAGCCATGGGTGCCGACGTAAATGTAAAATCCAGAAATGGTGATACAGCGCTGTCGTTTGCCAGAAGTTCTGGATACGATGATGTCGTTAAACTCCTGCTAGCCCATGGAGCAGTTAACTAATATGTTTTCAACTAACGAATGTTAAACCTATAAGGAAAAATGCAGATGAAAAACCTTTTCAAAGCGCTTTTGGGCAGTAAGAATGCTGCAAAGGGAAGCAACGGGCAAGATTTAAAAAACACAATTCCCGCTGAAAAACATCAGCAGCTAAAAGCTGAACCGGAAGAATCCCAAATGTATTCGCTTTCGGTAAAAGTGGCCAGCGTAATGGGCGAATCTGTTTATGCTGAATATAACGGAGTTGCCAATACCATGGTTGAGAATCGTATTCTTGAACATTTCAGCGAGACCGATTACCTCGATTCCGATGAAATACCTATTCAATTCAAAATGTGTAAAGTTTTCTTTCACAAGTTGGTAGATATTCATGAGGCATCCGCTATCATGTCCGCAGATCAGGAAGCACAGCCTTCTGCTAATACGCGAATTGATGAGAAGGGTGGAATGATTTGCTATCCTACCGATGTAAAAAACTGCCAGAGCGAGGGAAAGATTTCATGGCCCGGCGGTTCTATCAAGCTAACCAGAATACTGATGCCTTCCGTTGAAGACAACAAATACCATCTGGTAATTATTAACAGCTAAAAAGGAAAGACTATGAACGAAGAATATTTTGAAATTCCCGACGAAGAATTAAAAACTGAAGATGAAATAAAACAAAGAATTGCCGAGAAACAAAAAATTATGGCTTCGCTGTTCTCGAAGGGCGAGTCGAATAAATGGCTTAACCTTAACGATTCTGTTAAAAAGCTTAAACAAAGGTTGGAAGAAATAAAACCATCATCGCCTCCAACACCCAGAAGTACTGAAACTGTTGAAGAGCGATTGCTCCGAGAAGCAAAGGAAAGGTATGAAAAAAGGAGCGAAGATGCAGGCGATAACTGGTGGGAAATGTTTGACTAAGAAAGAAGAAAGGTTATGGGAATATTTAATTTTTTACAAAAGAAATCATCGGCTTCAAATAGCGTTGAATTTTTCACCGATCCCCGTGACGGAGAAAAATACCGGACTGTCAGGATTGGTAACCAGATCTGGATGGCAGAAAATTTTCGGCACAATAAAAATGAATATAAAAAAGGATACTGGTGGAACTACAACGGAAACAAAGAACAGATAAAGCAATACGGTTGTTTGTATGATTGGAATTCGGCCATGAAATTGGCGCCAGCAGGTTGGCATCTGCCAACAAAAACAGAGTATGAGGAAATGATTGAGTCCGTTTCAGAAGCTGGCTTAGATGCAGTTTATTTTCTCGAAGTTGGTGGTTCATCCGGATTCGATGCTGTATATGGTGGAATGTATAACGAGCTGTATTCACCCGATAGTATCGGTGATACGGCATTCTACTGGACTTCACAACCCAGATCCTCTTGGAAAGATAATGATGATTACCACTACTATTTATGTTTGACTAGATGGGAGAAAAAATGGGGCTTTGATAGTCTTTATACATCTCAATTACTTTCAGTACGTTACGTTAAGGATAAATAAACTATGGCAGATAAAAATCTTTTACTTTTCAAGGCTTGCTGTGCAAATGATGTAGAGGGAGTTGAGAAAGCATTAAAAAAGTCGATTTTCTCCAGAGGGGCTGATGTTGACTGTGTGGTATATGAAGGAAATCCGGAAAGAAACTATCCGTTGCACATTGCTGCACGAAATGGGAATGTGCGTATTGTGAGTCTTCTAATTGAAGCTGGCGCTCAGGTGAATGTTTATAATGAAAAAAAGAAAACCCCTCTTCAGTTGGCAGCAGAAAGCGGAAATGCCAAAGTGGGGCAGATTTTAATTAGCCATGGAGCCGATGTTAACGAACACAGGGATACCACCAGCGAACCAATGCTCATAGCAATAGAAAATGAAAATGTTGATTTTGCCAAACTGCTTTTACAAAATGGAGTGGATATACAATCCTCAAGAAGGACATACCTTAACTATGCAGCCAAATATAATAAACCAGAATCTATAAAGTGCCTTGCCAGGGGCTATAACATAAACGAAGGAGACCATAGCCATAAAACTGTTCTCTTCGAGGCAGTTGAAAATGGAAGTCTTGAAGCTGCACGAATGCTTATCGACCTGGGCGCCAATGTTAACGCTATGGATGCATCAAAGAGAGAGCCCCTATATTTTGCAGTAAATAATGGAAATACCGAAATGGCCCGACTCCTCATAGAGAAAGGAGCCAAAATTAACAATGTCAGTGAGGGAGGCGAAACAGCAAAACGAATTGCTGTCAAACAAGGTAATCTCGAAATGATCGAACTGCTTTTTTCCACTGATAATTTCAACATCAACCGTAATTTGTGGTATGCAAGTGAGGACATAAAGATAATCAAGCTCTTGATTAAGCTTGGCGCTGATATCAACAGCTTCTATAGCGACTATGAAAAATATACATTGCTCGAAAAGGCTATTGGAAATAAGAATTTAGAACTTGTAAAAACATTAGTTCAGCTCGGCGCAAAACTGACATACGAAGCAGGTGGAAAGATGAAATACCTCTTTACCGAAGCTGTTAAACTTGGAGATGTAACAGTAGTTGATACCATGCTGGCAAATGGCGCAGATATTAACGAAAACGATTCTGCTCCGCTTTCAGAGGCAATACAACTCAATAGTAAGCCCATGATAGATTATCTTATCAGGAAGGGAGCACAGCCAAATGACAAAACCCGCGCTTTGTACGACAAGCTGGTTGCTAAAGAAAAATTGAGACAGGAAATCCAGACTGTTCCTGCTGCAGACCTGTACACTATATTATTGAGCAACAACATGGAGGAATACAAGCTGGCAGCTCTCAACCGCTATATTGATACTTTTCCCGAACAGTTCGATCTGGATAAATGCAAGGGAGGAAAAGATATCATTTCAGCCATCATCAACCTCAGAATAGTAGCTGCAGAGGAAAAGAGAAGAATTAAATTATCGGATTTGATCAATACATATGGAAAAGCCAAAGAGGCGGTGCTGATTAAGACCCGATCTGATGAGTACAGGGTAATTTTAGCATTTTCGAGACGAGACGGCGACTATGAAACCACCATTACTCGGGTTGGTAACGATGAGTTTCTAAGCGAAGAGGTTATGACGGATTGGAATTAAGACAATGACAGACCCCATTAACCCACTTGAACACTGCCAGCGAATTCAGAATATGAGCGATATTCTTAATAAAGTTATTCATACCTATGATGCGCTCGATTCTAAGGATTTCGGCTATTTAGGCTCATTACGGGAATCCATCAAAAGTTACAGACCGG
Source organism: Bacteroidota bacterium (assembly GCA_035390885.1). Taxonomy (GTDB): domain Bacteria; phylum Bacteroidota; class Ignavibacteria; order UBA10030; family UBA10030; genus JAOAFT01. The sequence goes on along the minus strand of DAOOUW010000026.1, from coordinate 2,449 downwards.
AAGTAATTGATCTGCTTCAAAAAATCCGTGATCAATACGCCATAAAAAAACAGATCAACCCCTGGCAAAGTTTCAACATATCAAAAGGGGACCTTCGCTACTATGATGGCTATGCGCGCCACTCTTCAATGGCGCTAAAAGAAGAGCTCCCTGTTAATAAAATTATCAGGGTTGGAATTATCGGCGGAACTTTCGATCCCTTTCATCTGGGACATCTTTTAATGGGGTTAAACCATCTGGCTCATGGACTCAGCGACTTTGTTGTCTATGTTCCCAATGCCGATGCATGGATTGGTAAAAATCCTTCAAAACCCAATAAAAATAATTATGAATGGCGTTTCAAAACCGTGATGAACGGAGGAGTGGAAGATATCTTCCCTCTTCTTCGGGTTGCATATCTTAAAAGGCAAGGCGAGCCTCCATGGGAAATTGCCGACTTGATTTTAAATAATCAGGAACTGATCGATAAGCTGGATAGAATTGAATTCAACATCATTATAGGATCTGATGTTCTTAAACGACCCGGCATTATAAAAAAGTTTGAAAGCGACTATAAAAATCTTCAGAAGATGGGAAAACCTGAGAAAATTAACTTTAATTTTCATGCTGTTCAAAGAAAGGGTGCTGAATTGACTGATGCAGACATTGACAGAATAAAAGATTCTTTCACTTTTAAACTGACTATCGAACCTTTTATTTCAGATGCATCCTCCTCGAACTTTAAAGAAGGCGATGGGAGTTTTTGCTGTTTTTACCCTTCCAGCATGACTCTTTTGGAGTCCTTCATCCGCTATAAAATTTAATTTCATCTATCGCCAATACCTCTGTCTAAAAATCTTTTCATTTTTTCTCCTGTACTTGTGTAATGCAATAAATTTAGCGGTGGCTTCGATACGGGTTATCGTCCTACTCAGCCACCGTCAGGGCATCGGTTGCCGAGTAGCCGTAAGGCGTATCGAGGCAAAGGGCTAATTCCCCCATCGGTAAATCCAAATGGTGGTTTTCCGTTCTGGATATTGTCGGCGTTTTGCGTGGCGAAGAAGATTATTCCAAGAACATAAATTATTGGAAATATTTAAAAGCAAAGCTAAAAAAAGAAGGCAGTCAGTTGGTTAGTCGCGCTAACCGACTGAAATTAACTGCTGCCGACGGCAAGAAATATGTAACCGATATGTTTGATTATGACGGAATTATTGAACTTGCGAAAAATTTTCCCAGCAAACAGGCAAATCGTTTTATCGAATGGTTTACTTACAGCGATGAAACCATTGACGGAAAGAGCAAATCCAAGGCTTATGCCCTTTTTGACAGCTCTCTGCTCGATACAATTGAAGTCGGTACAGTAAGAGGCTTGCAGCAAATTCACGGCTACTTATTCGGCGGGCTTTATGATTTTGCCGGACAAATCAGGACGCATGATATTGCGAAGGGAAGTTTTCAATTCGCCGCAGCGCGCTTTTTACCAGAGACGCTGAAAAAAATCGAAGCAATGCCTGAAAGCACGTTTGATGAGATTGTGGATAAGTATGTGGAGATGAACGTTGCCCACCCTTTTCTGGAAGGCAACGGCAGAAGTATGCGCATCTGGCTCGACTTGATTCTAAAGAAGAACTTGAAATTGTGCGTAGATTGGAGCTTGATCAACAAAAAAGAATACCTGAGCGCTATGGAAAAGAGCGTATCGGATTCCATGCCAATTAAAGCATTGCTGAAGTCCGCCATGACGGATAAAATCAACGACCGCGAAATGTTTATGAAAGGCATCGACTACTCCTACTATTACGAACAGGAAGACATTGTTGTGAAAGGCGACGGCAAATGAAACTCAAATTCAGACATCGACAATTTCTAACGAGGTGATAAGATGCTGGATACAATCAAAGGGCTGATTATGAATTTGAATGTAGAACTTCTCGAGCCAGTTATTGTAAAAGGTTATCCGAAAGAGAGTGACTTCCAGTCGCTGGATAAACTGGCAGATGCAATACTGGAAAAGCATAAAGATTTAATGAAGAAGTAGAAAATCAAATTTGGGTGGTTAATGAGTTAAGATTATAAGGCGCTTCAGAAGGCAACAGAATTTCTACTGCCATCTTGAGGTATCGAAAAAAGGCACAAGAGGTTGTATCCAATAAATGCTTGGAGAACCCGACCTAAGAAAAATATGGAATGTAAAACGAGGCGAACGAAGCGTCCGCACAAAATTCTGTTTGAGGCGAGCGCTGTTCAGCGAGACGAGTTTATTTTGTGCAGCGGAGTGAGCCGATGTTTTACCCATATTTTTCTTCAGTCTTGAACTTTTGGTTCTTTTCTTTCAAGAGAAAAGAACAGTAACTAACAGATGAGGTGTAAAGGAAGAGATAAAGCACAAAGCTGAAAGGAGACACCCCTCTACAAGAGGGGAATAATTCCCCTTCTCAGAAGGGGTGTCAACCGAAGGTTGACGGGG
>DAOOUW010000025.1:0-33168 GCA_035390885.1 Bacteroidota bacterium | reverse complement strand
TCATAGAGAAATACCAATCCCAGATATGCTCGCTTCACCTCGAACTTATCTTCCTTAATCACCTGCACTTCCACCGGTGGAATTCCAGCTTGTTGAGCTTCTTGCTCGGCTTTTTCGCCTTCGGGATTTATAAATTCAAATTGGATATTTCCATTTGCGTACGCTTTATATTCATTTAGAATATCGAGAACCTGCCGACGATTTGCGTTGTACGGCGCAGGCAAATCTTCCGTAAAGTACGCTTTGATCGTAACCTTATCGTCGAGATTCCGAACTAAATTCTTACTCGCATCAGAGAGAGTATAGAGTCGGGATTTTGTAAGATCCAGACGACCAAAAAGTCGAACAGAAATAAAATTAAGGATGACAAGAATACAAAAGACGAGTGCAACACGCACAATCGCCTGAACTTTTTTCTTATTCATAGTGCTCATAGGTTTGCTCTCATACAATTCATTTTACCATTTCCGACGTTCAAGCATCACAACTGAAAGATAGAGTGAAAAGCCAAGAAGCGAGAGAAAATAAATAATGTCCCGTGTATCAATGACCCCACGCGCAATGCTGGAGAAGTGATAATCAATTCCGAGGAACTCTACAATACTGGTGAGGAAGCCCGGGACGAAAATCAGAATTTTATCGAACCAATAGAGAAGAGCCATAATGAGAAAGCCAATGATGAATGCGACAATTTGATTATCGGTGAGCGTCGAAGCAAATAACCCAATTCCAACGTAAACAGCCGCCATCAAGATCAACCCAAGGTAGCCGCCAATGACAGCTCCGTGGTCAACGCTTCCCAAGAGCGCAACAGTAATGTAGTAGATGAGCGTTGGAATTAAAGCGATAACCAATAACAACCAAGCAGCAAGAAATTTCCCAAGCACAATTTCCCAATCCTCAACCGGCTTTGTGGTAAGAAGTTCGATCGTGCCGGCTTTTTTCTCCTCTGCCATCAAACGCATTGTAAGCGCTGGGACAACAAAAAGAAAAATTGAAGGAACCCACTCAAAAAAAACACGCAGTGAAGCAACGTTGAGCAAAAATAAACTACTCGTGTACACCCAACCAACGATGACAAGGAAAACCACCATCACAACGTATGCTACCGCCGAATTGAAGTACGACCGCAGTTCCTTTTGACAGATCGTCCAGACATTCGAAAAATCTAAAAATGAAGTTCGTGCTGTTTCCATACTTTTGCTTCCACCTCTATTGTTCTTGTTTTGTCAATTTATGGAACACTTCCTCGAGACTTGTAATCCGTCGAGACATTTCTAACAATGTCCATCCTTCTTGAACAACGCACTTGAAAATAGATTCCCTTACATCGTTTCCCATCCCCGAACGAACAATGAAGCGATGAATATTTTTCTCTGCTCCATTATACTCAACGCCTTCAACCAAAGGAATTGCTTGCAATTTCGGCGTTATATCCGTTAAAGGATTTAATTGAGAAGATTCAGGAAGTTTAATTTCGAGCGAGATTGATTCAGCGCCCTGAAATTGATGCTGCAGTTGTTCGAGCGTTCCATCGGCAACGATTACGCCTTCATTGATAATAATTACTCGATCGCACGTCGCCTGCACTTCTGAGAGAATGTGCGTGGAAAGCACAACCGTTTTTGCACGTCCTAACTGCCGTATAAGATTTCTGATTTCGATAATCTGATTTGGATCCAATCCGCTTGTTGGCTCGTCGAGAATAAGCACTTCAGGATCGTGAATCATTGCTTGCGCCAGACCAACACGCTGACGAAAACCTTTCGATAGTTCTCCGATATCTTTGTACCGAACTGAACCCAATCCGCAAGTTTCCATCATTTCTTTCATACGACTCCTGAGCATCGCACTATCGAGGCGATGAAGTCGCCCAATGTACTCAAGGTACTCGGTAACCGTCATATCAAAGTACAATGGATTAAGTTCAGGAAGGTATCCAATTCGTTTCCGTACTTCTAAAGATTGCGTCTCGATGTTAAATCCTTCGACTTCAACTGAACCCGATGTCGGCGGCATATAGCAGGTGATAATTTTCATCGTTGTAGTTTTTCCTGCGCCATTCGGACCAAGGAATCCAAGTATTTCACCGCTCTTGACATCGAATGAAATTGAATTTATTGCTTTCTCGCTACCATAGTACTTCGTCAAATTACGTACAGCAATTGCCATAGCCTTCACTCTCTTTGTTATGATGAGTTAGTATTGATGCTTTTCTATTTTATTGAAAAGAAAATATTTTTTCAATAGCTCAAGAAACCATTGCAAATTCTAAATAAGAATAGACGAAGTTGTAATCCATTTGTTCCTGATAACAACAAAAATTTTTACAATAATTAAGCAGCAGAAAACTGAATTAAACACCCCTTCCCCATTCAGGAATTTTTAACCTGGTAGATTTTGTTCACACAGATTGCGCAGATTCACGCTGATTTGATTTGGTTATTTTCTTAATAAAAGAACATTTACAGATAAACTAACGATTTCACGATCAAAATTTCTCCATCGCCTCATAGCAATTTTTTGTATATTGTGAGAAATGATTCAGCGAATAATCAAAAGCATTTTTGTTTTAATTGCATTCTCTTTTATCTGCACAGCGCAGCAAACGAATGAATATTCATTGTTCAATCTTGCACAGCAATATAAAGAGGAGCGCCAGTGGGAACAAGCTGTTCCACTCTATGAACAACTTTATGCGCTCAATCCAAATAATTTTCTGTACTTCAACGGACTCCTTCAATGTTATTGTCAACTGAAGCAGTACGAAAAAGCAATCGCGCTATCGCGGGAATGGCTCAAAACTCATCCAAAAGAAATTCCTGTTAAAATTTCTCTCGCTGGAATTTACTACGATTCCGGTAACGAAGGAAAAGCAGATTCTTTGTGGAATGCGATACTCTCCGAAGCTTCTTCCAATACAACTGTCTATAAACTCGTTGCACAGGAAATGCTCCAGCATCGTCTCTATGACAAAGCAATTCAAACGTACTTAAAAGCACGCACAGTAAGTAACAATCCAGCGCTCTTTGCCGATGATGTTGGCATCCTTTACCTTTCTCTTCAACAGTACGAAGAAGGCGCTCAAGAGTACATTCAAATGCTTGAACAGACTCCACAAAATTTATCCTTCGTGCAATCAAGACTGCGTTCCGCTGTCCTGCGACCCGAAGCTTTACAAAAAATTACTCAAGTTACTCAAAAGTCGATTCGGAAATCGCCACAGAACAGCTCGCTGTACCAATTACTTCTCTGGCTCCAATTGGAATCGAATCAACCATTCGAAGCTATTGAAACAGCAAAGACTCTCGATAAAGTCAGTCGTGCCAATGGGGCAGAATTACTCCGCTTCGCTCAACGTCTTGCAGAAGAACAGTATACCGAGGCGTCAGCATTTGCATACCACGAATACCTTGTTCTATATCCAGCGCAACCTTCCACATCTGTAGCTCAATTTGGTTTAGCAAATGCATTATATAAACTAAGCAAAATAAAGGAACCGCTCTTCTACGATGAAGAGAACGAGCAACATGCTACTGTTTCCCGTGAACTGCCGTTTCCAATTTCGTATTCCGAAGCGTTGAAGATGTACCATTCATCTCTCAGGAATGCAACTTCTGATATCGCCGCTCAAGCATGGTACAATATTAGTGAGATTTATTTTGAACAGTTCAATAATGTTGATTCCGCTCTCTTCGCACTCAATAATGTCATCCAATTGCAGCAAGGAACTGAGCTTTATTTTCAAGCGGTGCAAAAAATTGGCGAAGTGTATCTTGCAAAAGAGAATTTTCAAGAAGCTCAGCGTTACTTTTGGCTTCTGACGCGGTCGAATATTGTAAACTATCAACATTACGGATTTTATTGGCTTGCACGTACTCAATATTATACAGCGCATTTCGATTCAGCGCTCTCGTTCCTCGATCTTCTCACGAAAAATCTATCTGCTCCAATTGCAAACGATGCTCTGGAATTGAAAATTTTTATTCGGGAAAATAACTCATCTTCTTTGGACGCACTCGAAAAATTTGCTCAAGCTGATTTTTTGGTACATCAGCAGAAATACGACAAAGCAATAAATCTCTTCAACACAATTCGGCGTACGTATCCACAGGCTTTGCTCATTGATGAAACGTTGCTCAAACTTGGCGAACTCTACGCACGGTCAGGTAGAACTGAGGATGCTATTTCAACCTTCCAATTCCTTGCTGATTCGCTTCCCTATAGCATCTGGAAAGATCGTGCGCTCTGGAATATTGGATTCCTCTACGACCACGTTCTACACAATGCGACGCTTGCCGTTCAAACTTACGAATCGCTTATTGCTCAGTATCCAAATTCACTCTATGCAGAAAAGTGTCGGAAAAGAATTCGAACCCTTCGTGGCGATACAAGACAAATTCAATAACTGCCTTTATGATGACGAGAGCGTGTTCCGCTCCCAAAAAACTCCATCCCGATATCCCTGTATTGTTTTGTCGCGCTCTGCCATCTGAAGACGTTTTAGCGCGAGGCAAGCGTACTCTTCATCGATTTCAACTCCAACAAAATGACGATGCAATTTTTTTGCAACGACTGCTGTTGTTCCTGAGCCAAGGAATGGATCGAAAACAATATCGCCAACATTTGTGCTGGCAAGGATAATTTTTGCAACTAATTTTTCTGGCTTTTGTGTTGGATGGGATGTATTTTCCGGCATCGACCAGAACGGCACGGTAATATCTGTCCATAAATTTGATGGATGAGTTAGCCGAAATTTTGCATCGCCTTCTTCAATCCAATCCTTTGGCTTCCCATTGACGCGATACGGCGCAAGGACTCTTCGCTTTAGCTTGACAGCTTCTACATTGAATGTGTAAGAATCTGAGAGAGTGCAAAACCAGATATCTTCCGAAGCATTCTTCCAATTCTTGACCGCACCGCGCCCCTTCTCGCGTTCCCACGTAATTCGGTTACGAACTTTCACGTAACGCTCGCACACTCGCTGAATAATCCCCGAAGTTCTCCAATCGCCACAGATATAGAGAGAGGCATTTGGTTTTAAAAGAGGCAGCAACGTTACAAACCAGGATTCGAACCATTCTTCATATTCATCATTACTACATTTATAAAATGTATGAGAATTGAATCGCTTCTGAATATTGTACGGCGGATCGAGGAAGAGAAGATCAACAAAGGATTTTGGAAAGAACTGAGCAACATCAAAAATATTCTGGCAAAAAATCGTATCGAGCGCTTCCTTTACCGAAGCTTGTGATTCCAGTCTCCCCAACTGCTTCCTCAGTTTCAATAGTTCAGCTTTCGATAGCGTCAACGTACGATTTTGTTCAGCTTGTTTGTTCATCATTGTAATGAAAAATACAAAACCAATTGAAGAGAAGCATAATTGCATCTCCTGTTTCTCGGATTTTTTCTATTGTATAATTTGGATTTAATTTTTACCAGAGAGAAAAAATCCCTGCTCCTTTATAAAAACAGGAATAATTCCTCAGTATTCTGCGGGAAGGCGTTGCAATTGCTCGTAGGTAAATACCGGACCATCTTTGCACACATAGACTGGCCCAACATTGCATCTGCCGCATTTTCCTACGCCGCACTTCATTCGATTCTCGAGCGTTGTGTAAATATTCGTCGGTTGAAATCCCAGTTTCTCTAAAACAGGAAATGTGAATTTAATCATCACCGGCGGTCCGCACACAATTGCAATTGTATTAAGACTCGATGGCGACACTTGCTCTACAATTGTTGGAACAAAACCTATTCTCCCTTTCCAATCTGGAGTCTCTCCACCTGGATCGACAGTCGTAACGAGCTTCATATCGGAACGCTGGTACCATTCCTCGAGTTCATATTTGTAAACCAGATCCGCAACCGAACGAGCGCCATAAATAACAGTAATATCCTTGAACCAATCGCGCAAATCGAGCGCATTCCAGATGACGCATCGCATCGGCGGCAGCGCAATACCGCCCGCAATGAAGAGAAGATTCTTTCCTTTCCATTCCTCGATTGGGAAAATATTTCCATACGGACCTCGGAAGCCAATAACATCGCCTTCTTCTTTTTGAGCCAATGCAGTTGTTACACGGCCGGTTTGTCGAAAAGTGCATTCGATGTATCCCTTCCGTGTCGGCGGCGAAGCAATGCAGAATGTTGATTCCCCTTCGCCAAACACAGAGTATTCCCCAAACTGACCTGCCTTAAAATTAAATTGTTCTCGATCTCGCTCGCTTGTAAACTGAAGTCGAAAAGTTTTTACTCCTGGAGCTTCATCAATTACTTTTGCAATTTGCATTACATACGGTTTATAAACATTTCCTGAACTCATAATCGCATCCTTCAACACACTCGCTATAGAGCTTCTTTGATTAACTGGAGTTGTTCCTTGAGATTCATATCAACTGGACAGGCTCGAGAGCATCTGCCGCAGCCGACACATCCAAAAACCTGCACACGCTGCGGAAGATACGAAAACTTATGGAGCACTCGTTGTCGCCATCGCTCGCTCTGCGTTCGGCGAGGATTATGACCCGATGTGTGCATCGTAAAGAGAGCAAATCCACAGGAATCCCAACATCGCAACCGCGTACCGCACTTCTGCGTTCCTTCATCTTCAATATCGAAGCAGGAGCAAAGCGGACAAACGTAGGCGCAGGTTCCGCATCCAATGCACCTGAGCGACGCTTCATTCCACAGTGGATTATTAAATGCATTTTCCAATCGCTTCGAAATTTCTTCGGCTGGAATATCAGACGAAACATTGGCAAGATATTTCTCTTTTTCTTTTTTCTCGCTCTTATTAAAAAGGTTTTGAGATTTTTGCACTAAATCATTCCCTTTTTCTGTCAAAACTTCAACGTAGTACTCGTTGTTCTCGCACGGCGTAAGAAGAATATCGCTCCCTCGCGTATCGCCTGGAGAAACGCCAACCGAAGTGCAGAAGCAGTAGCTATCCGCTTTCGAACAGCTTACCGAAATAACAGTGAGTTGCTTAGCTCTCTTTTCAACGAATGGATCGCCAGGCTCCTCTGCGAAAAATTTCTCCAGCATTGTCAAAGCGACGGCATCGCATGGACGCGCTCCAAACAAAACAGTGGAAATGGATGGAAGCTGTTCCGCTCTATCGTTTACTTGAAGAGCATCGGCAGTAAGCTCATAAGTAATCAACGGCTCGACTCGTGGAAAAAGTATATCTTTTGGAGAAATGGATGTTTGAATATAATCGAACACAATCGAAGAGACATCATCGGTTTCCATAAAGAATATTTTTTGCTCTCGCTGTTGAGGGGCGATAAGTTTCTTTCCCTGCGCTCGAATACTCTTCAAGAACTCAAGAAGATTGTTATGCGATATTGTATAGTATGTCATAATGTTCTTAACACTTACAAAATAAATGATTCTTTGTCATCGGGTCGAAATGTCGCTAATGCCGCCGGCACATCGCATTTAATGCCTGGTTCATATCCCAATTCTTCCCTTGCTATCCGAGTTGCTTCCATCGTCAATAATCCAATAGGAATTCCAACAGGACAGGCAATTGTACACGAGCCGCATTCGACGCACCTTCCTGCAAGATGCATTGCACGATTCATGTGCCACTCAAACGTACCAATAGCATGCGGCGGAACGCAAACCCACTGCGGCGTATTGACATCTGTAATGCAACGCTCGCAATAGCAAAGCGGGCAAGCCGCACGACAAGCGTAACACTTGAAACACCTCGACAATTCTTCCTGCCAATACTCGAATCTCTCTTCGACACTTTTGTTTCGAATGTTTTCGATTTCCTCGACAACGAAAGGAGGAAATACAACAGGATTTGCCGCCGCATATTGTTCTAAGCGTTCTTTATTTTCGATTGTCGTAACATTTGCGCCTTCTTGAACAATTGGAATAACATCTTCCACTTGAAACTGATGTTCAGCAATAAGTTGTACGATTGAACGAACAGTTGCAGGTAACGAGACAATAGCAATTGGAAAACCAATTTCCCGGATTTCTGTTTTGTTGAGATACACTGCAAGATTTTGACGGCATCGGTCGTCCCAGATTAGCTGCGACGCATCTTCCGACTTCCGCACAAACACAGGACGAACTCGTCCATCCGTACCTTCGCCATAACCGATAACAAGTTTTACTTTTTGAGATGTCAGAAGTTCTTTTGCAATTTGATTTAATTGATTCATAGAAATTTCACTCAATCCATAGCAAAGAAGTTACACACTGCGAAATTCAAACGCTTGAGATTTTCTCATCTCATTGAATTCTTTCGCAGGTCCCAATTGACGTACTTCGGTAACCGCTCTATTCACAACATCAGCCCATTTTGCGCCTTCGGCAGCCGAAACCCATGAAAAAATAATTCTTCTGGGATCGATTCCCATATATTCCAATAAACCTCTAAAGACAATCCATCGTCGGCGTGCATGGAAATTTCCAGACGTATAGTGGCAATCATTTGGATGGCAGCCAGAGACAATGACGCCATCGGCGCCGCGTTCAAACGCTTTTAGGATAAGATTGTAATCGATTCTTCCAGTACACGGGAATCGAATAATGCGAACATTCGTTGCGTACTTTATTCTGCTTGTGCCGGTGAGATCGGCGCCGGCGTACGTGCACCAATTGCAAACAAACGCTACAATTTTTGGTTCAAAGGATTCATTTTCCATCACGCAAACAACTCCGTAACTTCTGCATACACTTGTTCATTACTAAAGCCTTGCAAGTCAATTGATTTTGAACGACAGAGAGCAACGCAAGTTCCGCATCCCTGACATAATCCAGGATTTACTCTTGCGACTGTCTTAATCAGCTTTCCATCTCGAGTTCGAATTTCCTCACGCTCGATTGCATTGAACGGACATGCCGATTGACACATAAAGCATCCAACGCAAGTCGAGTAGACCGGCGGCGCAGTTCTATTGATAACAGCGACAACCGGCTCGCGCGTTAATTCTTTTTGTGAGAAGAGCGTTGAAACTTTGCTCGCTGCAGCCGATGCCTGACTGACCGAGTCAGGAATATCTTTTGGCGATTGACATGCTCCCGCAAGGAAAATTCCGGCTGTATTCGTTTCTACTGGACGCAATTTAGGATGCGCCTCTGCAAAAAATTGATGGTGGTCGTAACTAATGTGAAGAGATTGAGCAAGTTCTTCAGCTCCTTGATTTGCAATTCCTGCCGTAGCAAGTACAACCATATCGGCTTCGATTTCAACTGGTTCTGCGCCGAGCAATGTATCCGCGCCGCAGACTATGAGTTTACCATTTCTTTCATAAATACGCGAAACTCTACCGCGAATATAATTAACATGATCTTCTTCGATTGCACGGCGGACAAATTCATCGTAACCTTTTCCGCCTGCACGAATATCCATGTAGAATACATACGCATCGCCATCTGGAACTTTATGTTTGTAAAGCATTGCATGCTTCGCTGTATACATACAACAAATTTTTGAACAATACTCAATTCCTTTTGCAGGATCGCGAGAACCAGCGCAAGCAATAAAAGCAATCTTCTTTGGCGTCGAACCATCGGACGGACGCTTCAACTCGCCGAGCGTCGGACCTGATGCTGAAAGTAGTCGCTCGAATTGCAATCCCGTAATGACATCTTTATACTTTCCGTATCCATATTCTGGAAAGAACGATGTGCCAACAACATTAAATCCTGTTGCAACGACGACAGCTCCAACCTGAATATCAATGAGCTCATCCTTCTGATCGAATCGAATTGCTTGCGCTGGACATTTCGTTTCACAGAAGCGACATTTTCCTGTTCGGAAATATGTACATCGTTCACGATCGATAACCGGTTTATTAGGAATAGCTTGAGGAAACGGAATATAAATAGCTGGACGCGTTCCCAATCCCATATTGAATTCACTTGGATTTTTCTTTATCGGACAGGCATTCATACATTCGCCACAACCCGTACAAAGTTTTTCATCGATGCTCTTGGCTTTTTTCCGAATGCGAGCGGTAAAATTTCCAATGAATCCACTTAAGCTCTCCACTTCTGAATAAGAGTAAAGAGTGATATTTGGATGTTGAGCAACTTCAACCATTCGCGGCGTCAGGATGCACTGTGAACAATCGAGCGTTGGAAAAGTTTCCGAAAGCTGTGCCATATGACCGCCGATTGATGGCTCACGTTCAACGAGCACAACTTTATGTCCAGAGTTTGCTATATCGAGAGCCGCCTGAATACCGGCGATTCCTCCGCCAATGACCAGAGCAGTTTTGGTAACAGGAACTTGAATTGGAAATAGCGCTCGGTTCCGTTTTACTTTTGCAACAAGAGTGGAAATAATATCAATTGCCTTTTGAGTGGTCGCCTTGCTCTTTGGATGAACCCACGAACATTGCTCTCTAATATTTGCCATTTCGCAGAGATAAGGGTTCAATCCAGCTTCGGCACAAGCGCGTCGGAAGGTTGGCTCATGCATCCGAGGCGAACACGCTGCAACAACAACGCCGGTTAATTTTTTTTCTTTAATTGCTTCTCGAATAAGATTTTGTCCAGGGTCGGAACACATATATTTATAATCGACGCTGTACACCACTCCCGGTATTTTTGCGCAAGTTTTTGCAACCTTTTCGCAATCAACCGTTGCTGCTATATTTTCACCACAATGACAAACAAAAACTCCAATACGTGACATAGAACCATCTCTACTTTCTATGATGATTTACCGGTAGCAACAGCTTTCGCTTCTTGATTTTCTAATAGCGATACCGGAACGAAATGCCGCTTCAATCCAAGAGCAGAAGAATCAAGTCCCAGCGCAAGCCCAATCGCTTGTGTAATAAAGAGCACAGGAATCGAATACCGCTTTCCCATCGCCTTCTCGATTGCTTGACGACGCATATCTAAATTAGATTGGCACATTGGACACGCAACGATAATAGCTTCCGCTCCACGTAAAATTGCATCTTCAATAATTTTTCCGCTCATCATTCCTACAAGATCGGTACGCGTAATCGAAAAACTCGCGCCACAACATTCTGTTTTCATTCCCCAATCCAAAGGTTGAGCGCCGATACGTTTCAAAATATCTTCCATCATCAATGGATCTTCGACTCGTTGAGCTTTCGTAATTTTCGGCGGACGCACTAAAAGACAGCCATAGTAACAAACTACTTTGTGTGAAAATTTTTGGGGGAATGATTTTACAACATCTGCAGTGAGAACTTTGTCAAGAATATCGAGAATTGTAAGAATTTCCGTCGAGCCGGCATAAGGCATTTCTATTCGTTCAGATATCTGCTGTTTCAAAGTTTGATTCTCTGCTAACTCAGCTTTTGTAGCTGCGAGACGTCCATAGCACGCCGCGCAGGGAACCAGAACCTCCTTCATTGATTGTTGTTCAGCTTGAGCGAGAGTTTCAGCAGGAAGCGATAACGCAAGGATATGATCCATTGCGTGAGCAGAACTTGCGCCGCAGCAATTCCAGTTCTGAACTTCCTCGAGTTCTAATTTCAATGCTGGAGCAATTGCCCGCAGAGATTCAAGATATTCTCGGGACGATGCTTCGAGAGAACAGCCATGATAAAGTCCAACTTTCATGCCGCCTCCTTCTGCTTCTTTGCACTAAAAAGCTTTCGCCTTGAAATGCGTTTCGGCGGTAATAACGAAAGTTTCCCTTTCAATACCATTGAAGGAGCAAGCATAACATCCTGCCAGAAATGTCCTGTGCGAAGTTTGTATTCAACAACCATTCCGACTTCCCACATTCTTCCAAGTCTTTTTACTGTATTGAGAAAAGAAGAATGGAAAGCAACAATGTCCTTTGCTTTTGGGTTGACTAATTTTTTCTGCAAAGATTCTCTCCGCAGGACATCCATAATTGTTGGAAGGTCGATATCCATTGGACAACGCGTTACACAGGTGTGGCAAGAAAGGCATAGCCAGATTGTATAGCTCTGCAGTACTTTGAGATCATTTTTTTCGTTCTTCGTCTGAAGAAGACGAAGTAGAACGCTTGGTTTCAAGTCCATCGCAGTTGCTGCAGGACAACCAGCCGAACACTTTCCACACTGATAACACCGGTCGATATCAATGCTTGTTGCTTGCAAAATTGTTTCTGTTAAAGATGAGCTTTTTACTTCTTTGACGTTTTCTACCATAATTATTGTTTCCCTACGTCATTGTAGAAGTATGAAAATTACCCGGGTCGAAAATTGGTGAATATTTAGAACTTTTTGGTTCTTTCAGTTATCCTTTGAAAAGTAACTGACTCTATGCTCTACTTTATAAATTATTTTCAATAACCTTACAGTAAAAAATTAAATTATGCGCTATTAAATGACCAGGTATTTTCACTTCCACAATTTTTCTTGGTTATAAAGTACGAATATTTTTAAAGAAACAAAATGAACAGCGCACTAAACAAGGAGAGAATGTAATTCAACGGTACAAAACATTTTAAAGCGTTATAATAGAACGCCATTACAAATACGTATAATTTTGTAGAAATGCTTTACATAGAATTGAAGAACTCTATTTCCACACAAATTATTCAAAAAGAAAAAAATTGTTAGAAAAATTGAAAAAGGCATGGATTGGTAACGTTTTTTCCATAAAGACAGCCCTTATATTAAAATCGTTGCCAAAAAATTCGATTAGTGTGATTGTCTCGATACATCGGCGACTCGGTAACTGGACAGAGATATTTCCTAATCAAACAGATACCTCTTATCAACGCTAAAATCTCACACCCAATGTTTTGGAATTTTTTAAGATGGGATTCCCCGGTATTCGAGATATTTTAGAATAAACTCTACACCTTTATCGAGTCCAATTTTGCTCGTTTCGAGTGATAAATCATATTGCCTCAAATCTGTCCATTCCTCTCCGGTAAAGGTACGGTAATAAAGAGCTCGTTCTTTATCACTTTGGGCAATCATTTTCCCAGCCGCTTCTTCCGAGACATTCTGAATTTCTTGAATTCGTTTTTTTCTAAACTCTGTATCGGCATAGATAAACATACTCACAAGATTTGGATGATCCCGAAGCACGTATGAGCCGCATCGACCAATAATTACTGCTGAACGCTCCTGCCCAATGCGCCTGATAATTTCCGATTCTATCTCGAACAATTTTCGATCTGTTGGCGCAATGGGTTTTGGCGGAATATATGCATCCGGATCGCTGAACGCACAGAGCTTAAAGAAAGATCGCCAGAACGAATCTTTTTTTTCGTCGTGCGATTCTAAATCTTCTTCCATAAGAGAAAGCTTCTCCGCCGCCTCACGAATGATCTCTCGATCCGCATAAAAGAGATTAAGATTCCTCGCAATCTGCTGACCAATAAAAGATCCTCCACTCCCTAATTGACGGTTAATAGCAATAATGAATGGTGAATTACTCATTTTAATGTCTCCTATAAAAATATTAGGAATACAATTCGATGGAATAACATTTTAGAAATTCCTCATTGTTCTTTCGGTCCTCTCATATAGGATATGACCGCTGCAATCAAACTAATAATAAATGAAATTGTAAAAGCCATCCGCAGTCCTGAAACAAATTTTTCGATGGCTATTCCTTCCGAACCAACATGGAGACCGGAAAACAACCCTTGCATTGTTCTTGGATCGATACTCGAAGAGATAATCGCCATCGAAAGAGCGATACTAATGACGCTTCCCGCATTATTCATCATCGTCCTCACACCAGCAGCAATTCCGCGCCGTTCGACTGGCACCGCCCCCATAATAGCGCTTGTATTCGGCGAGACAAACATCCCGGAGCCTAAACCAGAAATAAACATCCATATACATAATTCTACAACCGATGTATCCGCCGTAATTCTCATCATTCCAATTAAGCCAATTGCAGAGATAAGAAGTCCGACAGAACTCAACTCCCTCGAGCCATATTTGTCCGAAAGTCGTCCGCTAATTGGAGCCATTATCATCATCGAAAGGGCAAATGGCGCAAGCAGAACTCCCGCTATCATCGGTTCAATTGATTTTACTCCTTGAAAATAAAACACGAGGAGAAATGTAATTGCGCCTCGAGCAATTCCATTGAGAAGATTGCTGCTCAATGCAAAGGCTAAAATTCTTTTCTTAAATAATGTGAGATCGAGCATTGGCTGTTCGACTTTACTCTCGATAAAAAGAAATAAACTCAAAAAGGTTACAGCAGCAACAAACAAACCAATTACCAATGTACTGCTCCAGCCAAAAAATCCGCCGAGCGTCAATCCCAGCAATAATGTCGTCATTCCAATTGTAAATGTAGCTGCTCCGCCCCAATCAAATTTTTGCTTTGCTGGAAGGACATCGAGCTCCTTCAGTTGAATCCATGCCCATATCGAGCCTATCAATCCAATCGGTAAGTTGATAAAAAATATGTATCTCCATCCTGCGTGAATAAGTAATCCACCAAGAATTGGACCAATCACACTTGCGATATTGATGATCATACTATTGATTCCGAGAGCCATGCCAAGTTCGCCTTTAGGGAATGCATCTGTAATCAAAGGCGCACTATTTGCTACAAGTAATGCTCCTCCAATGGATTGAACCAATCGGAATAATAACAATTCCCAGCCTGTATTCGAAAGTCCGCACAATACCGAGCCAATCGTAAAAATAATAAAGCCCCAAACATAGAGCATCTTTCTCCCAATCATATCCGCAACTCTTCCTATCGAGGGGACAAAAATGGTAATAGCAAGCATGTAAATCATAATTGTCCAGATGATGACATTCATGCTGACGTGCAAATCTTTCATAATGACAGGAAGAGCTATAAGCAGTGTACTTCCACTCAAAACAGAAAAAAGCGCTCCGAGACTTGTACACGAAAGAGCAATCCATTTATATTCAATTTTCTTCATCTTTTATTTTTTCCATTCTCTACAATAAAGTTAAGTCCAAAAAATTTCTTAATAAAAATCCACCGACTAAAAAATTGAAGATTCTTTCAATTGCTTGGAAAAATCCTTCTGAAGCTGTCGATTTGAATTTTGTTGATAATTCGTGTTGGTAAAGTGAGGTAGAACCCTGCGGAATTTCACATCTACTGGATTGGCAGGTTAATGTTCATTCCGTTGGCTACTACTCTATAACCTACCATCGAATTCTGATACAATTATAAGTTAATAAATCTGCAAAATATTTACAAAGTCTACTGCGAAAAAAAGAGGATGGATTATCCAATTTTTCCCAATTCGATGTACTCTTTATAATTTTTTTCAAAATGAGTACGAATCGGTGCATTTTCGTCGCTACGAAGATGTGGGTCATCGTCCATAAGTTTAAAGGCTTCTTTCCTTGCAATATCTAACAACTGTACATCTTCAACTATATTTGCAATCTTCAATTCCGGCATTCCGCTTTGACGAGTGCCAAAAATATCACCAGGACCCCGAAGTTTCAAATCGACCTCGGCAATTTTAAATCCGTCTGTTGTCGATACCATTGTTTCGAGCCGTTTCCGGGCTTTTTCTTTTTCATCCCAAACTTCAAGCGCATCTTTTCCTTTCCGATGCTTATCGTACCATTCATAATCTGCAATGAGAATGCAGTACGATTGATCAGCGCCGCGCCCAACCCTGCCTCTCAACTGATGGAGCTGAGCGAGTCCAAAACGTTCTGCATTTTCAATCATCATAACTGTAGCATTTGGCACATCGATTCCCACTTCGATCACTGTCGTGGCGACAAGAATGTCATACTCTCGATTTTTAAATTTTTGCATGACCTCATCTTTTTCTTGCGTTTTCAACTTTCCATGGAGCAATCCAAGTCGGAGATCAGAAAATACTTCATTCTGCAATCGTTCATACTCTTTTTTTGCAGCCTTGAGATCAACTTTCTCAGATTCCTCAATTAAAGGAAAAACAATGTATGCCTGTCTCCCGCGCCGAACTTCATCACGGAGAAACGCATACACTTTTGGCTTATCACGCTCGGTACGAAGCGCAGTACGAATTGGCTTTCGATTTGCAGGCATCTCGTCAATGACTGATACATCTAAATCGCCATAGAGCGTCATTGCAAGTGTCCGCGGAATTGGCGTCGCAGTCATTACTAAAACATCCGGCGTTGTACCTTTTGCGCGGAGTGTTGCCCTGTGCATTACCCCAAAACGATGTTGCTCGTCAATAATGACGAGCCCTAATTTTTGGAAAGTAACTCCTTCTTCTACAAGTGCATGAGTGCCGACAACAAGATTTGCCGAACCATTCCGAAGTTCTTCCAAAAATGTTTCTCGCTCGTTTTTTTTATGCCCACCAATAAGCATACGAACTGTAACAGGAATATTTTGAAGATATGTTGAAATCGTTCTGTAATGTTGTTCGGCAAGAATTTCTGTTGGCGCCATAAATGCAACTTGCAATCCGCTATCAATTGCCATAAGAGCAGTTAAAAGAGCAACGATTGTCTTCCCGCTTCCCACATCGCCTTGAAGCAATCGATTCATAGGATGCGGAGATCGCAAGTCCGTTACAATTTCACGAAGTACGCGTTTCTGCGCATTCGTTAAAGAAAAGGGCAATGAATTTACAAGAGTACGCGGAAACAGCGACTCGGTTTTGTACTCAAACAGGCGCATTTCTCGCTGAGTAGTTGCACGACGCAATGCAAAAAGCAATTGCAAAAAGAAAAGTTCTTCAAATTTTAGACGAACACGAGCCTGCTCTAACTCATCCTTATTATTAGGAAAATGAATTGCACGAAGCGCTTCCGAACGTGGAAGAAGCGAAAGATTACTGATAAGAGTATTCGATAAATTTTCTGGAACAGCATTTACATAGAGTGAAACCGCCGTTCGTAGAATACGACGGAAACCTCGGCTGTCTAATCCAACCCGTTCTAACGCTGCACTCGAGCTGTATTTTGGAATGATCCCGCCGGTATTGAAAAGCTTTCCCCAGTCCGGCTCATCCTCGTCCACACGTTTCAATCGATCGAATTGAGGATGGATAAACTGTGGACGTCCTTGCACATCGAAAGTTGGAACTGCAGAGAGAGCTAATACCTCGCCAATATCAAAAGCATCTTTATACCACTGATACCCTTCGAACCACACGCACGTCAAATAGCCGCTGTCGTCTTTTACGGTTAAGAAAAAAATCATCTTGTTCGTTTTACGAGCTCGGCGCGCTTCAACTCTAAACACCTCTGCAATAACTGTAACCGGGGTTCGGCGTTGAGCATAGAATGCTAAATCCACAATCCGCACCACCTGACTGCGATCAAGATAACCGCGCGGATAATAATGCAGCAAATCCTCAATAGATTTTAAACCAATTTCTTCTAAGACTGCCGAGCGTTTTGGTCCTATTCCTTTTAGATACTGAAGTGGATACGTAGAAAGATCCATGTGTTTTGATTGAGGATTTGGTTTCATTTTCTAATTTGTTCAAAATAGAGAACTTGACATCGAATTTCAATATTTCTATTTGATTTTCGCACTGTCTCTTTCTACATTTACTCTAATAAATGGTTCAACTATTCTGTTACATGAGGAGTTAAAAATGAAAAGATTTGGAAGGATTTGCCAGGCTTTCACAGCAACGATAATATTTTTCTTCCCTTTCGTCGGATATTCGCAAGATAACACGCCTCCGCATGAACCTCCAATTCCTATTGTCTTCTATCATCATCAATCCAACGATTCTATAGCAAGTTTCATTCAGCAAATTGAACAACACGAAGCGCAGATCCATTATCTTACTCAGCAAGTTGATTCATTGAAACTGCAGATTGCGGAAGAGGAAACTTCAAAGACAAATCCATGGATCGTTTTTCTAATTATTGCTCTCATTGTCTCCGTGTTTGCACTAGGTTTCTATCTCCTATCATTTGTAAAGAAATATCAAAAAGATATTGCAGAGCTCAGAAAATTACTTTCAAACATCGCTCTTGAAAATCTTACACAAGAAGAGAAGCAAAATCAAATAGAACATTCTCCAGCTTCACAGAACAAAGGGATTTCTGCTGAACCAACAAATCCAACTCGAAGAAAGCGCTAACTGCAAACTATATAGTTAACGAATCGCAAGCAACTTTTGTTCTGCTACGCCTCTTAATGTTGTTTCCGGATATTTCTCCAACAAAGTTTGGAACATAGACTGAGCAAGTTTTACATTCCCTAAACGTTCATAGCATTG
This sequence comes from Bacteroidota bacterium, assembly GCA_035390885.1. Taxonomy (GTDB): domain Bacteria; phylum Bacteroidota; class Ignavibacteria; order UBA10030; family UBA10030; genus JAOAFT01. Next base: position 15,029 of record DAOOUW010000025.1, on the reverse strand, counting down.
CCCGAGCATAAAAAGAGCCGATTCATTTTTATCGGAAGATGGGAATTTGGTAACGGTAAGAAACGAAGAAATCGCTGCTCCAATTCTTCCTCGCTGGAAGTAACAAACTCCCGACCAGAAATAACAATTGTCCACCAATGATTCCGAAACTCCATTTGCAAGGAGAGTCTGAAAAATTTGTAATGCTTCCGTGTATCGCCGCTCATAGTAGAGACGAATTGCTTGCTCGTATGTTAATGTATCCACCGCTAATTTTTTTTCTTGAGTTGCCACAGAAACGATAGCGGGCTGCGATGTAACTTCAATTACTTTCGCTTCAATCGCCTTCAATCGTTGAATTTGATTATCCATAAGCATTGCGAGATTTTCACCGTCATCTTCTCTGATTCTTCTACCATAAAGTTCGTTCTGCTTGAAGGATGCCGATTGAGTTTCAGTCTTACATTGAAGGCGATTCTCTATGCTATTTAGCTGTGCATCTTGCTGAGAAAGAAAAGACTCAAAGAATTGAATAAGCTCTCGATGTTCTTTTCTCACTTTCCGTTCTTTTAGCGAATAATATTTTTCTGCAGTTCCAGAAGCGTACTTATCGCTATAAGGAGTAAAGAAACCGTCATTTTGTTTTTGTATTGGTTGCGGCGCTGAACAGGAAAGGGAAAACAACATTAGCGCTGACGTCCATAGCCATGCTGGACTTACAAAATGTTTCTGCAACATACATTGCCTCCAATTATAGAAAATTTTTATTTACTTCTTCCGTTGCACAATTTTGGTTGAACTTTGTTCTTCAGAAAAATGGATAACAGCTTTTACAAATTCTCGGAACAGCGGATGCGGAGCAACAGGCCTCGATTTCAATTCTGGATGAAATTGCACTGCAACGAACCAAGGATGAATCGGTAACTCAATAATTTCCACAAGATCGTTATTGACAAACGTTCCACTGAAAACCATTCCAGCATCCGCGAGACGTTTCCGGAATTTATTGTTTACTTCGTAACGATGCCGATGACGTTCGGTAACCATTTCTCGACCATAGGCGACATACGCTTTTGTTCCCTTTTGAATTGTACAGGGATATGCGCCAAGTCTCATTGTGCCTCCTAAATTCCGAACGGTTTTTTGCTCCAGCATCATATCAATAACATTGTGTTTCGTCTTCCTGAATTCAGTGCTGTTGGCGTCTTTCATTCCACAGACATTACGCGCAAACTCAATGATGGCACACTGTAATCCAAGACAGATTCCAAAGAAAGGAATTTGATGCTCGCGCACATATTGAATTGCAGCGATCTTCCCTTCTATTCCACGATTACCAAATCCCCATGGAATTAAGAGACCTTTCGCATTTTTTAAATAACGCTCAGGACCATACTCTTCCACATCCTCAGCGCGAATCCAATCCAGATGCACCGTTACGTTATTCGCTGCACCCGCATGAATAAATGCTTCCGAAATACTCTTATATGCATCTTTCAAATCGGTGTACTTTCCGCAGACAGCAATGTGAACCTCGCCTTTTGGATGTCGAATCTTATTGATAAACTGATTCCACTGTTTAAGATTTGGTTTTCCGCATTGAAGATTTAGTTTCCTGATTACAATTTGCGGAAGTCCTTCTTCTTCAAAATATAACGGCGCTTCATAAATTGATGCGGCGTCTCTGCCTTCGATAACAGCTTCAGTCTCTACATTACAGAACAACGCTATCTTCTCGCGAATTTCTTTTGAGAGTGGACGCTCCGTTCGACAAATGAGTATATCCGGTTGAACTCCAATTTCGAGCAAGGTTTTTACACTATGTTGAGTCGGCTTCGTTTTTATTTCACCAGCAGAGCTAATATACGGCACAAGCGTTACATGGATACTAATGGCATTCCTTTTACCAACTTCGAACATCATTTGTCTTAGCGCTTCGAGGTACGGTAGGCTCTCGATATCGCCGACGGTACCTCCAACTTCTACCAACACAACATCGTACTTCCCACTTCGAGCAACATTCTTAATACGATTTTTTATTTCATCGGTGATGTGGGGAATAACTTGAACCGTCGCTCCAAGATAATCGCCTCGTCGCTCTCGACTAATGACCTCATTGTACACCTGCCCAGAAGTTATATTATTGGCACGATTCATATTCTCGTTGAGAAATCTCTCATAGTGCCCAAGGTCAAGATCCGTCTCAGCTCCATCTTCTGTTACATACACTTCGCCATGTTGAAACGGATTCATCGTACCCGGATCAACATTGATGTACGGATCGCACTTCACGATGGTAACGCGTAAGCCGCGAGCTTTGAGAAGCATTCCTAACGACGAGGCGGCAATCCCTTTCCCTAACGATGAAACAACGCCGCCAGTTACAAAAATATATTTTACCTGTGATTTAGCCATGCTGTTCTCTCTCTAAATAGATTGTCTTCGGATAATTTCTTTTACTCTTTCCGCATCAGAGATTGTATCGACTGAGATACTATCATAATTTGTAACACCAACTTTTATGCAATAGCCGTTTTCCAAAATACGTAGTTGTTCGAGCTTTTCAGTTTCCTCGAGTTTGGATTTCGGTAATTGCGAGTAAGCTGTTAAAAAATTATTACGGTATGCATACAAACCAATATGCTTGTAAAACGTCGAGTATTGCAGCCATTCATTCCGTTCCTTTGCATCTCGTACAAAGGGGATCGGGGAACGGGAAAAATAAAGAGCGTTCATCGTTCGATCACAGACCACTTTCACAATATTTGGATCGAATAACTCTTCACTTGTTGCTATTTCACGCGCCAATGTACCGACTTTAACATTTGCATCATTGAGTAACAATGTAATTGCCTCATCGATCATTTCAGGGGGAATAAGCGGTTCGTCTCCTTGGATGTTAATGTAGATATCGCCTTCGATGTTCTCTGCAACGGCAGCAACTCTGTCGCTTCCGCTCTGTATTGTTGCGGGAGTAAGAATCGCCTCGCCGCCGAAACCTTTGACGGCCGAAACAATACGCGCATCATCTGTAGCTACGATTACACGATTGAGAAGTTTAGATTTTTTTGCTTGTTCGTAGACGCGTTGAACCATCGGCTTGCCTTCTAAATCAAGAAGCGGCTTTGCTGGCAATCGTTGTGAAGCATAGCGCGCTGGAATGACTCCAATAACAACTTCCCTCGACATTATTCCTTTTCTCCAATAACTTTCGGAACTTTGAAAAATTCATCCGTATGGGAAGGCGCATTCTTCAATGCCTCTTCCGTTGGAATACTTTCCTTCATATTGTCTTCTCGAAATACATTCTTCAGTTCTAAAACATGGGAAAGCGGCTCTACTGAATCTGTATTCACTGTATTGAGAAGCTCCATATATTCTAATATTTGATTCATTTGCTGTGTAAGAATTTTCTTCTCTTCATCTGAAAATTCCAACCGCGCCAGCTCGGCAATATATTCAACATCGCGAATTGTTACTGACATATTTTACCTTTCCTGTTCTCGATAATGTTGTTCGATGACTTTATGAACTCGATCCATCAGCTCTTTTTCACTTTTCTTATCCGAAACGCCGTCAACTGGAATTGGCGTATCAAGAATTACCTCGATGTCTCTCGGCTTAATATTGAGCGATCCTCTTGGCAAAATACTGAACGTATTATTTATTGTTACAGGTACAATTGGCGAGCGAGACTTAAATGCAAGTTCAAACGCACCACGTTTAAATGGTTGCAGTTTTCCGTCTACCGTTCTCGTACCTTCTGCAAAAAGTAATACCGATTTCCCTTTCTGTATGGTCTTTGCAGCACGTTCAAGACTTTCGATTGCTGCACGAGGATTCGAGCGATCGATCATGATAAAATGTCCATAGCGCAACGCCCACCCCCAAATTGGAACGTGAACCAATTCTTTCTTGAACACCAAATTGACATCATTCGGAATCGCAGCTAACACCGCCGGAATATCAAACATGCTCGCATGATTCGATACATAGATATAGTGATTCGAGAGATCGATATTATTCAATCCGTACACGTGAAGCCTGATACCAAAAGTCTTCAAAATAATTTTTGACCATGTCGCTGCGCTCCAACGAAACAACTTGCCCGTATGCTCAATTGGAATGCTAATAAGCGCAATTAACGATAAGATTAGCGTGACCGGAATTAAAAAGGCTATTTTTAAAATTGTAACTAGCATAACCTTTTTATTCCTTTGTGGGTTTTGAAAAATTGGAAAGAGTAGATTCAAATTTGGAGACAATTCGGCTATTAAAAACACTACTTACTAACCCATTTGCTGGGTTATAACAATCCTCTTTTTTGTACTCCATTTTGAATTAGAATTTGTACTCTCATTGTGGTTTTTTAAAAATACTAAAGCGATGTTTGAAATGCAATGAGTTGGGGAAAAAGAAGCAAAGGGAATATACATTTCCCGACGAATGTGTGAAACGCTATTACCGAATGTTGCAATATAATTGCGCTACGACAATCTTATGCAAAAGAATTCTGCGTACAGAAATACGTCTAACGACTCCCTTGCGAAGGAGAATCGGAAGGCAATATGGTAAGTCCAAGTTTTTTGGTTGCTGTAGCAGGCGCTTGAATTTCCGGAGAAACCTCAATCTGAAATTCATTTGTAGAACCCAAGCCGGAGGATACTTGGGCTACATTCCTGCGGCGCAATGTACTAAAGTCTTGCTGAATAAATTGTTCGATGAGTTGCTGTCTTTCAATTTCCATATCAGTAATTCGTTCCTGCCATAGATCGAGAAGGCTATCCATATCGACTTGCATATCGGAATAAAGTATAGTATCAGGAGTGATAACAACGAATGTTCGGTTATGAGTAACTTTTGGAAATTGTTTAAGACCAGCATCGGAACTTGCCACACCTTTTGATGCTTCATCTCGAACATACGTCGGCGTTTGAAAAGATGCGAGAAGTCGTTCCATTTTTGTTCTCTGTTCAGGATGCAAAGTGGAAGTAATTCCGGAAACCACCATTCTATTGAACTGAGGAAGCGAGGGATCGATCGCAAGCGCCTTATCTTCTCCAACAAATAATGATGTGCAAATACGCTGTTGGGCAATTTGTAATAAACTATCAATGACCTGTTTTTGTTCAGGCGTTGGCTTAATCTCAGCGACAAAACGATCCATTGTTAATTGCACTGCCTTCTGTTGAGATGATTTACTCACTTTGATTCGGCAACACTTTTGCGTAGGTTCATCAACCTCAATCGTAGTTTGATTCTTTTGATCGATTGGCAACAAACCTAAAAAAGAAAATCGCAGCGCCTCATCTTTACTAATAGATGTAAAAAGCGGCAAAAGATTTTTCTGCCGTGAAGCCGATACTTGTTCTTTTGTTGTTGTCTTATCGAAGTAAACGGAGTAAAGCACAATGCCAAGCACAACCATACAACCCATAGCAGTTACGACAAGCGCTGGATGAAACGATCCAAAAAGAGATGGAAAGGAACGACGTTGCTGACGATGTTCATTCTCGAGTCGTTGAGAGAGTTTAGCCCAAAATGCAACGCTTGGTTCAAGACGCGGTTGAGACGACAGCATCTGTTTCAATCGAAGTAACTCTTTGAATTCCTCTTGAAGAAGTGGATCCGATTGTAATAAGGATTCGACTTCCTTTGTTTCATCTTCTGTTAGCTGTCCATCGATGTAAAGAGAAAGTTTTTCGGAAATTGCATTCTTTACCAATTTCTTCATAGGCGTGTTTCCTCCAATAACGGTTTTATAGCATTTCGAAGCGCAGTTCTACCTCGCGCAATTCTTGATTTAACCGTACCTAATTCACAATGAAGTATATCAGCAATTTCTTCATAAGATAAGCCTTCGATATCTCTTAAAATGACCGCAGATTTAAAAGGCTCTGGAACCATCTTAAGCCCAAGAGCAATAATTTCTTCATCATCACGATTTTGCGGTAAAGTGGCAAGTCGAGCTTGAAGTTCAGCTTCTGCGCCATCATCGAGCTGCTCAAATGAAAAGAAGCGCTGCAGTTTCCGATGACGCATTTCATCACGACTCTTATTCACTGCAATTCGGTAGAGCCATGTATAAAATGAAGATTCGAATCGGAAATTTGGTAAAGCTCGGTACACCTTAATAAAAACTTCTTGAGCGAGATCTTCGGCATAATCCCGATCTCTGAAAATCGAATAAAAAAGATTTTGTATTCGATTCTGATAACGTTCAACAAGAAATCGGAAAGCGCCTTCGTTTCCTTCTTGAAAACTTTTTATTAATTGATAATCGGTGAGTTTTCGGATTTCTGCCAGAGGCAGAGACGAAAAGTCATTGCCTTCATTTTCTTTCTCTTTATTCATCGTTGTGCTCATGCCTTGCTCCGGTTGTTCAAAAGATACTAAAGTTCTTGCACGAACTCCAACGATATTATCTGCTACAGCAGCCAGTGAATTCACTCACTCCTCCATTCTCTATATTTTCTAAAGAGCTTTCATTGAAAATATAGACGCTCAATGGAGGAGTTGGTTCCTTTATAGATTAAAACACTATCATTTCAGAAAAAATCTTTTGAATCATTTTCTCGAATCAAGTTGCGAATCCATCAAGCTTTTTGCAGCATAAGAAAGGTAGACGTAGTTTGCTGCAGCGCCGATGACGTACTCATTCTCTCCCCAGAAGAATGGCCAATCTTCTTTGTTTTCCGGGAAATCGGGATTTAAGATCAAAACGCCAGGCACAACTCCACCAGCAATAAAAGTAAAATCGGCGCGATTATTTCCATAAGCAATTTTCTTCGAAACCGTTCCTACTGCTGACACAAACGAAATATTTGAGCCCGGATGCAAACCCGTTACATATTGCAAAGCCCTTACTACATTTTCCTTATCAATAAGATCGGGAAATACTTTATAGAGAGAATAATTTGTAATTCCATAATTCAATACCGCTCCATTTCCTGCCCACCCTCTTCTTGTAATAGGCACTCGAAATGGATTACGGAAGAATTTTGTAAAATTATTACCATAGAATCCTTTTACACGATCAGAGAATATCTTTTGTGTTTCGGCATCGAGAAACGAGTATGCACGAACTACATACGGAATAAAGATCGAAAAGAGCGTATCGTTCGACATTATGATCTCTTTTACTCGTCGAGCATAACGATCGTCCTTCGTTGAACAAAGTAGTTCAGTTGTAGCGTTTATTTCTTCAATAGGCAAAAATCCACCCGTTGTATTTCCATAGTTAAAGATAATAGGTGGATGCGAATGCTCTTCATCCCACACGCTCTTAGCAATTGACAAACATTCATTTGCCAGCGAATCATTATATCCTTTCAAAACCCTGCTTGCAGCGGCAAGGGCTGCAATGGAACCATAGTTAAGAGCGCTTGTCTTTGTTGTAAATGCCCATCGGTCATCGAAGTTACCACTACTATCACAAACTGTTTCGAATGGCTTCAGTTGCGGCGAGTATTGTTTATTATCGGTTTGCGAAGCAGCATCGCCAAGGTGAGTATAGGAATGTAAAGAGCCGTCGATGATTCCAGGAATTGCATGCCCAAATACTCTAAATTGAGCGACCAGTGCAATTGTACCATGTTCTACTTGTTGCACAACGTCGGGAATTCCATCGGGGCGATGAATTTCTACATACCGATTCTTTTGATTAATGTATGTTTCATCCCGCATTGGCTTAAAATCTTCCCACACGTGGGCAAGAGTTTGAACTACCGAATAGTGCGTTTGTGTTCGAATATCAAAATCACCTGCATCGAACCAGCCGCCGACATTCAATCCAGGAATGTGCTGGAACGGCTGAAAAGGTGAATCGAGCGTTGGTCCTTGTGCATAAAGATCGAAGTGAACATGGTTTGCCGGTGCTTGTAGCGCATCATCGAGATGCGCTGCACCATGCCACACACGATACGCTTCCCGTACATACATATGATCCATTTGTACCGGAAAGTACACATCAACTGTAGCATGCGCTATATCATCATAGACATTGTTCGAAATTCGGAAAACATTCGTCCGCTTCCCACGATATTCAAAATAATATAAACCTTCTTGCGAGACGTTACTGAAGTCTGCCGAAAGATAATTGTATCTTAAATATTTTCCCCATTGCTTTGGGACGGATGAGTACACACAGTCGGTCATTCCATCGGGATTAACTTGATATATTTTCAATGGCTCTGTCGTTATTGTATCCTCAGCATCGAGTTCGATGAGCGCTTCTTTATATTGTGTAGGATAATATCCAATTTGTGAGAATAACACTACCGGTTCTCGCTTCCAATTTGGAATGACAGCTGCCGAAAGATGCCACTCGACAACAACACCTTTTTTATTTGCTGGCAGCAATTGGCGTAATACGAACCAACCATTCTGTGCAACGTTTCTTCCATCGTATAAATAAAGTTCGCCATTTTGCGATGCAATGTTAATCCGATGTTGTGGGTCATCCGGGGCAGCAACAAAATTCTTTCCGTGGGCAAGAGGTTTAACCTCGATTGTATCCTTTTCCCCAAGCGCCATCGGTCCGGTAGGATACTGAGGAAAAACACCAGGCGTCGAGTCAAACAAAAATCCCTTTTCAAAGTATGTAGCAGGTAGAAATTCCAGATTGAGTCCAGCTCTACCAACAAGCGCTGAGGGAATTGGTTTGTCTAGTTCAACTGTAATAGAAAGATACTTTGATTCGGCTTTTGCACGTATGGAATAATCGAAATTAAATTGTGGGTAACGAAGCTTTACTATCACTTCATTTCGATCAGTACTAACAATACGTTCTTGAAGCTGGGGTATTGCATCCCACTGAGCAGGGGTAGAATGAAGTCGAACATCGCCGTTGGTCACTGTACGAACTCCGTGGTGAATCATTTCAATACCGGCAATCTTAGCGTCACTAAAATCACCATCATACCAATTATTAAATATCAGAACTTCACACCCTTTTACAGCAAAAGAACCATCTTTCGACAAGATAAATTGTTGTGCATCGAGATGGGAATTAAAGAGAAAAAAAATTCCGAAGGCAATTGTGAAATAACTTTTAATTTTCAAAACACACCTCATTTATTAATGTTGAACATGATACACTTCGTCGTTGCCGCAATATTCAAACCAATCGAAGATTGCGTTGTTGTGAGACAAAATCCCAAGTGAGGTAGCGTAGAGTGCATAAACGTTCCCGACAAATCCCCATGCATTTCGTATGCTCAAAAAGGTTGCATCGACATTATCCTTAAGAAGATTCAGTTTATTCTCATCGGTTCCATAGTAAAATGCAAATTGTTTTCCCTTTGCTTCGATTTTTAATATGAGTTGAGAATCCTTATTTCCATTCAAAGGTGCAGAGGCAAGCAAGATCATACCCGTTTGATTTTCGTTCTTCTCTGCGCTAAAAAGTTGAACAACATCACTTTTTTGTTCTTTTGACTTGCAGAGATAGTAAAAATGAGTTTCATCCTGGAAAATAGCTAACCCGGCTTTTTCATTATCGCTCTTTGGATTAAATTTCATAGCTGCCATACCATATCCTTGTGAGTGCTGTTGCCGGCGTGCAATAAAACTCGGATTTCCAGCGCCATTGCACATCTCTGGCCGCAACTTAATAGAGAGTGCTCCAGGTTTTTCAGATAATGAATACCATTGTTCTTGCGGTGTACGTAAAAATATCCAGCTTCCATGCAATCTCGACTTATTGAATTCATCTCGCAAAATAAAGTTTCCATTATATGGAATATCATCTTGTGGAACTAAAGGTTGGATTGGACAATGATAAGCATATTGTACTTCATCATGGTCAAGATTTATAACAAGCCAACCATTTACATAACGAACTGGAGCTAAAAAAGTTTCTCGTCCAGTGTTGTAAAAGTTTTCTTCGAAAGGCTCGTACGGCCTGCATCCTAAAAATACTGCCCACCAATCGCCTGAATCAGTTTGTACAAAATCCGCATGACCAGTACAGGTAACCGGGTACTTCCTGTTGGGATTTAAATGACGTTGCGTTAGAATTGGATTTTTTTCATACGGGATATAAGGACCAAGCACACTATCACTTCTAAATATTACCTGCTGATGATCTTCTGCCGTACCACCTTCTGCACACGATAGATAGTACAACCCATTTATTTTATAAATGTGAGGACCTTCTATCCACACCGGTTTTTTTGTAATATCCACGCCGCCGTTAACAATTATTTTCGGCTCACCAACAACCTTTAACTTTTTGTAATCGAATTCGGCGATGCGAATAGTTCGGTGACCTTCATAGAGCGGCTTATTATCTGGCGGCTCACTGTTGTAGGTAATATAAGCTCGTCCGTCATCATCAAAAAATAGCGATGGATCGATTCCTTGAATTTCCGGAAGCCATACAATTTCTGACCATGGTCCTTCTGGCTTGTTCGATGTTACAACAAAATTTCCGCCGCCATCAACAAGGGTACACGTAACATAGAAAATACCATCGTGGAAACGAATCGTTGGCGCAAAGATTCCACGAGATACTCCAAAACCAATGAGATTGAGTTGTTTTGGTCTGTCAAACACATGCCCGATAAGCTTCCAGTGAACTAAATCCTTACTATGGAAAATTGGAATTCCAGGATAATATGCAAAAGTTGAATTAATAAGGTAATAGTCACTTCCAACTTTACATATACTTGGATCCGGATAAAATCCTGCTAAAATAGGATTTAAGAAATAGTCCTGAGCTTGTAATCCACTACAGGATATAATAATGATTCCAAAAAGAATGAGGATGAATTTCTGTTTCATAATTTTTTATCTTTCATTGTTGTTTTTTTCAATTGATAACTTTCTGGTGGACCTAAGTAGCTTGGTTTTACCGTTCCTGTTTTCATCACAATTTTCTGAACTACCACACCTGCATCCATTCCCCAGATTTTCAACGTGTGTTTCCCTGGTGAATTGATTGTATGACTCGTTGTGAGAATGTTTATATTTTCACTTACTATTTTATTCCAATGCTGAGGATATTTCCAATCAGGAATTGTATCGAGTGCATGAATATTTACGATTTGTGGATTTTCATCGTCAAAAGAAATTGCATAGCGAAGTCCATCTCTATGCGTATAATTCAATGTTGGGGAAAGATACACATCCACATCAACGTTACCTGAAGAATAGAAAAACACATCATAATCGAGTCGTGCACATGAACTGTCTGGCTTTTGAGTTGGAATCGTCACCGGCGTGAGTGTTACCGCAGATAAAGTCCGTCCAAGATTTGGAATAACAATCCACTCAGCTATTTGAGAATTTAGCTTTCGTGAAGTGTGTTCCGCTTCAATTGAAACATAACCATCGCTCTCGATGAATCCTTCAAAAGTATTTGCTTCAGGAAGCGAAGGATTATGAATTAGCGCATAGACTTCCAATTTTGTTTTATTCGGTCCAACAATTACTATTGGCACGCGATATTCTCCAACTGGCGCTTTATCCCATTGTACTGTTACCCACAATCGCTCTTCCGTTTTCACCACTCCGCTATTGGAACTCACTTGAATCCATGGCTCTTTCACTATGACTGAATACTCTATCGGCTTCGAGCCTCGATTGAAAATTTCAATGTATCGTGCTTGTTGGTTAAAGCGATCCATCATAGGTAGTACGGCGTCGAATGAATCATGCGGCAACCAATGTTCAGAACCTTCTACTGCAACCCCAAACGATGTCGCCTCTGGAACCGTATATTCATATACTGCTGGCATACTATTACTATCTGGCTGCTGCCAATAAGTGTAGCCAATATGCGTTTGGGACATCATATGATTCCATCGCCCATTACCCAATGAATGATATCGGCGCGTAATTTCGGCATCGCGTTCAAAAAGTTCTCGTGCTTTTTGAGCATAGAAGTTCGTAAGTACACGACCTTGCTGAAAATAGAGGCGATTCTTACCTACAGAGTAATAAAGCTCATTGAGATTTGCGCAGGCTTCTATAGGATGAAGAACTAATTGGTAGAACGCATCTTGATATTCTGAAGGAAGGCTATTTCCAATTACTCTGACTCTATTCTCCAGCCGTTTATAATCTGCAACCACGAGTTCAAACTCTCGATAATTTACTAAACTATATGTATCACAGAAAAGCATTTCTGGCTTTCGTCGAGAATTGTATTTGGTGTACAACTCCAGGCACTCTGCAATTTCGTTGGTAAATATTTCTCCAAATTGTTTCGAACTCCAATCTTTTGTATAAGCTTGAAGTTGATTATGTGAAATTTCCTCCGGATCCCATGCATAGTCAAGGAAGAAACTAATTGGAAATTCCATCGGCTTGATATCACCCACATTCACAATCCAGATTTGTCGTGCGCCAAATTCATAGGCAAGGTGCATTTGTTCCCACACCCTTTCTATTTGATTTGTATTTAGCCACTTATAATTGCGTGGACCTCCTACATAATCATAATGATAGTAAATACCATAACCGCCCTTTCGTGGCTTTTCGTTTGGATCAGGAAGCTTACGAATATTTCCCCAATTGTCATCACACAAAAGAAGCGTAACATCATCGGGAACTCTCATCCCTTTATCATAGTAATCCTGGACTTCTTTATACAATGCCCAAACTTGCGGAATCTCCGATGCTTCTTTTCCAGTTACTTCGGAAAGAATTTGCCTCTGATCTTGCACGATGCGTTCAAGAAGAGCAATGTTTGTTTCATCGCTCATTGGCTCATCGCCATCGCCGCGCATTCCAACCGTAACGATGCTTTCATAATGATTCATTCGTTCAATCCCTTTTCTCCAGAACTCCCGAAGTTTGTCTTCATTTTTTTCGTAGTTCCATGGACCTGAACCATACCGCCGCCATTCATCTTGCGCTCGCATCATTGGTTCATGGTGAGATGTACTGATAACGACACCATACTCGTCGGCTAAAGGCGCATTTAAGGAATCATCGTCATAGAATGCTTTTCCCCACATTGCGGGCCAGAGGAAATTTCCTTTCAATCGAATGATTAGTTCAAAGACATGTTCATAAAAATTATGATTGAAGCCGCCAAATTTTTCATATACCCAGTCTGTTAATGCGGGCGCCTCATCGTTAATGAAAATACCTCTATATTTAACTTTTGGCGTGCCGCAGGTAAACATTCCATTCTTTACATAGACATTTGCTTTTTTCTTCGGCGGTACATCTGCCCACCAATACCACGGCGAAACACCCATCTGTTCTGAAATATCGAACATTCCATACATTGCTCCACGTTTATCGCTCCCAACAATAACGAGTGCGCGTTCCACTCCCTTCAATGGATTTTCGATAATCTGAATTTGAAATGTTTCCCACTTTCCACGAAGATTGGTTACATCGAGCTTTCGCTCCTTGACTAACTGCTGGATATATTTACTTTTTTCTATCGTACCGATGATTACAATTTCTTTTCCGGCTGGCTTATTACCTACGAATACTTCAGGCTGAACATTTGTAACTAACCTAATATCATTCTGAAAATGTTTTGCGACTCGAAGAATCCCCGAATATTCACCATCGCTAATATAGAGAGGAGCTGCTTTGCCATTTTCTACCATTGGAAAAGCCTGAGGCGCTTTTTCTGAGAGTACGTATTGTTCTTGAAACGGCAGTGCATACAGCGATTCAATAAAAATAACAACAACAGCAATATATAATGGTACGATTCTCTTCAATGGTATCATGTCTCACTCCTTTCTCTATAACGCTTCTTAGTTCACAGGACTATAGATTCTAAAATTTCCACTGACCTGAAGGTATGCTAACAATGTCAGTAATCCATCATAGTAGCGTCCATCTCCAGACGGAATTGGCATATTCCACAGTTGCTCAACAAATTCTTTTCGTTCATCGATTGTAGCAGCCAGAGCAGCAACTGCATTCATTGCAGTTAGGCCAGGATTTTGAAATGTGGAAAGTTTTTTCCCATCAAGTGTGTACAATCCAACGTACTTCGTAATCCCTTCTGATTTGAAAAATCGCAGCAATCTATTTGACTGAAAAACCTCCCAATCATCTTTTGCAAACCACTCATAATCAACTGCAACGTTCATTGCCACACGCCATGCATCATATTGAAAGTTATTGTTGCCACCACCCCATGGATCATACGGAGTGCCATCGAATCGAGCATAATCCGGCATCAGCCCGGTGACAGGATGCGCAGCTTTCTTTAAAAACTTCCTGCTCTCATCTGCTGCCTCTTTCCAGAAATCATTATTCTTGTTTGCCCACAGCGCCCACAGTTCGTAGAAATGCGGAAGATGGTATGAAGGATCGGTAAAATCATCTGCCTCACCAGAGGGGACAAAAACAACTTGCTTGAGTTTTTTATTGAACATCGATGTTACAACTCTCGGATCGTCTGAAGAATCGCATTTACCAAGCATTGCATCCAGTATATGTTGCGCTTCGGCTTTATAATTGAAAATACCCTCCCCATTTCCCCAACGATTCGATGCAAAGAAGAGCGACATCACAATCCACTCTTCGCCATCGGAAGCGGAATTAGAATCAATCACCGAACCATCTATTCTGCAATGCCATGCAAAATATCCATTGCGTTGACCAGATTTGTGCTGCATATACGTCTTTGCCCATTTCCACAGACGATCAAATTCTTCCTTCCTGTTCATCTGAACGGCAACCATCATTCCGTACGACATTCCTTCTGTCCTTACATCTTTATGCAAAATATCCTCGATGTAAGCCATATCATCGCCAACGGTGTAGTAAATGCGCTCAGTTGAATCGTTCCCATAAAATAATTGATCGAAAGCTTTCGTGACTTTCTGCTGCACCTCTTCCTCACTTTTTCCAAGAAGCGAATGAAATAAATTTTTATACTCTCCACTATAGAACGCTCCTTTCGATTGCGACCATCCACTGGTTGTAAAAAGAAGAAAGGCTCCGACCAACAGCAATGTTTTTTTCATTATGGCACCTCGATATTTTATTTAAATAGGGATAAACTATTTTGATTTAACCAACGCTAAACCGTTTCAATATAAAGAATGAAATCATTCAAAGGCAAG
>DAOOUW010000024.1:0-33384 GCA_035390885.1 Bacteroidota bacterium | reverse complement strand
GCCATTTCTAATTCCTCATCTGTAAAACCACCTTCGGGTCCAATGCAAAGCATCAGAGACGAAATCCCTGCAAATGCACGTATCGTAGTCGCTATAGTTTCTAATGGGTTAGCTTTTTCGTGGGCACAGAGTACAAGATCGTACGATTCCGTTTTTTTCAGAATAGCAGTAAATGATTCCACAGGAGATATTTCAGGTTGGATGCAGCGACAACTTTGCTTCATTGCCGAACGTGCAATGTGGTTCCATCGTTCAGGGCGCTCGCCTTTTGCAACCGTTCGTTCGGAACAGAATGGAATAATATGTTTTACTCCAAGTTCAGTCGCTTTCTCGATGCAAAAATCAAACCGCCCTGGATTTTTTAAGAGAGCAATTGAAAGCGTAATATCGCACGATGTTTCGTTTACATTGTTTTGAATTGCAAGAATAGCGCAGTGCGCTTCCTTCTTCGTTATGCGAACGATTCGGGCTTCAGCAAGTCGTCCTCTTCCATCGGTAATTGATATGGAATCACCGACGTTTTTCCGTACGACTCGTGAAAGATGATTTGCTTCTTCATCCCGCAAAATAATTTCTTCGTCGCGCCAATCTTCATTACTCGAGAAGAAAATTTCCATCCATGCACCATCAAATATATAATCGTGAATATATTTCCATTAGAATGGTACATCCCATGCAAAATAGAATTCAACTTCCCTGTCTTCGTTGATAGCTATCTCAAACCGAATACACATTGAATAAGGAAGTAACGCATGGAATCCTCCGCCATATCCTACTAACAGAGGTCGTCGGTCGATTCTCTGAGTGCGGTACCAAATTTTTCCTGCATCAGCAAAGAATGCCCAATACAATCCATAACGCATTTGTGTAAATTCACTCCGCTGAATAAATGGAAGAGAGAAATAACGAGGCGAAAGAATCGGCAAGCGGAGTTCGCTTGAGAGCATCATTAAGCATTCACCTTCATACGATAAGTTGTAATGTCCTCGAATGTGTTCATTGTATCCAAAAAATGTATGGAAGTACGGCGGCACAAGCCCACCGCCAAGGAATGAACCCGCGCTTCGCAAACCGAAACCGCTGTATTTTCTAATCCCCCAAAAATGCCGTACGTCATAATCGTAGCGAAGCAAATTTACAGTCTTATCATTCAGTCCATACTTCGAAACGGAACACTTAACCAATGCTCCTTCGGTTGTGTATTCAATACTATTTCTTGTGTCATAGCGATAGCTCAACGCGAGCATTGGATAAGAATCTTTACCCGATGACGACAGCGTTCTCCCTGTTATTGACTCATCAACACTCCAACTATCGTATCCAATTGTTGCCTGAATCCGATGGTACAACCCAATTCTTTTCCCAAGCGAAAAGTGGATTGAATAATTTGTATTTTCATATTCTCCATACGAGGAACTCAGGTTATGAACTTTTTGATAAGCAAGATTTAATGAAGAAATAATATCGTCATTCGGCGTAAAGTTTGGAGCATAGAAATTAAAATTCAGCCACCCATCATAGCCAAATCCCGCTGAAACTCCAATCTCTTCATTTCTTCCTCTAAAATTTTGATGCGAAATTCCCACGCCATAGTACATTTTTGAAAAATCGTCATATTGAAATCCAAAAATCAACGACGGTAAAATGTACCAACGCTCAACCACATCAACAACAAGCGTATCGTTAGTTTGATAAAGTTCAACACGATTGAAGAGTTCAAGGTTATAGATTCGATTCTTGTCGTGTTCTAGAGCAGCGTCTGTAACAGTATCGCCAACGTGGAGAGACATCTCACGAAGAATAATGTACGGCTGGGTTATACGAGCGCCGCGAATTTCGATGTGTGCAATAACATCCGTCGAATCGGATTGAGCATAGAGAAACGAGGAAATACCCATTTCCAAAAAGAGCAATAAGAAAAAAATATAATGTTTTATCTGGAACTTCATACGAGCCGAAGTCTAATCAAAACGATCTTGAACGCTTCAACGTTTAGCACATTGAACATAATAGTTAAATTTATATTTTATCAATATTCGAGAGAAATTACTTTGCGTTTGTTGACTCAATTGGTGGACAAACACATAAGATATTCCGATCACCGTATGTATTGTTGATTCTCGAAACAGGTGGCCAATATTTACCAGCATTAAGGTACGGCAATGGAAATGCTGCAACTTCTCGCGGATAGCAATGCTGCCATTGAGAAGCGCAAACAACCGTTGCCGTGTGAGGCGCATTCTTCAATGGATTGTCCTCGCGGGAATAATTACCATCGGCAATTGCCTGAATTTCTTTTCGAATTGCAATCATTGCTGCAATGAATCGGTCGAGTTCTTCCTTTGGCTCACTTTCAGTTGGTTCGACCATCAACGTACCGGCAACGGGAAAAGAAACCGTCGGCGCATGGAAGCCATAATCCATCAATCGCTTCGCCACATCTTCCGCTTCGATGCCTGTTGATTCCTTCAATGGTTTCAAGTTCAAAATAAATTCATGGGCGACCCGGTTGCGAGCCCCTTGATAAAGAATCGGATAGTACGGCTCCAGACAGGATTTAAGATAATTTGCATTCAGGAGCGCATACTTCGTCGCTTCGCGAAGTCCATCTGCGCCAAGTAAGGAAATGTAAGCATAGGAAATAATAAGAATATTAGCGCTGCCGAAAGGAGCCGAAGCGACAGCCGAAATCGATTTTGAACTTCCAGCTCTTGTTACCGAATATCCAGGAAGATATGGCATAAGTTGAGCCGATACGCACACTGGTCCCATTCCAGGTCCGCCGCCGCCATGAGGAATTGCAAAAGTTTTATGAAGATTAATATGACAGACGTCCGCACCGAGTTCGGCAGGACGCAGAAATCCAACCTGTGCATTGAGATTCGCGCCATCCATATACACCAACCCGCCAGCCTGATGAACAACTTTGCATAACTCCTTAATATTCTCCTCAAACACTCCATGCGTCGATGGATAGGTTACCATAAAAGCAGCGAGAGTATCTTTATACTCCTCAGTTTTTTTTCGAAGATCGGTGGAATCAATATTTCCATGTTCATCACATTGAACAACCACAACTTCATAACCCGCCATTACAGCGCTTGCTGGATTCGTTCCATGCGCTGACGCTGGAATGAGAACAACATTACGCTGAGGTTGATTATGGTCTTGAAGATATGCTCGTATAATACTCAAGCCGGTAAATTCACCTTGCGCGCCAGAGTTAGGCTGAAAGGTAATTCCTGCAAATCCAGTAATAAAGCATAGCGCTTTCCCTAATTCCTCGATTAATTCTTCATAGCCCCGCGCTTGCTCACGCGGAACAAACGGATGAATATTTGCAAATTCTTTCCACGTCAATGGAAGCATTTCAACTGCAGCATTCAGTTTCATCGTGCATGAGCCCAACGGAATCATCGACGACGTTAATGAAATATCTTTATTCTCGAGACTCTTTACATAGCGCATGAATGCCGTTTCTGAATGGTACCGCTGAAAAACTGGATGCTGGAGATACGGCGTCCTCCGTGTCATCGCAGGCGGAAAATCAGTTGCCGCCGATTGATAAAGTTCTTGAAAAGATTTTACTTGTTGATCAGATTTTCGCACTGAAGCAAAAATGTGTACAAGATTTTCGACATCAGCAATCGTTGCTGTCTCATCAAGAGAGATTCCAATGTACTTATCTTCGACAAATCGGAGGTTGTATCCTTTTTCTGAAGAGCGTCGAATAATTTCTTCCGCTTCTTTTGTATTTTGTGTTTCTATCCGCAGTGTATCAAAATAAAATGGATTGAGTTGTCGGAATCCAATTTGCGTTAGCGCCTTTTCCAAAACTTTCGTCAGCTTATGAGTGCGTTCAGCAATTTCGTGAATTCCTTCTGCTCCGTGGTACACCGCATACATTCCAGCCATAATTGCAAGCAGAGCCTGAGCTGTGCAAATGTTCGACGTTGCTTTCTCACGGCGAATATGCTGTTCACGAGTCTGTAACGTCATTCGATAGGCAGTGTGATTTTCCGCATCAATCGAAACGCCGATGATTCGACCCGGCATCGAGCGAATAAATTCCTGACGAGTTGCAAAAAAGGCTGCATGCGGTCCGCCATATCCTAACGGCAAACCAAATCGTTGCGCATTACCCACAACAACATCAGCGCCGTATTCTCCCGGCGGAGTCAGAAGATCCAACGAAAGCAAATCTGTTGCAACAACAGCGAGAGCTCCTGCATCGTGGACTTTTTGAATAAAACCACTGAAATCAATGACTGCACCATGGTCATCGGGATACTGCACTAACGCGCCAAAGAATGAAGAATCTAACGGCACACTTTCAGCATCACCAACAACCAGCTCGATTCCATGAGGAGTTCCACGCGTTATCATTACATCAATTGTCTGACGAAAACATTTTGCTGAAACAAAGAATCTCTTTCGAGGAGACTTTGAATCCTTTTTTGCCAATCCATAAGCCATCATCATTGCTTCTGCGGCGGCTGTTCCCTCATCGAGGAGAGACGCATTTGCCACTTCCATTTTCGTCATGTCACAAATCATTGTTTGAAAATTAAGGAGCGCCTCGAGTCTGCCTTGCGAAATTTCCGCCTGATATGGCGTGTAGGAAGTGTACCATCCAGGATTTTCCAAAATCATTCGCTGAATTGGCGGAGGAAGAAAAGTATTGTAGTACCCTTGTCCCAAAAATGATTTCTTGACTATGTTTTTCTGTGCAAATGTCTGTAAAGTTTCAAGCGCTTCTGCTTCTGTTTTTGGCAAAGGAAGTTGAAGCGAAGTTGTTGTTCGTAATGATTCTGGAATTGCTTCATCAATAAGTTCATCGAGCGACTGAACGCCTATACTTTGGAGCATAGCGCTGTAGTCGCGTTCTGATGGTCCAATGTGCCTGTGGAGAAACTCATTCTTTTGATTCATTGTGTTCTTTCTTCTCTTGAGAAACATTTGACTGCTCAAGGAATGCTAAAGCATGAGCGGCGGCTTCCTGTTCCGCTTCTTTCTTACTTCTGCCATCCCCAAAACCGAGAGATTCATTACCGACATAGACTTCTACCGTAAATCTTCTGTCGTGTTCAGGTCCTTCTTCTCTTACCACATTGTAAAAAGGGACTCCGAGAGCATGAGCTTGCGCATATTCTAACAATGCGCTTTTATAATTATTATCTGTTAAAGCTTGATCGATGAGTGTAAGAATATTCTTTTGTACAAATTTTCTCACAACTTTAAGTCCGCCGTCGAGATACATCGCGCCCATCAACGCTTCGAGCGCATCGGCAAGAATTGATTCCGAGCCGGTATCGAGAGAGTGAACAGCGCTTGGACTTAGAAGAAGATATTGGGATAAGTTCAGAGTACGCGCTTGCTGAGCAAGAGTATGACGATTGACAAGTCGCGACCGCAATTTCGTTAGATAACCTTCTTCCAGTTCAGGAAACATTTCAAACAGTTGTTCTGCAACGATAAAATTCAATACCGCATCGCCGAGGAATTCGAGGCGTTCATTCGACTCTTGGTTGAATGATAGAGATGGGAGAAAAGAACGATGGACAATGGAACGGAATAAAATTGAAAAATCTTTCGGATTATAGCCAAGTAAGGTTTCAAAGGCTACAAAATTAAATCCGCGCTCCTGCAGGCAACGTACTATTTCCTTCACGCAGACGTCCCGCGTTAAATAATTCCATCGAAGTATATGCCATCGGCTCCGCAGCCAAATCAAAAAATCAGATTGCAAACGCTTTCCTCGTAATTGCGCTACCCCTCGTTAAAGTTCAAATCGTTTAAATAACAATGTTGCATTATGTCCCCCAAAACCAAAAGTATTGTTGAGAGCAATATCAACTTGCCGCTCCTGTGCAATATTTGGAATAAAGTTGAGATCGCACTCAGGGTCGGGAGTCTCTTGATTGATTGTTGGATGTACCTTGTTCGTTTGAATCGTCATAATCGTAACAATGGATTCTACGGCTCCTGCGGCGCCAAGTAAATGACCTGTCATAGATTTGGTCGAATTTATTGCTAACCGTTTTGCACGATCTCCGAACAACGTTTTGATGGCGGTAACTTCCGCTTTATCACCAACAGGCGTACTTGTTCCGTGTGTATTGATATAATCAATGTCATCAATCGTCAGTCCAGCATCACGAATAGCCAGACGCATTGAACGCAACGCGCCTTCGCCGCCAGGAGCGGGTTCGGTAATATGGTGTGCGTCAGCAGTAAAACCAATGCCGGCAAGTTCGGCGTAAATTTTTGCTCCACGTTGTTGTGCATGGCTAAGTTCTTCTATAACCAAGACTCCAGCGCCTTCACCCATTACAAAACCGTCGCGATCTTTATCGAACGGGCGGCTTGCTTTCTCTGGCGCGTCATTTCTCGTTGAGAGCGCCCGCAGTGCATTGAATCCACCAATTCCCATTGGACAAATGGCTGCTTCACCGCCGCCGGTAATCATAACATCAGCATCGCCGCGCTGAATTAACATTGTAGCATCACCAATTGCATGAGATGACGTTGCACAGGCAGATACAACGGCATAATTTGGTCCCTTCAACCCATACTGCATAGAAATTCTTCCCGCGGTAATATCTGGAATCAGCATTGGAATGAAGAATGGACTTATCCTGCCTGGACCTCCCTCGATCAAATTCATAAACTGCTTATGGTATGTCCACATTCCTCCAATACCTGAACCAAAAATAACGCCGATGCGTTCTCTGTCTTCCTGTTCAAGCTTCAATCCTGAATCTGTAATTGCCTCCTTCGTCGCAACAAGGCTATACTGTGTAAATGGATCTACTCGTTGAGCAACTTTACGATCGAGGTGTTGAAGCGGATCAAATCCTTTTATCTCACACGCAAATTTTGTATCGAAAGAAGCAGTGTCAAAGTAGGTAATAGGTCCTGCGCCACTTTTGCCCGCTAAAAGGGCTTGCCAGAGTTCAGGCACCGAATAACCAAGTGGCGTTAGCGCCCCCATTCCCGTTACAACAATACGTCGCTTCGAGGTTTTTTCTATCATACATTACCTTTGCAAAAAATTATCAATAATGCAGGTGGATTCACCACAACTCTTCACTCCATTCCCCCTAAACTATGGGGCTTATCAATATCGGCGTAAATCAGCACGATACCTTCTCCCTCAAGAATTGTCTGCAGTTCTTTGCTGCAGTTCACTCAATCGGGCTGTTCCACTCGTGCACGTTATTCAACAGCCCCATAGCTCAGTTGTTACTTCTTATAACCCTTTTGACTTAAGATAATTAATCACATCTCCCACTGTTGTAATCTTTTCGGTATCTTCATCGGGAATTTGGATGTTGAAAGCTTTTTCAAATTCCATAACGAGTTCCACCGTATCAAGTGAATCAGCGCCGAGATCATTTGTGAAAGATGCTTCTGGAGTTACTTGTGCCGCATCGACACCAAGTTTAGAAACAACAATTTCTTTCACTTTTTCTGCTACATCAGCCATATATTTCTCCTTTATTTATTAGTTTTTGGTTAATAGAAATTACATTACCATTCCGCCGTCAACGCAAAGAACCTGACCTGTTATATAGTTAGCCGCAGGAGACGCTAGAAATAGTACTACTGAAGCTACTTCTTCAGGTCGCGCCATGCGTCGCATAGGAACGAGACTTAATAATCCTTCACGTTGTTGTTCATTTAATTTTTGCGTCATCGGCGTATCGACAAAACCCGGGGCAACAGCATTTACTTGAATATTGCGACTTGCAAATTCTTTTGCAAGCGTTTTTGTAATGCCAATGACTCCCGCCTTCGAGGCAGAATAATTTACTTGACCTGCATTCCCAACAACACCAACGACCGATGCAATATTCACAATCTTTCCTTCGCGCTGACCGAGCATTTGTCGGCAGGAAGCTTTACAAAAATTGAAAGTACCTTTCAAGTTCGTTTCGATCACAGCATCCCACTCTTCTTCTGACATACGCATCAGTAAATTGTCGCGTGTAATGCCTGCATTGTTTACAAGAATATCGACACGCTGAAATTCTTTGATAACTGTATCAACAGCAGCCTGCGCCGAGGCAAGTTTCCGAACATCGGATTCGATTGGCAAACCGCGCCGCCCCATTTCTTTCAGCTTATTGATAAGGTCATCTGCATCTGCACCAAATTGAATATCCGTAAAGGCAATATCAGCGCCTTCTGCCGCTAATGCAAGACTAATTGCTTTACCAATACCACGACCGCCGCCGGTTACAAGCGCAACTTTTTTATCTAACACACCCATTCTCTTTCTCCTTTTATTTTGAATTCATCAACTCAACGTCGCTCAGCTTTTCGATTCCATGCACTGCAACATTAGAGTTGATTCGTTTAATCAAACCTTGAAGTACCTTACCAGCGCCGATTTCTACAAATTCTGTTGCCCCATCTACAATCATATTTCTAACGCTTTCTTCCCATCTCACAGAATTCGTCAACTGACGCACCAACGCGCTGCGTATTTCCTGCGCCGATGTAATGGGCAGCGCCGTTACATTCGAGTACACTGGAACACGCGCATCATGAATGGTAACATTTCTCAAACCTTGTTCCAATCCTTTTACCGCAGGTTCCATTAAAGGCGAATGGAATGCTCCGCTGACCGATAATTCCTTTGCCATTTTCGCGCCATGCTCCTTTGCAAGTTCCATTGCTTTTCTAACTCCACTGACGGAACCAGAAATAACAATTTGACCTGGTGAATTGAAATTTGCTGGTTGAACGATGCCAGCTATTTGTGCTTCTTCACAAAGCTTTTTTACAAGCTCGCTCTCTAATCCAATAATTGCTGCCATTGTTCCCGGATTTTCTACGCCAGCTTTTTGCATTAACTCACCGCGAAGCCGAACCAATTTTAAACCATCTTCAAATGAAAGTGCGCCCGCAACAACCAGCGCTGTATACTCGCCTAACGAATGTCCAGCAACCATATCGAAGGCATATTGCTTCAACATTGCAAATACGGCAAGACTGTGCACAAAAAGCGCCGGTTGCGTATTCTGTGTTTGCTTCAATTCTTCATCGGATCCATCAAAGCAAAGCTTGCTCAGTGAAAATCCCAACACTTCATCTGCACGTTCGAATATTTTTCGTGCATCGGAGTTACCTTCATAGAGGTCTTTCCCCATTCCAACATATTGCGATCCCTGTCCTGGAAAAACAAGCGCTCTCTTCATAGCTACTTCTTCACCGGATCTAATGACCAACGAATAAACATTCCACCCCACTCATATCCTGCGCCAAACGCCGCCAGCACTAACTTCTGATCTCGCTTGAGTAATCCTTTTTGCCACCATTCCGAAAGGCACAATGGAATTGTTGCGGCAGTGGTATTACCATATCTATCGATATTGATCATCACTTTACTTTTGTCGATTCCCATCCGTTCAGCCGTTGCTTCAATGATCCGAAGATTTGCCTGATGCGGCACCAACCAATCAACATCAGCGCTGGTAAGATTATTTCGTTTCATAATTTCTACTGCAACATCTGCCATACTTTTGACAGCAACCTTGAAAACAATTTTTCCATCTTGATACAAATAGTGCATGCGTTTATCCACAGTTTCGTGAGAAGCTGGGTAGAGACTACCGCCAGCTTTTATGTTGAGATGTTTTCCGCCATTGCCATCAGCATATATTTTTTGATCTAGAATTCCAAAATCTTTTTCATCGGTCGGTTCTAAAAGCACAGCGGCAGCTGCATCGCCAAAAAGAATGCAGGTGTTTCTATCGGAATAATCCATGAGGACGCTCATCTTATCAGCGCCAATGACAAGCACTTTTGAATGAATCCCTGATTCGATAAAACGTGATCCAACGCTGAGCGCCACCAGAAACCCTGAGCATGCCGCAGACAGATCGAATGCCCATGCATTGTGTGCGCCAAGCTTTGCTTGAACGAGGCATCCGGTCGATGGAAATATCATATCCGGCGTAATCGTTGCAACAATGATGAGTTCGATTTCATCTGCGCTAATTCCTCGATTCTTCAGTACTTCCTGGGCGGCACGAACTGCCATATCCGATGTAGCGCCATTTTCTAAAATTCTTCGCTCACGAATTCCAGTGCGAGTAACAATCCATTCATCGTTTGTATCAACCATTTTTTCAAGGTCGGCATTTGTCAAAACTTTGTCGGGTACATAATGCCCTACTGCTGTAATCGCGGCACGCCGAAGTTCCATTTTTCTTGTATTATTCCTTTCGTTTCTCTTCCGGTTTTAAATTTTCACTATGGAGAGCCTGCTCTATATGCGTATTTACATTGTTGCGCACAACTTCAGCGGCGCGAAGTATCATATTTCGTATCCCTTTTGGCGATGAACTTCCATGCCCAACAATGACAACGCCATTGACTCCAAGAACGGGCACGCCGCCCTGTTCGTTTGGATCGAGAACTCGAAGCGATGCTTTTAGGGGCGCCATTGAAATGCCTACTAAAAGCTTTCGGATTAATCCACTCTTTGCATATTGTCGTAACCGACTTTTCAAAAAAGAAGGAAAACTTTCGCCAAATTTAAGAATGGCATTCCCAACGAATCCATCGCAAACTACAACATCTGCTTTCACTTTGAAAATATCACGACCTTCTACATTTCCTACAAAATTGAGCGCACTCGAAGCAAGCATTTCGTATGCTTTTAGCACTTCCTGTGTACCTTTTGTTTTTTCTTCACCTATATTAAGCAAACCGACAGTTGGATCTTTCTTTTGAAATATATGCCGAACATAGATGCTTCCCATTACTGCAAATTCATATAACTGCCGAGCCTTGCAATCAACATTAGCTCCAGAATCTAACAATAGGCACATCTTCTTTTCTGCTGGCATGAAAGTGCCAATTGTAGGCCTGCTGACGCCTTTGATTCTTCCAAGGATGAGCGTCGCAGCGGAAAGCACAGCGCCCGTATTGCCAGCGCTGACAAAAGAATCAACCTTCCCTTCCTTGTGAAGATGCATACCAATTGCAAGAGATGAATTTTTCTTTTGTTTGAGAGCGGCGGTAGGAGCATCTTCCATAGAAATAACTTCTGGTGCATGCACTATCGGAATTGCATTCTCTCCAAGTCCATGTTTTCGTAACTCTTTTTTGAGGATAGGCTCGTCGCCAACAAGCACAACTTCGATTGAATCCGAGTGATGCCGGAACACATTAACAGCGCCTGCCACTTCACGCTGAGGAGCATAGTCTCCTCCCATGGCATCAAGTGCAACACGAATTTTAGTGGGTAATTCCATTAGAGTCGCTTCAGGCGCCTTGTGGTACTTGAAGGATATCCGGGCTCGTTATGCTTCTTTTGGTGTGGCAACAACGCGACCGTTGTAATAGCCGCAATGCGGGCATGCACGGTGCTGAAGTTTCATCTCGTGGCATTGTGGGCATTCCTGCAACGAAGGTGCGGATGCTTTGTAATGCGTACGTCTCTTTCGACCACGCGTTTTAGAATGTCGTCGTTTGGGATTTGGCATTGATTCTATCCTTTATCTTATTGTAAACATTTTCGTCATTTTAATTTCCAGTAAGCTTCTGCAATGATTCCCAGCGCGAATCTATACTCTCGAAGTTACACTGGCACTGAGTTTCGTTTCTATTTGCGCCGCAAACAGGGCACAAACCCAAGCACGCTTCACTGCATAACAACTTTTGCGGAACAGCTAAAATCAAATACTGTCGTACATCTTCATCAAGGTCAATATAATTAGCATCCTGCGGTAATATCTGCAATTCCACACTGTCTTCTAATTCATCCATACTGCGATCGTCTGAAACATAGAGCATCTGATATTTTGTTTCTAAATGCTGCTCGAACTCTTCCAAGCATCGGTCGCAAACCATCGTTGCAGCCCCAAGCGCTTCTATCCGCAGTATAAATTGACGCTTGCTCTTTTCAAGTTGAGCGTGAACTTTTACAAGTCCGACGTATGTTTCATCTAATCCAATGGCTGACGGCTCTGTCTCAAAATCGTAGTCATGAAATCCTTCCGAGAGCCCTGAAATATTTATTCTAAATTCAGCCATAAAAATACCCTCGCAAAGCTAATAGCTTTTGGGCTAATGCTATTTTACTCCTATTAAAAAAATGCTTTATAATATAAAGAAAAGGGATGTGAATTTCAATAACTGTTCCAAAACCCGCATTGTTCCTCTTTGTGTGCTGGAGCAGTACGCTTTGGCAATAGGCAAAGAAAAGAGCTTTCCTTTGATGAATTCTTTTAAACTTTTTCTTCACAGCGACTCTCTAAAAGAAGTAACCAAATTTGATTGCAAGACAATTACTCCATTAGTAATCATTTATGAAAGGATAGAATTATGAAAAAATTCTGGTATCTGCCGATTGTACTCGCAATGTTCGGTATGTTCATTGCGCAAGCACAACCAAAGCCAATGCAGGGAGAACGGCGTCTTCAAATGCTCAAAGATAGCCTTCAATTGACATCGGATCAGGAGAAAAAAGTAGCTGACATTCTGAAACAAGAACAAACAGCATTCGAAAACGCTCGAGAAGAAAATAGAGGCGATCGTGAAGCAATGAGAGCTTTTATGCTCAAACAAACAAAGAAGACCGATGAACAAATCAAATCCGTGCTGACCAAAGAACAGGCTGAAAAGTACGATAGCATAATGAAAGCCCGCCGTGAACAGATGAGAGAAAAATCTCAACAGAGAAAATCTTCTTCTCAATAAAAACTTAAACTCAAATTATTCAAAAGAAAGGTGGAATGAATCTTCTCTCCCATCTTTTTAGTCTTTAAGAATCCTTTCTATAAATTTTCCTGCCAAGCATCGAGAATCCACTCTTTTTTCCCTTGAAAGATTTTACTATCGCACCCACAATGCATTGTAAGTTTTCTTTTCTGTCGAGACTGGGTCTGTAAAGCAAAGCCCCATCGTAAACAAGTCAACAGAGAGTATGACAGGAGAGGATGTACGAATTGTATTCCATGCTCGCTCCATACCTTTCGACCAGCAAATATCATCAAATACCAGAAGAGCATTTTCCGATAAATGAGGTTTGAGCATTTCATAGTACCGTAGTGTTGCAAATTCCTCGTGATGCCCATCGATGTATACGAACGAAATAGGGGGACTCGAAGCAACAATATTGGGAATCGTTTCTGCAAATTGTCCTTTAAAAACCTTAATGTTCGAAAGTCCAATTTGGTAAAAATGAGTAGAAGCAATTTCTGCAAGCGAGGGAGAACCTTCAAGTGAATATACGAATCCACTCCCGTTTAATTTGGCTGCCGCCGCAAGGTACGAGCCTGAAACTCCTAAATTAGTACCCATTTCCATGCAAACGGCTGGCTTCATTTCCCGAATAAGAGAAAAAAGCAAGAGGCACATTTTTTTAGGACTGGCAGATGTACGGCAAATGGTTCGAACTGCGAGCTCTTTCCGCACCGCTTCCCCATTCCT
The DNA here is from genome assembly GCA_035390885.1 of Bacteroidota bacterium. Lineage (GTDB taxonomy): Bacteria > Bacteroidota > Ignavibacteria > UBA10030 > UBA10030 > JAOAFT01. The sequence goes on along the minus strand of DAOOUW010000024.1, from coordinate 19,935 downwards.
TCTATATGCCCCATAATCCAGCATTTCTATCTTTGTTGTATCGTTGAGAAGTGAGTTACGATATTGTTCGATTGCTTCAATAGAATAAAGTTCATCTTGAGTAAAAGAATGTGTAACTGTTTTTTGAAGCGCCCTTCCAAGAGCGCATTCTGTTTCGGAAGAGGATAGCAGTAACTTCTCGATAACAGGAGTGAGACTGTAGTTTCCATTAAATGCAGTAGAAAGAAATTTCTTTACGAGTACAAAAGTCTCCACTAATTATTCTCCAAACAATGTTACAACAAGTGTCCGTTCCCCGCCATACGTACGATGCTCGCCTAAATAAATTCCTTGCCATGTTCCTAAATTGAGTTTTCCATTCGAAACTGGAATTGTAACACTGCTTCCAAAAATTGAGGCTTTGAGATGCGCCGGCATGTCGTCGTCGCCTTCGAGTTCATGTTGATAGTACGGCGCACCATCTGGCACAGAGCGGCGAAAAAATGCCTCAAAGTCCTGACGCACAGTTGGATCGGCATTCTCATTCAAGGTTAGCGATGCGGAGGTATGAGTGATAAAGATATGACAAATTCCGCGCTGAATCGAACGCAATTCAGGAAGTTGAGATACAATTTCCGATGTTACAAGATGAAATCCGCGAGCGTGCGGATGTAGAGTTATTTCTTTTTGAATCACCATAATCATTCACAATGTATATTGAAACATTATGCTCCTGATTATTATAGGAAGAAAGTTTGTAAATTTCTTAACTATTTATTTTGAAAGATTTTTCCCAGAGCAGTTGCCAAAATTATTGAAATGCGCTATCTTTTGAATGTTACGTTTGGTTATTGGGAGGGGAAATAATCCGACGGTTTTTAAGATGGATATGTTCAACTATGAGGCTGATATTGTATGGGGAATTCGGAAAACTCGGATAGCCGTACTCGAACATCGGAACCGTCAAGGATCGAACGTATAACCGTCTGGTTAGTGGACGATAATACACAATTCACCTCCATCTTGTGTGAATCATTGAAGAATCATTCTTCGATTGAATGCGCTAAAATTTTTTGTTCGGGGAATTCACTTCTTAAGTATCTCGAGACTGATCCGCCGCTACCGCATGTTATTCTCCTTGATATAAACATGCCGGGAATTTCAGGCATCGAAACGCTTGCTCAGATAAAAATTCTCGCTCCGGAAATCCAAGTTTTGATGCTGACGGTCAACGTTCAGGATGAAAGCATCAGGAGAGCTCTTGAAATTGGAGCCTCGGGTTATCTCTTAAAATCTTCATCGCTCGAAGAGCTTGTACATAATATACAAGCTGCTATGAAGGGAGGAATTCCAATCGATCCTTTCGTTATTCCACGCGTCTTTGCATTGTATTCACAAACTCGACCATCAACTGTAACAAATAATCTCACCGACCGGGAACTAGAAATACTCCAGCTCCTCTCCGATGGATTATTGACACAACAAATTGCGGATGAACTCTGTCTTAGCGTTTACACGATTCAAACACACATAAAAAAAATATTTAAGAAGATGGATGTACACACACGCCAGCAATTAGTTGCAAAAGCATTGCGCGAAAAATTTATTTAAACATCCTTAACATATAACAAATATTGAGAATCAACCAGCAATGAAACAAAAAAATAATCTACAACGCGCGCGTACCTATACTCCGTTGCCAGCAAAGAAACTCCGATGTCAGTATAAACCATCATCGTTAGGAATTCGAACAACGAATGACGTTGAACCATCGCGCGACATTATTGGACAGGAACGAGCTTTGCGTGCGATGAAAGTCGGACTGGAAATGACGCACTTTGGATACAACATTTTCATCACTGGATTAACCGGCACCGGAAGAACTACAACAATTAAACGGTTGCTTCGTGACTTCGAACAACAAACGCCTTCTCTGCGAGATCACTGTTACGTATATAACTTTCGGAATCCTGATACTCCAATTGCCTTGACGCTTCCTGCCGGACAAGGAAAACGACTTGCACACGATATGGACGCTTTCATTCATGAAATGCGAACGACAATCCCGTCCGTCTACGAAAGTCGACGCTATCAACAAGCGAAGAAAACAATTATTCAACATTTTCAGGATAGACAAAAAAGTGTCCTTCAGGATTTTGAAAAGCGAGTCAAATCTCAAGGTTTCGATTTAGTTCAGGTGCAAGTCGGCAATCTCATGCGTCCCGACATTGTCCCTGTCATCAATAATAATCCAACTCCTCTTGATCAGGTAGAACAAATGATTGAAAAAGGAGAGCTAAGTCAGGAGCAATTTGATGCAATGCGAGCCTCCCTCAATGAACTCGAGAAGCAAATGGGCGCTGTGTTCCGAGAATTGCGGAACATCGAAAGAAAAGTTCAACAATCACTTCTCCAGCTAGACGAAGAAATCTTAATGCCCGTTGTCGACGACGCAATTAACTCTTTGAAAGCAATGTACGCAATACCAAAGGTTCAAACCTACTTTGACGATGTGCGACAAAGCATCAAAAATCATCCCGATCGGTTTCGCGACTCTCAAACAGTTCAAATTGGAATTGAAAAAGAAGAGAAGGAAGAAGTCAAAGAAGATACTTTCTTTGAATATCAAGTGAATGTCTTTGTCGATAATTCGGAACAAAAACATGTGCCTATCATCATCGAAACAAATCCAAAATATAAAAATATTTTTGGGGCTATTGAACGCGAATTTGAAAAAGGCGGCGTTTGGCGAACTGACTTTATGCACATTAAAGCTGGTTCCCTTCTCCGTGCCGATGGAGGCTACATTGTTCTTAACTCACTCGATACACTGATGGAACCCGGCGTGTGGCAGGAACTGAAACGCACTCTTCGCACGGGGATGGTGGATATACAAACATACGAACCAGTGTTTGGCGTGTCGGTTACTGCGCTAAAACCGGAACCAATCGAAATCAATGTAAAAGTCATTATGATTGGGGACGCTTTTCTTTATCATTTTCTCTACAGTCGAGATGAAGATTTTAAGAAGATATTTAAAATTCGCGCCGATTTTGATTTTGAAATGTCCAGAACAAAAACATCGGCGCAACAATACACTCGATTTGTCAAAATGATTTGCGATGACGAAAAACTCCTCCCTTTCGATGCAGCATCGGTTGCGCAAATTATCGAGTACGGTTCACGCCTGGCAAATGATCAAAAGAAACTGTCAACACAATTTAATATTATCGCTGATGTTGTGCGGGAAGCAAATTACTGGGCGGATAAAGAAAATTCCTCTATTGTCAACGCAAGTCATGTTGAGCGAGCGCTCGATGAGCGAACATATAGAGTAAAACTGGTGGAAGAAAAAGTTCAAGATATGATTCTGGAGGGAGACATTCTCATTGACACAAAAGGATGGGTCGTTGGACAGGTCAATGGTTTGTCTGTCTACAATACTGGTGAATATAGCTTTGGAAAGCCCACGCGCATTACTGCCAGAACTGCCCTTGGACGTAACGGCGTTATCAATATTGAGCGCGAAGCAGAACTAAGCGGTCCTACGCACAACAAAGGCGTTGCAATTCTTGCAGGATTTTTTCGCAGTCTCTTTGCGCAGAACAAACCGCTTGTGATGGATGCCAGTTTAACATTCGAGCAATCCTACGGCGGTGTTGATGGAGATAGCGCTTCGTCAACGGAACTTTATGCACTCTTATCAAGTCTTGCCGAGATTCCTATTCGCCAGGACATTGCTGTAACAGGCTCGGTAAATCAAAAAGGTGAAATTCAGGCAATTGGCGGAGTCAATGAAAAGATAGAGGGATTCTACGAAGTGTGTAAAGCGCGTGGATTAACCGGAACGCAAGGCGTTATTATTCCTTATCAAAACATTAAAAACCTTATGGTGAGGGAAGAAATTTTTGAGGCAGTGGAAAAGAAAAAATTCCATGTGTACGCTATTCATACAATTGATGAAGGAATAGAAATTCTTACCGGAGTAAAAGCTGGTAAACGAAGGAAAAACTTTATTTTTGAACCCGACACTGTCTATGCTCGTGTCGATAATAAACTAACCGCCTATGCTAAAGCATGGAAACAATTCGAAAGTAAAATCGAGGTTCGATGATCTCTATGACATCATCAACAAAAGATTGGGAAATAATTCTTCAGCCATTATTGAAAAAATACGGCTCACGGAAACATCCATTAGAGTATCAGAACTACTACCAGCTTCTTGTGATGGTTATTCTTTCTGCACAAACAACTGATGCGCTCATTAACAAAATTGCTCCAGAATTTTTCCAGCGCTATCCAACCATGGAATCTCTTGCGCAAGCGCTGCCAGAAGATTTGTATCCTCTTCTGAAGTCTGTGCGTGGTTTCCGGAAAAAAGCAGAATGGATTGTTGCCATTGCACGTAAAGTGAAAACAGAAGATAATATCCCAAAAACAATCAATGAACTTACAAAGCTCCCTGGCGTTGGAAGAAAAACTGCAAACCTTATTCTTCGGGAAATGGATGAGCCTCCACAGGGAATATTTGTAGATCTCCATACTCTCCGCGTAGTTCCGCGCCTTGGAATTACTAATGGAACAAAACCAGATGAAATTGAAAAAGCTCTGCTAGAAATATTACCAAAGAAGTATTGGCATAAAGCGGGAATGGCATTTTCGTATCTTGGAAGAGAAATATGTAGGCCGAAGGAACCGCTCTGCGAACAATGTTTATTGCAAAACGACTGTAGTTATTACTCTCAAAAAAGAGTCGCTAATTAAAAATGTGCAATTCTTCCGGTTTTAAACCTTCCTGTATCAATTCTTTCATCGTCTGCTCATCAAAACCGAAAGTATCACCGTATTGCTGCAGCAGTAATTGTTCTGAATGGCGAGATTCATTATCGTGGTGGGAGTATTGGTAAAGAAATTTAAACGCGACACGTTTCTGTTTATCGGTCAACGAATTCGATACAATCTTGATGCACTCGCTTGTCGGAAGCCAACTATAAATTTCCATCGCATCGTTGAGAACCCGATCATCCCCGCCAGCAAGCGATCGAAGCTGTTCAAGCTCCTCTTGCTTGAACTCTCCATCAATACCCGCTAACGTAATCGCAGCAAGACACAATACCACTTTTCCTGATGCTTTTTTATTATCTTTAGATTCATTCGAATCCATAACATTTCCTCACTTTTGCCCCCTCCCCTTTTCTTAAATTATCTCATTCACTACTATGAGATAATATAGAATACTTCACTTTCTTAGTCAAGTATCAGCGATATTTTTAAGTTAAAATTCCTCAACTGGTTCTATCTTCCTTTTTTAACGTAGTTTCTTCTTCCACCAATTATTCAACCGTTCGCGAATATCTTGCTCACTACCATTACTCGTCGGCGAATAGTAAATTTTGTTCTTCAATAAGTCGGGGAGATATTGCTGTTCGACAAAGTGACCTTCGAAATCGTGGCTGTATTTATAACCTGCACTGTACCCTAAATCTTTCATAAGGTTGGTCGGAGCATTTCGCAAATGGAGCGGTACAGGATATGGCGGTTTTGAATGTACATCTTCTAAGGCATTGTCAATAGCAAGATACGCAGCATTGCTCTTTGGCGCCGAAGCTAAATACGTTGCCGTTTGAGCAAGGACAATTCGTGCTTCTGGCATGCCAATCATATCACAGGCGTGGAAGCAAGAAACCGCTAAAGTCAGCGCATACGGATCGGCGTTGCCTACATCTTCAGAAGCAAGAATAATCATCCGTCGAGCTATGAAGAGCGGATCTTCTCCACCATCGAGCATTCGCGCCATCCAATAGATTGCCGCATCCGGATCGCTTCCTCTTACGCTTTTGATGAAAGCAGAAATGAGATCGTAGTGCTGCTCACCCGATTTGTCGTAGAGAGCGTATGCGCGTTGAAATGCAGTTTCGAGCGTCTTGCGTGAGATTACAAAAGAACCATCTGGAAGCGATTTCGTTAACCGAAAAGCATTCTCAACGCCATTAAGCAGCTTCCGAGCATCGCCGCCTGACAAGTAAAAAAGATAATCTGGATCTTCTATTCGTATTGAATATTGAGACAGGACACGATCAGTATGAAGCGCACGCTCAAGCACTAAATGTAATTGCCCATTCGTCAGAGGTGTGAGTACATAAATTTGACAACGGGAAAGCAATGGCGAGATAACTTCGAATGATGGATTCTCCGTTGTAGCTCCAATCAACGAAATAAACCCGCTTTCAACAGAGTGAAGAAGGGCGTCTTGTTGCGCCTTATTGAACCGATGAATTTCATCAATGAACAATACCGTTGCAGTTCCTCTTTGTTTCCGTAGTTTCTCTGCGTTCTCAAGAACATCACGAACTTCTTTTACGCCTGCTTCAACAGCGCTCATTTGGAAAAAATGGGCTTTGCTTGCAGTTGCAAGAATACGCGCAAGAGTGGTCTTTCCAACTCCAGGCGGACCCCACAGGATCATCGATGGCAAATGACCTTGTTCAACAAAAAGACGTAGCGGCTTCTCTTTTCCTACAAGATGTTCCTGTCCAACAAAGTCGTCCAGAGATGTTGGACGCATGCGCTCCGCAAGAGGCGGAAGAGGTTGTTGAGAAGAAGCAGTATGGTTAAAAAGATCGTCCATTGCGTTTTCCGTTACTTTTGTGGCGGCGGAATTTCATACACAGTTTCTCCCTTACGCGTCATTCCATATCGTTCTCTTGCAAGGCGTTCGACGGTATCCTTATTACTCTCGAGCGCCTTCATTTGTTCATTGAGTCGCTTTGTTTCCAAACTATCGGCTTTAAGCTGTTCTATCCATTTCCGATGCTGATACTCTAATTTGATGCGTGTAAGAAGTCCATTGTTATCGAACACCATATAAAGAAGGAGAAAAAACCCAATGATGAGCAGAACTGTCCGACGTTTGTTCTTTTTTGCATTCCGTACGATACGTTTTAACAGTTTTTCCGGAGATTGATTTCTATAAAAGTTACTATCCACAACTTAAGTTTCTTTTTTATACCATTCTTGTTTGGGAATATATGTTGTCTTGTTTTTGATTTTTCTTTGATGTCGACTTAGCGCCAACTCAATGAGCGCATCCAGAAGTTGTGCAAAAGGAAGACCAGACGCCTCCCATAATTTTGGATACATACTAATTGTAGTAAAGCCAGGAATAGTGTTGATTTCATTTACTACAAATTTATTGGTTTTGCCATTCACCAAAAAATCCACACGAGCCATACCGCTACACTCCAACACTCGAAACGTCTCGATTGCAGCGCTTTGAATTTTTTTTCGCACCGTTGTTGAAAGTTTTGCAGGGATGACGATTGTTGATTTTCCATCCACGTATTTTGCATCATAATCATAAAATTCATTCGAAGGAATAATTTCTCCTGGTACCGATACCTTCGGAGATTCATTCCCTAGAACGCTGCACTCGATCTCGCGTGCGTTTGGAACTGCTTTTTCGACCAAAATCTTTTCATCATATTGAGCTGCATACTCAATGTGAGATTGCAATTCTTTACGATTATGAGATTTTGAAATTCCAACGCTCGAACCGGAACGCGCTGGCTTAACAAACATTGGATACCCAATCTGCCTCTCTGCAAAATTGATAATCTTTTTTGAATCCGATACAAATTCTTGTGCAGAAAAGAAAATACTTTTCGTTACAGGAATTTTTGCATGTTCAAGTAATTGCTTCTGGACGACTTTATCCATCCCAACAGCAGAACCAAGCACTCCAGCGCCAACATAAGGAATATCAGCCAATTCCAGCAATCCTTGAAGAGTGCCATCTTCTGCATAAGTACCATGAACAACAGGGAAAACAACATCTAGTTGTAGTGGAGTGGCGCTCGAGCCGTTGAGCTTTACCAATCCATGAATTGTTGGATCAGGAACAATAATAGATTCAGGAAGATGGTCTATTGATTCATGATTCTTTAATAGTTCAAGAGCATTGGGGGCGCTTATCCAGCGACCTGCGTGAGTAATCCCAATCGGCACGACTTCATATTTTTGCTTATCGAGCCCATTGATGACAGACATTGCAGAAACAAGTGAAACTTCGTGCTCGACTGATCTTCCACCAAAAATTACTCCGACTCGTAAACGATTTGAATTAACCATAGAAAAGTTGAAACCAATGATGAATGATAAATATTTTTCTCATTCAATGATACCGAAAAGTGTTCTGATGCGCAATGTAGAAGAGAAATCATACAAACACCTTGAATAGGAATAAAAGAAAAGGTAAATTCTTAGAGAGGTTCAAAAGAAGGTTATCCCACATCAATAAAATAGGAGGAGGTATGGTCAAACATCGTAGAGTAATTTCTCTCATAGCAGTCCTACTTACAGGAATGCTTCTTGTTACAAACAGCGTTTTTTCTCAAGAAGAACAAGCGATAAAAAAGCCAAGACGCTTGGTGCCATTACTTTCCTTTTTTGTCTCTGGAAATTATTTTGCGCCGAGTTATAGCGATCTTGATGCAGTCTATCAAAAAATTGAAAGAGCTTATCGATTGCCAGCTGGTGGAGATTTTAAAAATTACTATTCAGTATCGGCAGGCATTCGCTATGCGCCAGTTTCACTTCAATTCATTGAACTCGAAGGAGCAGGAAGTATCTATAAATCTCAACCTTCCGTTGAAGGCCAAAGTAATCCACCAACAAATTTCATCAGGCTTTATTCAGCCACTGCAACGTACCTGGTGCGCTTTCCTATTTCCAAAATTAGTATTCTGGCTGGAGGCGGAGCTGGGATGCTCTGGCTTCGTTCTGAACGTTCCTATCCATCCAAAGCCATCGCGCGAGTAAATGGAGAATTAATGGAATTACACGGTCTTGCTGGCATAGAATATTTTCATCCATCGGGAGCAAGTTTTGGCGCAAAGGTTGGATATTCATATTCAACCACTGTGCATCCCCAAAATGCCGACTGTGATTTTACATTAAAAGGATTAACGATCAAGATTGGAACGAATGTTCCTTTAATTCGTATATAAAATCTTTTCAAAAAAACATCATCGTTCATTTATAATCACAACAAAATTTAGGAGAAACGACTCATGAAACATTCCTGGCTGCTTGCTCTTATATTATTATTTGCAAATGTGTATGCACAGGATACACCAAACACAATTATTGTGAATGCGGATTCTGGGAAATATACAATTAGCAAATATATCTATGGACATTTTACAGAACATCTTGGACGTTGTATTTATGGCGGTATTTGGGTGGGAGAAAAATCTTCCATTCCAAACATTCGAGGCATACGCAAGGATGTACTCGAGGCATTGAAGGAATTACACGTTCCAGTTGTCCGTTGGCCCGGTGGATGTTTTGCAGATACTTACCACTGGATGGATGGGATTGGTCCATATAAAAATCGCCCAAAATTTGTGAACACAACGTGGGGAGGCGTTGTAGAAGATAATAGCTTTGGCACCCATGAATTTTTAGATTTTTGTGAACTCCTGGGCGCAGAACCGTACATCTGCCTCAACGTTGGAAGCGGAACAGTACGGGAAGCCCGTGAGTGGATTGAGTACATAACTTCTAATAACGATAGTCCAATGGCAAATCTCCGTAAAAAGAATGGACGCGAAAAACCATGGAACGTTAAATTCTGGGGAATCGGCAACGAAACCTGGGGCTGCGGCGGTAATATGACACCGGAATATTATTCAAATTTATACAAACAATTCTCGACTTTTTGCCTCGGTGAATTCAAAATTTATTCTGGAGGCACATCGGATGATCTTCAATGGACAGATGTTGCTATGAAATCGCTACAAAATTACCAAAACCTCATACAAGGTTATTCATACCATTACTATACAATTTGCCATACGTGGGAGAAAAAGGGCTCAGCTGTAAATTTCGATAAGCATGAATGGTTCAATACAATGAAAAAGACATGGTTCGTCGACGAAAATTTGACGATGCACTCTAAAATTATGGACCAATACGATCCAGAGAAAAAGATTGCTCTCGTTGCCGATGAATGGGGAAATTGGTTCGACACTGAACCAGGAGATAACCCGGCATTTTTGTATCAACAAAATACTTTACGAGATGCAGTGACAGCCGCTCTTTACTTGAATATTTTCAATAATCATTGCGACAGAGTTAGAATGGCAAATTTGGCGCAAATGGTTAATGTGCTTCAATCTGTTATTCTAACAAAAGAAACTGCAATGGTTTTAACGCCGACATATTACGTATTCAAGATGTACGCAGTACATCAAGATGCAACGCTTCTTCCGGTCGATGTTCAATGTGATGAATATTCCAACGGAACGGAAAAAATTCCATCGCTTAGTGTGTCTGCATCTAAAGATGCAAAGGGAACAATACACATCAGCATTGTTAATCTTGATCCTGTGAACGGTAAAAATCTTAGCTGTGCATTGCGGGACGTAACAGCTTCTTCTGTTCGTGCTTCAATCATTACTGCGGAAAAAATGAATGCCTACAATGATTTTAGCAAGCCAGCAGAAGTTACTATTGCTCCATTCGATGATGTTCAGCTTGAAAATCAAACGCTCAGGATTCAGCTTCCATCAAAGTGTGTTGTAACAATTGAAGTTCAATAGATAATGGGGACTTCTAACAAAATAAAATAAGGAGCTATAACTAAAGAGAGATACTTACTGAACATCCTGTGGTTCTGAAGGTACTTTAGTAATACGTACAGTTTTAACCGTATTCTCTAAAATACTCTCAACCTTGAATTTCAGTCCATTCATCGAATAGATTTCCCCTTCGTGGGGAAAATGCCCAAGCTGTTCGGTAAGATAACCGCCAATAGAACGAATATCTTGCGGAGAGAGTTCGACATCAAACAGCCGCTCGACGTCGTTTGTAGTGCACGTGCCTTGAACAAGATATTCGTTCTCATTGACTTTCACCATTTCTGGCGTCTCTCGATCGTATTCATCTTGAATGTTTCCAACTAGTTCTTCAAGGACATTCTCTAAAGTAATTAGACCAGCAGTTCCGCCGTATTCATCTACTAGAATAATCATGTGCAATTTTTTCTGAAGAATGGTTTTTAGTACCTGCTCGAGCGATGCAATTTCAGGAAGAAAAACAGGCTCACGCATAACTGATTGGAGCGTAAATCCTGGTTGATGGTGCCGATCCGATTTAAAAATGTCTTTAATATAGATAACGCCAATAATATTATCAATTGAACCATCGAAGACTGGAATGCGCGAATACTTTTGAGCGCGAATAAAAGCGATTGCCTCGCTTGCAGGCATCGTAATCGGAATTGCAACAATTTTATTCCTTGGTACCATTGCATGGCGCGCTTGCTTTTGATGGAAATCCAGCGCATTGAGAAGAATAGATTGAGAAATCTGTGAACTCTTTTGATCCTGCGCTAAAATAATTCGCAGTTCTTCTTCAGAATGTTCGAGATTACTTTCCGATGGAGTTTGAAATCCAAAAATACGAAGGATTGCGTTCGCGCCTTCATTGAGCGCCCAGATGATTGGCTTAAAGATAAGATAAAAAAGGTGAAGTGGATAAGAGACAAAGAGAGTTACTTTTTGAGGCTCAAAAATCGCAAGCGATTTTGGCGCGAGTTCTCCCAAAATAATATGAAGGAATGTGATAATGGTAAACGCAATTGCCAGTGAGATTGCTTGAATTGTTCCAGCCGAAGAAATACCAACCGCATGGAAAAGAGGCATTAAGTGTCTTGCAACAAGCGGCTCTCCAACCCAACCTAATGCAAGGCTTGCCATTGTAATGCCAAGTTGAGTGGCGGAAAGATAAGTATTGAGATGAGTAACTATTGAAGTTGCAATACGTGCACGCCAGTTGCCTCGTTTTGCAAGAGGTTCTAATTGCGTCAAGCGAACTTTGACGATTGCAAATTCAGCTGCGACAAAAAAACCATTCAGAAAAACAAAGAATAAAACTATAACTCCATCAAAAAAGTAATTCCAAAAATTCACATCAATATCCTTTCCACATTCAATAAAATATAGGAGATGGTTTCATCTCGTTCAAGATGCCACTCCGTTAATTGAAATAAATATATCTACAATCCTGGCATGTTTATTCTTTCATTAAACTATCATTTCATCAAAATATCAAAATAATATAGAACAGATTCCTTATTGAATGTAAAAAAAGAGAAAGATTGTTCAGTTTATCTTCAATAATGAGATAATTAGTTTTTGTTAATCGTAATTCTCTCAAGCAAATGTGCTTGTAATGATGATTTTTCGCATAGTATTTATATTACAATTTTATGAGGAACAATTTCCACACCTGCTGAGTCTATTAAACTAAATCTACGCGCTAACTTGAGAAGCCCAATCATCTTCCCTTCTAATACTTTCCCTCCTTCCCTCTAAAGTGATGGGCTTCTCTTTTTATTTTGCTCGATTTCCTCTTCAATCTTGAAAACTTCGTAACTGATTGATACTTTTAACTATCATTGGTTGGGAATGATGAAGGCGGGAAGACCGCCGCAGAATTTTACTATTGAGAGGCGCGCTATGCGAACCACTTTGGTTTTTCTTTCCATCATTTTTTGTTTCTCTTATTCTTCAAAGGCACAAATTAACGTCCATGCCACACTGATGAGTCGATATAATTGGCGCGGGATAGATTATGGCAATTCGCCAACGTTACTTCCAGCTCTCGATTATACTATTAAAAATTTTACCGTTGGAATTACAGGGGCGTACAGTTTTCCGGATTCAAGTAATGGATATGCTGAAAATGATTTCTGGATTGAATATAAAATTCCCTCTTCGCATGGAAATTTTTCCCTTTTATGCACTGACTTATATTGCCCAAGTATGAGAAAAAACTTCTTCAACTTCGGCAATGACAATGGAGCTCATACTATAGAGATAGGAATGCAATTTACCGGAAATCAAAACTCTCCTGTTATTCTTCGAATCTATAGAGATGTGTACAACGATCCGGACCGCTCTTCCTATGGAGAGATCGAGTTTCCAACATCAACGAACAATATCAACTTAAGTTTTGTAGCGGGAATTGTCCTGAATAAAAGCAAAATTTACGGTACAACAAAATCAGCGTTCTATAATGTTGGGATCAAGGCAATGAAAACGATACCGGTGAGCCAAATTTTTTCATTTCAGCTCTCGACATCGTGGATCGTAAACGTGTACCATGAACAATCATTTATCATTGTTGGAATCGGAATATAAAGTTGCTTCAATCAGTACACTGATTTTATTTCGATTTTGATCCTAATGGTTTTCAGTACTGATACCGCTTTACATTCCATTTTTCTGCATCTTATTAAAGTAAAGAAATATGGAACTAATTATTTTTTTCAATGTTATTACTATAAAATTCAGGAAAAATCTCTACATTATAATAAATCAACGCAGCGCAAAGTGTGTAATTACTTCTTTAAGATTAACCATATTTAAGAGGAAGATATGTACATAGTCATTCCAAAAGAAAATCCAAAAATCGAAAATCGAGCGCCGTTACTTCCCCAATCGGTTGCACGATTAGTAAAAGACGGCGCCTCCGTCATTGTGGAAAAAGACCTCGGACAAACATTGAATATTCCAGATGAAGAGTACGCAAAAGCTGGAGCAAAAATTGAAGCCGATAGAAAAAAATTGCTTAAGATGGGCGACATCGTTGTACGAATTCGGAAGCCGGAAGAGAGGGAAATACCGCTCTTAAAAAGAGGCTCGATACACATTAGCCACCTCGAACCATTCTTTGAACCAAAGTTGCTCAATGTACTTGCAAAGAATAACATATCGGCTGTTGCAATGGAATTGATACCGCGCACAACTCGTGCACAAAAAATGGATGTGCTGAGTTCGCAGTCGAGTCTTGCAGGATATGCGGCGGTCATTGTTGCAGCAGATAACATTCAAAAAATCTTTCCGATGATGATGACGCCAGCCGGCACCATTCAGCCTGCAAAAGTTTTTGTCATCGGAGCTGGAGTGGCAGGATTACAAGCCATAGCAACTGCACGGAGACTTGGCGCAAGAGTCGACGCCTTCGATACACGGCAGGCTGCAAAAACTGACGTCCTTTCGCTCGGCGCCAAGTTTGTTGAAATTGATTTAGGTGAAACCAGTCAAACAGAACAAGGTTATGCAAAACCTCTTACCGAAGAACAACTTGCCAAACAGCGTTCAGAAATCAAAAAATACTGCGCTCAAGCCGATGTAGTTATTACAACAGCTCAGGTGTTTGGGAAGATAGCTCCAATCATTGTTGCGAAGGATATGGTCGAGGCAATGAAACCAGGGAGCATTATTGTTGATTTGGCCGTCGAAACCGGCGGTAACGTCGAAGGCGTGGTTCCTGGAAAAATCAAAAATCACAACGGCGTAACAATTGTTGGTCTTCGCAACATGCCTGGACGAGTCGCTTACGATGCAAGCCAAATGTATTCTAATAACATCTTGAATTTCATCGATGAATTTTGGGATACAGAAAAGAAAGAATTCATTCTCGATCGCAAGGATGACATTCTTGCCAGTTGCCTTGTAACGCATGGCGGCGAAATTATTCATCCACTCTTTGCTCAGAAAAAAGGAGAATAACTATGACACTGGAAAATTTAATTTTCTTACTCTATATCTTTATCCTTGCTGTATTCCTTGGCATTGAAGTCATCTCGAAAGTTCCGTCGATCCTTCACACACCGCTCATGTCTGGATCGAATGCAATTTCCGGTATTACTCTTGTCGGCGCATTAGTCGCAGCTGGAGAAGCTCATAATATGGTTAGCACGATCCTTGGAACGATCGCAATTGTGTTTGCAACAATCAATGTCGTTGGCGGCTATCTTGTAACGAACAGAATGCTCGAGATGTTTAAGAAGAAGGAGACAAAGAAATGAAGTTTATTGCAGAAATGATGTACCTTGTTGCCGCTCTGCTGTTTGTCACCGGCCTCAAGCGATTGAATAAACCAGAAACAGCGCGGAATGGAAATTTAATTTCCTCTGTTGGTATGCTCGTAGCAATTATTGCCACTTTGCTTGAATTCAAAGTTGTCGATTATTCATACATTATCATTGGTTTACTTATCGGCTCGATCATTGGAGTTGTTCTTGCTCGAATAGTAAAAATGACAGAAATGCCTCAAATGGTTGCGCTCCTCAACGGCTATGGAGGTTTAGCATGTTTCCTTGTCGGTTGGTCGGAATTCTACAAACAATATCAAATGTCGCTTGATCCTCTTTTCCCTTATTCAATAGAATTGTATACAGCAATAACGCTTGTGCTCACAATTCTTGTTGGCGGAGTTACTTTTTCTGGAAGCGTTATCGCATGGGCAAAGCTAAAGGAAGTTATGAAGGGGAAACCTATTCTCTTCAAAGGACAACAATTCGTTAACGGTGCAATTCTACTTGCAGCAATTGTGAGCGGTGTTCTCTTCATTCTTGCTCCTGCGAATGGCTTTTCGCTCCTCATTTTTCTTTCTGTTATCGCTTTGATCCTTGGAGTTACTTCTGTCATTCCTATTGGCGGAGCCGATATGCCGGTTGTTATTTCCTTGCTCAATAGTTACTCTGGTATTGCAGGGAGTTTAGCAGGATTCGTCATTCAAAATAATGTGCTTATTGTAACTGGAGCTCTTGTTGGCGCCAGCGGATTGATTCTAACAAATATTATGTGCAAGGCAATGAATCGTTCTCTTGCCAATGTGCTGTTCAGCGGATTTGGTTCGGTTACGTCAGGAAGCGGAGAGAAAGCGCAGGGAAAAGTAAAGCCCATCAACATCGAAGATGCTTATCTTTTATTGGAATCTGCGCGCTCGGTAGTTATTGTACCCGGCTACGGATTAGCAGTGGCGCAAGCTCAACATGCCGCTCGTGAGCTTGCAGATTTACTTGAGAAAAATGATTGCGATGTAAAATTTGCAATTCATCCTGTTGCAGGAAGAATGCCAGGGCATATGAATGTTCTCCTTGCAGAAGCAAACGTATCCTACGATAAACTTTTTGAAATGGATGCCGTCAATCCGACGATGGATACTGTTGATGTTTGTCTTGTTGTTGGGGCAAACGATGTTGTGAATCCTGCAGCGAGAGAAGACCCTAAAAGTCCTATCTATGGAATGCCGATTATCAATGTCGATAAAGCACGAACGGTCATTGTTCTGAAACGATCAATGGCGTCGGGATTCGCTGGAATTGAAAATCCACTCTTCTATAAAGAAAATACACGCATGCTCTTTGGTGATGCAAAAGCTGTGTTACAGGGCTTGGTTGCAGAATTTAAGAAGTAATAATTTTCATAAACAGAATTTATAACAAAGGGAGACCCGTCCGTCTCCCTTTGTAGTTGAGAAATCCGCAATGTATCTTGTTCGATTCTTATTTATGTTTAGTGACAATCCGTTTAATCGCTTATCCAAATTCTCCTAAATTTATTATCTACGCTATCCCAAAAAATAAATGAATTAGCGCCTTCAACTATGAATAAGTCCACTGCATCACAACTTAACAAAATTTCTGGTGGTTCATCTTCACCACAATCCCAATACCCTTTTCCACAAGCAGTTAAATATTTACCAGGCTTTACTAATTGTATTCCCATAGAATGAATCAACAAAGAATCTCCGATTTCGAGTAGAAAAAATCTATTCTCACCATCCATTCGATATTTAATAAATAAAGCAATCGACTTATCTTGATTATTCACCAACAACCTTGCTTCATCTTTTTCTTTATCGCCATTAAAATCACCGACAACTTTTAGAAATTTATTTGGAATTCTTTTTCTCCAATCATCATTCATTTCTGAATTCATTGGCGATCTCCAACCAATAGGAAAAGAAGAATGGGAATTGCAGCCCTGCACTAGGACAAATAGAGGAAAAAGGAGTAGCTCATACTTCAAAAATATTTTTATCATAGTAAACCTCAATTATATTTTTTACCGTTTGCAAAACCATTAGCAATTATTCTCACTTTGCTCTTTTGAATGCCCCATCATAATGTTTATTGTTACATCTCTTACTAGAATTCTTTTCCATCATATTTATGTGAGTTAATATACTCGTTCACAAATTGCTTCCTATTATATTCTTTAAGTTTTACTTTTACTTCTTCGATCATTTCTTCTCGATGAGGGAAATTTATACTCAAATATTCCATCCTTGATTCTGCTCTATCCTTCTTATTCAGCAAGTTCAATAAAAATATTTCATTCAAGACATTCCCAAAATCTTCGCTATTTCTATTTGAAGGAAAGCGCTTCTAACGGTATTCATAGCAGCATCGTTTAATTCAACTGCACTCTTTACATAATTGCTAATCGAAGTAGTCGAACAAATATTCCTGTTAAGTTGTCCCTCGTTTTTACAGCTTTGAATTAGCATGCAAACAAAAATTAGCGATGTTAATTTACGCACATATTTTATCTAATAGTACACTTGTAACCGAATGTGGCGTAGCCTATAGTTCCTAAAAGTCATCCTAATTGATTCCGTTTGAGTTATCAATGCAATACAATACACAATTTATTTCAACCAAAAGGAATCGAATCGCTACCTCTTTATTCTCTTTAGTTCAGACTGAATATCTATCGCCGTTTCACTTCTTGTTGATTCATCATAGCGAACAAATGTTGCCTTAATCGAATACTCCTTAGCCATTGATTCGATTACATCTTTAACCTCTTGTAAATGATCGTTCTTTGTAGTTATTCGTTCATTCCTTACGATTATCGCGCCGATCTTTTCAGAACCTACTTTTTTTCTAAAATCATCGAGGTAATAATAATCAGAAACAAAATATAAATAGAGATACACAAAATCACATAATTTCTCTTCGGGATTTCTGCTTGGCATTGAAAATGTCTCACAAGTATTATCTGGACAATATGATATTGAGACGATTCCATCTTTTACTTCCTTTGTAATGGCAGATTCTAGTAATTTTGCTAGCTCATTGTACCCATCTTGCTTATTCCTCTGGACTGTCTGATAATCTCTGCAATTCAAGGAAATTAAAAGAGAAAAACACAAGAAAAATATAATGAGCCAATTCTTCATTTTTATAATTACTCTCCTCCTATGATGCAACCCACTATCATTCAGAATCCGATACCGAAGAGTTACAACTATCCAATTTCAGGTGGTGAGTTGAACCATAGCATCGTGTTGCATTCTTGCCTATATCCGAAAATTTTTTACAATCTATAAATAAAACAATCGCATCATCTTTCACTATAAAGACTTTGTTGTCCCAACCATCATTAAATGTTGAAAACATAACACCCTTACGATAGCTTTGCTTGAGTCCTTACATCTATTATTGGAGAAAACGGCGTTATGACTTTTTGTAAAACTATTTCCATAGTATCTTTATCATTAGCAAGAATTTCTAGCCGGACTGTTACTTCACCACCGAACATATCCCCATACCAATTTTCTATAGACGAATAACAGAGAGGTTTGTTTTGAGCCACTAGCATGACGTTCATAAAAATAATAAATAAAAGAGAGAAACAAATTTTCCTCAATTTTTCACCTCGATTATTGTTTAGTTCGATTAGGGAAGTTGTTGTAATAAGTATGCCTCTGTATTTTTTCTATAGACATATCCTGTTGTCTTCCTGTACTCTGTAATCTATTGCGGGATGGTAATTTCCATTAGTAATTTTTTGCATTATACTCACAGTTATATTATTCGAACCAAAGTAATATCCAATATCGAATGACACAACTTCCACTTGATGAGGTAAAGTATTAAAATCGCCTTTAGTTGGAATATAAAATTGATTGTTGAATCTTGATAACGTTGATTGCATTACAACTGTATTTGTTCTATTTGCTTGATTTTTCACTCTCTTTACCAAAAATACGCTTTAGATAATCTGTGCTATATCGTCCAAAATCACATGCAAAAGTTAAGAAAAACCAGACATATTCCTTTCTTCATTTTCTGCCTTCATTGAATAACAATGTATTATCATTAAAGTAATTTTTTTATCAATTTCAATGGAGTTTATTCTTAATCTTGGGAATCGGAAGGTACATGGTATCCCCCTGAAGATACATGGAAAGGAGGGACAGAGGGCAGTATCAGAATGGATTGTTACACATCTTGAAGGAAAGATGGAGTGAGCGTAGCGAACGTAGTCTTTCCTTCATAAAAAAATATTTGGAAGTTTCCCCAGAGCTGCAGAAATTGATTGAGTCAACAACAACGACACAGAAGGAGAAACTTCCAACAATGAACCCTATACCATAGTATACAATTATGCGAGAAAGTAAAGACCCAAAATATCTTCGATTAGAGTTGGTTCGATACGCCAAAGAACACGGCATAAAACCAGCAGCGAGAGAATTTTCGACCACTGTCAAAACAGTGCGCAAATGGCTCCGACGATGGGATGGAAAGACATTCGAGAGCTTGAAAGAACATTCTCGAGCCCCAAAGAACCCAGCAAGAAAAATTATGCCAGAACTACGCCAACGGGTCATCGAATTGAAACGAACACTCCCAACCTGGGGTGCAGAACGAACAAAACGTGATTTTGATATACCCTTGAGTGAAAAAGCAATTCGTTCAATCTGGCGCACAGAAGGTCTTCTCAAACGTCCTCGACGAAAACATACAACAAAACAAGACCTCCGTCAAATGAAAGAAAAATGGCGTTTATTTGAACAAACATGCCTTGATACGAAAGATTTAACTGATATTCCTGAATTCTATCCTCAACTGATGCGTCTTGTCCTCCCAAAAGTCCAATACACTGCTCGTGAAGTTGTCAGCGGTCTTCAGTTTATTGCTTATGCTCAAGAACGCTCATTAACTTTTGCAACGCTCTTCGCTGAAATCATTATTGACCATCTCCGCCGTTGTGGCGTTTCGTTCCGCAACTGCCGATTCCAAACTGACAATGGAGCTGAATTTATAGGCGCCTGGAATGCTCGCCGGGAAAGCTCCTTTACAAAAACTGT
>DAOOUW010000023.1:0-33391 GCA_035390885.1 Bacteroidota bacterium | reverse complement strand
ATTCCTATTGTACTAATTCATCCTGGATGTGGGAGCCATGGCTTTCCTCGTGAATGGCCCATTGATTATTACGAGCAATTGTGTAAGAGATTATCGTCAAACTATAATCTTTGGTTTATTTTTACAGGATACGGTGATGAGGTGCGTTTGACAGATCAGCTTGCAAAAGTTGTGACAACATATTCCAGCATTGTTACGAATGTTCCACTACCATTATTAGTGGCATTTCTTACATTATCGAATGTTGTTATCTCTGGAAACAATGGCGTGATGCATCTCGCTGCGGCGCTGCAAAAGCCACAGGTAGCGCTCCACGGACCAACGAATAGCGTACAGTGGGGACCGATCAATCCAAATGCAGTTGTAATTCGAACTTCCTGTCCACAATGTCCCTGTCTCGATCTCGGATTCGAGTACCACAGAACTGATGGTTACTGCATGGCACAAATTCCAGTCGAGGTTGTTTATGATGCAGTAATTCATTGCCTTGATGTGGCGAAGAGGTAAATTGATAATCACAAAGAAATGTATCTGAGGGGAGAATTACTTCAAAAGACAATCTTCTGTGTCCCTTCACATTCTTTTACCGAATGATGACGCTGGCAATAATCGAAGAGAGGAATATAATAGCATAGAGCGCAAACATACATAATGTAAGTATGCCAATGTATTGGAAAAAGTTTTTGAGGTATTTGATTGCTGATGAAAGCATAGAAGAATTTTTTGTTATAAGTACCTGTTGTACTAATCCGGAAAACTTAAGAAGGTAATAAGAGGGGAAGAAGTATAGGATACAAAAGAGCAGAATCAATATTCCTATAATCATCAATGGAATTTGTGAATATTGTTCTCCAATGAAATTTTCTCCAAGATTTATTACTACTATCATAAAAAATCCACAAAGAGCCATAAGAGCAATGGCAATGAGACCTACAATTGAAAGAAAGAGGGTCCATTTTCGCATTGTGCTTAAATGGTGAAGCGCATCCTGATTGCATTCTATTGAAGGCTGGTCTACTGCTTGAAATGTTTCTTCCATTGAAGTTCTCCTTATGATGTAGTTTGGATTGAGATGAACAAATTTTGGAAGCAATATAATTTATTTCAGATGGAGTTGCAATTGTAGGTAGATGCTACAGGGAATGATTTTTCAGATTGTTGATAAACTGTGAATAAAATATTACTAAGAGAATTGCGCCATTAACCCACGAAAACGCTTTTCTTGCTTCTACAACAAATCATAGGTAAATTAAAAGCGCACCTACAGAAAATCAAACAAATCCAAAATTAGGAAGTAGAGCAGTAATAAAAAATATGAATGAGAGTAGTAAAGTATCTGAACAAATAGAAACATTAGAAGAAATTCCGACAGTTCTTCCCATTCTTCCACTTCGAGATGTTGTTGTTTTCCCATATATGATTTATCCGGTTTTAGTTGGACGTGAAGCATCGCTCCTTGCAGCGACGGAAGCTGTAGAGCATAGAGGGAAAAATATTTTTCTTGTTGCACAGAAAAATGCAGCGGTTGACGATCCGACGGAGAATGATATTTACCATGAAGGAACGGTTGCAAAAATTATCCAGATGTTAAAACTCCCGAACGGCTTAATGAAGATTTTGGTGGATGGAGTTGCACAGGCGACCGTTAAACGATTTATTCAAAATCCAAAATTCCTTGAAGCAGAAGTCTCGATTGTCAAAGTTGAAGTAGTCGTCGAGCGAGAGATTGAAGCATTAGTCCGGCATGTTTCATCGCTTTTTACCGAATACGTACGTCTGAACAGAAATTTACCGCCGGAAGTCGTCATTGCGTACGATGGTATTAAAGAACCTCAGCGGAAGTTGTATTACATAGCATCGAACATCCTTCAGAGTGTAGAAGTCAAGCAGCGGATTCTTCAAATTCAATCGCTCCGAGATCAATTCTATGAACTGGCAAAGATTCTATCAACGGAAGTAAATATTCTAAAAATCGAACACGAAATTGATTCAAAAGTTCAGGATAACATACAGAAATCGCAGCGGAAATATTTTATTCAGGAACAAATAAAAATATTGCAAGATGAACTAGGCGATGATGAGGCGACGCCAGAACTTGCGAAGTTAAAAGAGCAAATAAAAGCCGCAAAGATGCCAAAAGAAGTGGAAGAGAAGGCCATGGAGGAATTTAATAAGTTGAAAAAAACTCCTCCAATGTCCCCTGAATTTACAGTGATAAGGAATTATCTTGATTGGCTCCTTGATGTTCCCTGGTATAAACGAACAAAAGATAATCTTGATATTGAGCATGTAAAAGATATCCTCGATGCAGACCACTATGGATTGGAAAAACCGAAAGAGAGAATACTGGAGCACATTGCTGTTCTAAATCTTGTAAAAGAAATGCGTGGACAAATTTTGTGTTTTGTAGGTCCGCCAGGAGTTGGTAAAACTTCTCTTGCGAAATCAATTGCCAGAGCGCTCGGAAGGAAATTCGTTCGACTCTCACTCGGCGGAGTACGTGATGAAGCAGAAATTCGAGGACATCGTCGTACGTACATCGGCGCGCTTCCCGGGAAAATTATACAATCCATGAAACGCGCAGGAGTTGTCAATCCTGTTATTTTGATGGATGAAGTTGATAAGATGAGCATGGATTTTCGCGGCGATCCATCGGCAGCGCTTCTGGAAGTGCTCGATCCAGAACAGAATAGCTTTTTTAACGATCACTATCTTGAAGTGGATTACGACCTGTCGAAGGTAATGTTTATTACAACAGCAAATGTTCGTTACGCAATTCCTCTTCCATTAGAAGATAGAATGGAAGTCATAGAGTTACCCGGATATCTTGACCATGAAAAGAAAGAAATTGCAAAGAGGCATATCGTTGCAAAGCAACTAAAGGCTCATGGCTTAAGCGAACGAGAAGTTGTTTTTGAAGATGATGCGATTATGAAGATCATCAATGAGTATACGCGTGAAGCAGGTGTTCGAAATTTAGAGCGTGAGATTGCAAATATTTGTCGTAAGGTTGCAAAGGAAATGGTAATTGCTAAACAAAAAAATGGAAAGAAGAATTCCTCCCATAAAAAGCTCATTGTAATTAACAGAGAATCTGTCGAACGCTATCTTGGAGTTCCAAAATATCGAACAAAAGCAGCTGAACAGAAACCGAGAATTGGTTCGGTAACTGGATTGGCGTGGACAAGTGTTGGTGGAGATATTCTTAATGTTGATGTTGCGATAATGCGAGGGAGTGAACGACTAACGCTTACAGGTCAGCTCGGAGATGTAATGAAAGAATCCGCCCAAGCGGCGTTGAGTTATATTCGTTCGAATGCAGTGAAGTTTGGCATTCATCCGTATTTTACGCGAGGGAAAGAGATTCACATTCATTTACCGGAAGGCGCAATTCCAAAAGACGGTCCGTCGGCAGGACTTACAATGGCAATGGCGATTATTTCTGCAGCTGCAAATCGTCCGGCGAGGAATGATGTTGCAATGACGGGAGAAATTACACTGAGAGGGAACGTACTTCCAATCGGTGGACTTACTGAAAAACTTCTTGCGGCTCAAAGGAGCGGAATTAAGACGGTTTTGATTCCAAAAGAGAATGAAAAAGATCTGTCAGAGATTCCGCAAACGGTAAAAGAGGGCCTTACAATTATCCCTGTTGAAACCATTGAAGAAGCTACTCAGTATGTATTTATGGATTCCATTAGTTCAAAAAAATCAAAACCAAAAGCTGGAAAAAGAAAATCAAAAGTGTAAATTGTTCTATCTTTTCATAGTTCGCTTTAACATAAAAGAATAAATTGAATGGCGGTACGACTATGGCTTATCAAGTAATTGCACGAAAATATCGACCGATGACGTTCGATGAAGTTATCGGTCAAAGTCATGTAACAAGCACACTCAAGAATGCACTTGCGACGAACAGAGTCGCTCACGCTTATTTGTTCAGCGGGACACGCGGTTGTGGTAAAACGACGACAGCGCGAATACTTGCACGTGCGTTGAATTGCGAATCGCCAGTGAATCAAAATCCAGATAATACCTGTGCAATGTGCGTTGAAATACTCGAAGGTCGCAGCCTCGACGTTATCGAAATTGATGGGGCGTCGAATCGCGGCGTGGAAGAGATTCGCAATCTTCGAGATTCTGTGCGATATATGCCCACCCATGGCAAGTATAAAGTGTACATCATTGACGAAGTTCATATGCTAACGAAAGAAGCGTTCAATGCGCTTCTTAAAACTCTGGAAGAGCCGCCGGGTCACGTTGTATTTATCTTTGCGACAACGGAAGTTCACAAAGTTCCAATGACAATTCTCTCTCGTTGTCAGCGGTTTGATTTCCGACGGATTGCCATTGCTGAAATTGTTGCAAACTTAAAAAGTATATCAGAATTAGAACATATCTCAGTAGAAGATGATGCGCTCCAGATTATTGCAAAGCGTGCAGATGGTTCGCTCCGTGATGCGCAAAGTATTTTTGAGCAAGTTCGTTCTTTTTGTGGAGATACAATTACGGCGCAAGAATTACTCAGTGCATTCCACGTAGTCGATCAAGATATTTACTTCCAACTTATTGAAGTAATGAAAGAAAAAAATGCTTCAGAAGTTTTGCGTATTATTGACGAAATGCTGAAAGCAGGATATGATATCCGAGAATTTGTTGAAGGATTTATCGAGCATGTGCGAAATTTACTTATCGCACGTACAACAAATTCATCAACTCTGCTTGAGGTCCCAGAGTCAATTGCTGAGCGATACCATGCCGAAGCTAAAAAATTTAATGAGATTGATTTGCTTCGATACTTAAAACACCTAACTGAGCTTGAACAAGCATTACGTTGGGCAGCGCAACCTCGTTATCGCCTAGAAGCTACTGTATTGATGATGGTAAATATGGAAAGCTCAATAGAACTAAAGGAACTCCTTGATCAGCTTGATGAACTGAAAAAAAAAATTGATACTGTTCCAAACGGGAAAGTAACTGCATCTGATGATATTTTAGAACATCATCCTTCGACTTCTTCAGCAGGTTTGGGTGGAACATCCTTTGAAAATACATACCGTCGCAGTGTGGAGAAACAGACTCAGAAAACCGAAAATAGAGTCGCCCATCTTCAAGAATCAACTGTTTCATATAGTGGAGCCCCGCTTCAATCAATAACAATAGAAGAAGTATTTCGACAGTGGAATACATTTGTTGAAGGAGTATCTCATGAGCGAATTGCCTTAGGAATATCGTTGGGGAATGCTACTCCTTGCGATATAAAAGACGGAATAGTGCGAATATCTTGCTCTGATGATTTTCAATTTAATTCCCTGAAAAGAGAGAAAACGTACTTAAATGAAACCATTCAAAGGATTGTAGGAAAACGGGTTGCGATCGAGCCGATATTACAAAAAAATATTCCTTTACAACAGAAGAAATCTGAAGTGAGCGCAAGTATAGGTGTAATAAAAGAGAAAGATGAAGTCGAGCATCCAATCATTCAAATATTGCTACGTGACTTTGGCGCAGAACGTATCGAATGACTTGCTTCTTTCGTTTCAATCTGCTACTTTTAGAACGATTATAAAGGAGATAAGACGGCTTCATTGTTAGTGCGTTGTGAAATAATGCTTGGCAGTTGCAAAAACCGCTAATGCAAAAGAATCAAGTGGAAACCCGACACAACGTCGGGTTTTCTTTTAAAACAGATAAGGGAAAAGGATAATATGAAACGATGTATTCGTTTGTGCGCTCTGGTCGTTTTATCATCTCAATTGAGTTTTACTCAACACATAGCGAAGTATGCTGGCGAATTTCTTTCCCTTGGTGTTGGCGGTAGAGCGCTTGCGCTTGGCGGTTCGTACGTTGCATTAGCGCAAGATGGATTCGCATGCTATTGGAATCCTGCGGCGCTTGCACGTATCGATTATCCAGAAATTGTTCTTATGCATGAGGAGCGTTTTGCAGGACTTATCAATTACGATTTTGGAAGTGTGAGTATTCCTGTTGGCAAAGAGAACAGTATCGGAATTGGCGTTTTGCGTCTTGGGGTAGATAATATTGCGGATACAAGATTAGCAGGAATTGATGTGAATGGCAAT
The DNA here is from genome assembly GCA_035390885.1 of Bacteroidota bacterium. Taxonomy (GTDB): domain Bacteria; phylum Bacteroidota; class Ignavibacteria; order UBA10030; family UBA10030; genus JAOAFT01. The sequence continues at coordinate 27,308 of DAOOUW010000023.1, read as the reverse complement.
CCAATTCCACCCGATCAGTATGAAAACGCGGTGCGGCTTGATTACAGCAAGATAACTTATTTTACGGCTGCTGATTGGGCGTTTTATTTTACGTATGCTCAGCGCTCTAAAGAGAATTTTTCATACGGCGTTAATGTAAAGGTAATTTATCATTCTATTGCGTCAGAATCTGCTCTTGGAATTGGATTCGATGCAGGGATTCTCTACTCACCGCGAGAACGATGGTGGATTGGAGTCAATGCTCAGGATATTACAACCACTCTTGTTGCATGGTCAACAGGAACAAACGAGCTAATTTCTCCTACAATAAAAATTGGCACAGCATATTTCTTAGATTTTCTTAAAGGTACTTTTGCCCCAACAGTCGATTGCGATGTGAGGTTCGAGAATCGAAGAACGGCTTCTGTTGCTTCTCTTGGTCCAATAAGTTTTGATCCTCACGTCGGACTTGAGTATGATTACAAGCATGCGATTGCAATACGTGTTGGCTATAGCGATGTGAAGCAACTTACTCTTGGCGCAGGGTTGCATTTGCGAAAACTTGATATTGATTATGCCTTTGCACGATTTGGGGAGGAAAATTCATTAGGGGATACTCACCGAATTTCACTTCGGCTTCTTCTTCAAGAAGAGCGATTTTCCCGACGATGAATCCATTTTACTTTAGGCGGCTAATATTTTTCTGACTATGTCGAAATCAGTTATTTCTTCCTTTCATCATTTTTCAGCAATTGTGAAGAAATTCGACAGAGTGTCAATAAACATTGCTAAAGTTTTTCTGCGTATTTGCCTAAATAAATATCGATAAATATATTGTTTCTTTAAGTTATTTATGTTATTATTGATTGTAGCATAATTAAATTATGAATCGAATCATGACAAGGAGAGAATAAATGGATAAAGAGTATGACTTGCCGCCGCAGGAATCAATTGAAAATACATTTGGCAGTAATGTGTTCAATGAATCGGTAATGCGCACTCGTTTGCCAAAGAGCGCATATTTAGCGCTGAAGCGTACCATCGATGAAGGCATTCCACTCGAACCTGCTATAGCGGATATTGTTGCCAATGCTATGAAGGATTGGGCTATTGAGAAAGGCGCTACTCATTTTACGCACTGGTTCCAACCGATGACAGGGATAACCGCAGAGAAACATGAATCGTTTATTTCGCCTACAAAAGAAGGAAAGGTGATAATGGAATTTTCCGGAAGAGAACTCATAAAAGGTGAGCCGGACGCTTCTTCTTTTCCATCGGGAGGATTGCGGGCAACATTTGAAGCTCGCGGTTATACAGCATGGGATTGCACATCGCCTACATTCATCAAAGACGGCGTACTTTGTATTCCTACTGCGTTCTGTTCCTATACGGGCGAAGCGCTTGACAAAAAAACTCCGTTACTCAGGTCGATGGAAGCTCTCTCGAAACAAGCAGTGCGTGTTTTACGAGCAATGGGTAATTCTACTGTTAAAAAGGTTATATCGACGGTCGGCGCAGAACAAGAATATTTTGTAATTGATAAAACTCTTTTTGAAAAGCGAAAAGATCTAGTTCTTACTGGTCGTACGTTGTTTGGCGCGAAAGCTCCAAAGGGACAGGAATTGGAAGATCATTACTTTGTAACTCTCAATGAACGCATTGCAAATTTTATGAATGAAGTCGATCAGGAATTGTGGAAGATGGGTGTGATGGCAAAAACAAAGCATAATGAAGTTGCGCCATCTCAGCATGAAATAGCTCCAATCTTTACAACAACGAATATTGCAACCGATCATAATCAGTTAGTAATGGAAACGCTCAAGAAAGTTGCAAATCGACATGGATTAGTATGTTTGCTCTACGAGAAGCCTTTTGCAGGTATCAATGGCTCGGGGAAGCATAACAATTGGTCTATGTGTACAAATGAAGGGAATAATTTACTTGAACCAGGTTCGACGCCGCATGAGAATGAACAATTCTTGCTCTTTCTCGCTACTGTCATTGAAGCCGTCGATGAGTATGCGGCTTTATTAAGGGCATCCGCCGCTAATCCAGGGAATGATCATCGTCTTGGGGCTAATGAAGCTCCTCCAGCAATTATTTCAATCTTTCTTGGCGATCAGTTAACAGATATTTTAGAACAGCTTGCCAACGGTGGAGTCAAAAAATCGGCAAAGGGCGAAGTAATTAAACTTGGCGTCTCGACTTTGCCTGTGTTTCCTAAAGATTCGACGGATAGGAACCGTACGTCGCCATTTGCATTTACTGGAAACAAATTTGAGTTCCGGATGGTCCCGTCATCCACATCAATTGCAGATCCGAATATGGCGTTGAATACAATTGTTGCTGAAACACTCTCACGGATTGCCGATCGGTTGGAAAAGGCGGACGACGTCGATGAAGAAATTGAAACAATTATAAAAGGAATAGTAAAGGCGCATAAGCGAGTTATTTTTAATGGGAACAATTATTCAGAAGAATGGATTAAGGAGGCAGAAAAGCGCGGCCTGCCAAATATCACAACAACGGTTGACGCCATTCCAGCATGGATTGATGAAAAAGTAATTCGAGTTTTTGAAAAGCATTCTGTTCTCTCACGCGATGAACTTTTTGCGCGGTATGATATTTATCTTGAGAACTATATTAACACTATTAACATCGAAGCGCTCACAATGATTGAAATGGTACATCGTCAATTGTTACCCGCCGCATTGAAATATGCCAGGGAAGTAGCAGAAACTGTAACATCGTTAAAACAGGCGAATATGCCATCGATGAGTGCAGAAGGATTGTTGAGAAAACTTGTGCTAACGATCGATGCGTTCAAAAATAATGCAGAGGCGTTGGAAAAATCATTGTCTTCCTCAGATATCGATGATTTACTCAAGAAGGCACAGTATTTTCGAGACGAAGTTTTTGCAACAATGAATAAAGTGCGAGTTGAAGCGGATAAACTCGAAACGCTCGTCGATGGAAAATTCTGGCCTATTCCAACCTATGCCGACCTTTTGTTTAGCATTATGTAACGATAGAAGTGCGTTTTGATAATTCCATGCCTGAGCATGTACGATGCTCAGGCTTTTTATTTTTATAATGCGAGCGGAAAGAATTTCCATAACCTTTTCGTCAATCTAATTGCGATTCGTTCCTTTAATAAGTATTTTATTTATATGAAAAACGAGAAAAGAATTTTATGGATTGATGACGAAATCGATTTTCTACGGGCGCACATCAAATTACTTGAACAACGCGGCTATACGGTTGATACTGCGACAAACGGCGAGGATGCTATAGCCCTTGTAAAGAGCACGCCCTATGATCTTGTATTTCTTGATGAAATGATGCCAGGGTTAGGCGGATTAGAAGCGCTTGCGGCAATCAAAGAGCTTCAACCGTTACTCCCTGTGATTATGGTAACGAAGAATGAAACAGAAAGCCTCATGGAAGAAGCTATTGGGAGCAAGATTACTGATTACCTTATCAAGCCAGTGAATCCAAGTCAACTTGTTTTAGCATGTAAAAAAGTATTTGATGCGAAAAAAATTTCATCAGAACATCTTTCACGCAATTACATTGATGAATTTCAAAGCATGAGTGTTGCATCGCAACGTGCAAGTACATTAGAAGAATGGATAGAACTCTCAAGGAAAATTGCTGAATGGGATGTTGAGCTGGATGCCCATCCGGATATTGGATTGCGGCAAACACTCTACGATCAACGACGCGAATGCGATGCAGAATTCGCAAAATTTATTGAACGTTATTATCTGGAACTTCTCGATACAGCACATCGTTCAATTCCCATTTCACCAGAGCTTGTTCAGCAATATGTTTTTCCCGAAGTTCAGGAAGGTCGAAGTGTCTTCTTCATTGTAATTGATTGTCTGAGGTATGATCAATGGTTAATGATGGAGAAACTTCTTGCCGATTACTTTGCAATCGAGAAAAATTTTTACCTCAGTATTCTTCCGACTGCAACTCCTTACGCTCGGAATGCAATATTTAGCGGTTTATTTCCGTCAGATATTGCCAAACGTTTCCCTGAAATCTGGGAAGAAGGCGTAGAAGATGAAACGAGCAGTAATCGCTATGAGCATGAACTTTTCAATAAATTGTTCGAGCGAAAAGGGGTGCGGTTGAAGAGCGAGCCAAAGTATATAAAAATATTGGAATCCGAATTTGGTAAGAATGTAGAAAATAATATTCTATCCTATCTCTCGAGTCAAGTGACGGCTATTGTAATAAATTTTGTCGATATGCTAGCGCACGGTCGTTCGGAATCACCGTTACTCAAAGAAATTGTACCAGATGAATCGGCGTATCGCTCACTAACTCAATCGTGGTTTCAACACTCATCTCTGTTTGGAATGTTAAAAACTCTCAGCAGCCAGAAAAATATTACAATCGTACTCACGACCGATCATGGAAGCATTCGATGTTTACGTGGAGCGAAGGTTGTTGCAGATAGAGAAACATCTACAAATCTTCGCTTTAAGTTTGGTCGAAATCTCAAAGTTGATTCAAAACATGCGCTTATTATTAAACACCCGCTCGAGTACCGGTTACCTCAGGCAAGTATTACAACAAACTATATTATCGCCAAAGAAGATTATTACTTTGTGTATCCAACAGAATATCACAAGTATCTTCAACATTATCGTGATAGTTTTCAACACGGCGGCATTTCAATGGAAGAAATGATCCTTCCAATTATTCGCTTACGTCCACGATGAAACGTGAGTTCCATACATTCTCTCCGGACGAAACACGCCGTGTTGCACAAGAATTTGCAGTTCAACTCAAGCGCGGCGATATTGTTACATTGTTTGGCGAACTTGGAAGTGGCAAAACGCAATTTGTTAAGGGTATCTGCGATGCATTTGGGGCAACAAGTGTTGCAACGAGTCCGACATTTGTACTGTTTAATTCCTATAATGGATATGATGCAGAAGGGAAACCTCTTTCAATATTTCACTTTGATTTATATCGAATAACTTCCAACCTTGAGCTGTATGATATTGGCTATGAAGAATTTTTTTATGACGATGGAATTAGTTGTGTCGAGTGGGCAGAGAATCTTGGTGGGTTGCTTCCTCATCGACGGTATGATGTTATGTTAAAACTTGGCGATAATGAGAATGAGCGTTTCATTAACATTCAGTTGCAGGAGCAATAACCTGTGACAATTTTAGGCATCGAAACGTCTCACAGTGTTTGTTCTGTTGGATTGCTTTCAGAACGCGGCGCAGAGGAACGTACATTTTCGGATTCGCATATTCATTCAGAACAAATTTTGAGTTTGGTGAAAGAACTTTGCTCAGTTTCCGAAATTGATGGAGTTGCTGTTTCGATTGGACCCGGCTCATTTACTGGTTTACGTGTTGGAATGAGTACAGCAAAAGGATTATGCTACAGCTTGGACATTCCACTTCTTGCTGTTCAAACGTTCCATGCAATAGCATTTCACGCCTGCAATCAATTTCCTCAGGTACGAAAAATTGGAGTGTGTATTGATGCAAAACAAGGAGATTGTTATGTGGCAAAGTATGAAACAGAAGATGGCAATTGCACTCTCCAATCTGATGTTACGATAGTGTCTCTCCAAAATGTGCTTCAATATTTTGGTAAAGAAACTGAGATGATTGTAACGGATATTAAAAATATATTTCAATCAGCGTCATTCTCGACGCTTAGCGTTGATGTACGTAAAGTTTTGAGCGGTAGAGTGATTGCAGAGCTTGGAAAACAACTTTATATGAAGAAAGAATTCGCAGATATTGCTACACTTGAGCCGTTCTATCTTAAAGATTTTGTTGTACATCAACGTAAGTAATAAAACAAATAGAGGGAAGGAGATACTTATGGCATGGTTTAAGCGGTCAAAAGAAAATATCTCACAGGAAAGTGGAAAGAAGGATATTCCGGATGGAATGTGGACGAAGTGTGGAAGTTGCGGTGAGATTATTCACAAGAAACAATTAGAGGAGAATCTCTATACTTGCTTCAAATGTAATTATCATTTTCGGATTGGGAGCAAAGAATATTTTGAAATTCTTCTCGATAAAGGAACATTCAAGGAAACAGAGAAGAGGATGCGCTCTGTCGATCCTTTAAAATTTGCCGATACGAGGCCGTATGCAAAACGTCTTGAAGAAACAATGAAGAAGACTGGATTGAATGAAGCAGTTCGTACGGGCGAAGGAAAAATAAATGGAATTCCCGTTGTCATTGCTTGTATGGATTTTGCATTTATTGGTGGAAGTATGGGCTCTGTTGTTGGTGAAAAAATTGCCAGAGCCGCCGATCTTGCAAGAAAGAAAAAACATCCGCTTATCATTATTTCTTCCAGCGGCGGCGCGCGCATGATGGAAGCCGCGCTCTCATTGATGCAGATGGCAAAGACCAGCGCAAAGATTGCGCAACTTTCTGATGCGCATGTTCCTTACATTTCTGTATTGACCGATCCCACGACAGGAGGCGTTACGGCAAGTTTTGCAATGCTGGGAGATGTTCACATTGCTGAACCAGGCGCTCTCATTGGATTTGCGGGACCGCGCGTTATCAAACAAACAATTGGTAAAGATTTACCAAAAGGTTTTCAACGATCGGAATTTTTGTTGGAAAAAGGATTTGTCGATATGGTTGTTCATCGAAAAGAATTAAAGGAAACGCTCACAACGCTCCTCCGGCATTTTGCATCGTAAGGGGTCGCCGTGAGTTTGCAAATTATACCATCTATTTCTGCAATGCAGCAATTGGCTGAACAGGTTCGATTGGAAGGGAAAAGAATTGCACTTGTTCCAACAATGGGATACCTCCATGCCGGTCATGCGAGTTTAATTGCGCGTGCGCGTTCTCTTGCCGATGTCGTTGTTGTTTCGATCTTTGTCAATCCGACGCAATTTGCCCCAAATGAAGATTTTGCTCGATATCCTCGCGACCTGGAGCATGATAAAAAAATTGCTGAAGGTGCCGGAGCTGATATTATATTTAATCCAACGGTCGAGGAAATGTATCCTGCAGGTTTCAGCACAACGATTGATCCCGGCGACGTTGCACAACGGTTCGAAGGTAAATTTAGACCGACGCACTTCCGCGGTGTTACGACAGTCGTTGCAAAATTATTTAACATTACAAAACCACATATTGCCCTCTTTGGGCAGAAGGATGTTCAGCAAGCATTCATTGTCAAAAAAATGGTTCGAGAGTTGAATTTTGATATTCAGATTGAAATTGCTCCGGTTGTGCGGGAAAATGATGGACTTGCAATGAGTTCTCGAAATACTTATCTCTCGAAAGACGAGAGAGAACGAGCGACAGCTCTCTTCAAGTCCCTGGAACACGCACGAAAGAGAATATTGGAAGGCGAGAAGAATCTTGAATTGCTCCAGTTGGAAATGAAGAAGATTATCGAAGCAAGCAATCCTGCTCAAATAGATTATATCGCATTTATTCATCCAGATACATTCGAAGAGCTTCACTCGCTTGAAACACAAGATATTATTATTGCGCTTGCAGTTCGATATGGCGCCACTCGCCTTATCGATACATTTCATATTCATCAACCAGCGCTTCTATGAATACACACAAATCACTTGCAACAGTTATTATGGCGGCGGGGAAAGGAACCCGCATGAAAGATCCGTCGAAAGCAAAAGTTATGTATGAAGTTTGCGGAAAGCCAATGATTCATTATGTGCTCGATGTTGCCTTCGACATTGGTTCGGATCGAGTTATTGCGATTGTTGGATATCAGCGAGATACAGTCATCGAGTATGTGAGGAAATCACATCCACGTGCTGAATTTGTTATTCAAGCAGAGCAGCTTGGAACGGGACATGCTGTTATGCAAACAAAATCTGCATTGGATGGATTCACAGGAGATGTGGTTGTGCTTTCGGGAGACGCTCCTCTCTTGACGAAAGAAAGTTTGCAGCGACTTATAGATTACCACTACAAAACAAATGCTGTAGGAACGATACTCACTGCAATATTACAAGATCCGACAGGATATGGAAGAATTCTTCGGAATGAGGATGGTTCGGTGAAAAGAATTGTCGAACAAAAAGACGCAACTGAAGAAGAGCGAAAAGTGCAAGAGATTAACTCTGGAATTTATGTCTTTCAGACGCCGTTCCTTTTTGAAGCGCTTGCAACGCTAAAGCAAAATAATGTTCAGAATGAATACTATCTTACAGATGTCTTTGAATATTTTTGGAAAAAGAATCTAAAAGTCTCCGCTATTCATGCGGATGATGAAAATGAAATCCTTGGTGTGAACACTGTTGAGCAATTACAACTTGTTCAATCTATCATTATAGAACGTCTTTCACAAAACTGAGATTTATTCTATGGCTACTTCCCTTCTTTCAAAACTTGAAAAACATCCTGTTCGTTCGATTCTTTTCATTGCGCTGCTTCCGAGATTGCTTGCAGTATTCTACTCGCAAGGTTATGGAATGCACGATGATCATTTTGGTCCAATCGAGCAACCGCATATTATCATGCACGATATTTCGTACTGGGAAAATAGAGGCGGCGTCCATGGCCATAGTATTGTATATCCTGCAATTCATTATGGATTCTTCCTTTTATTGAGAGACATCAACATTGTCGATCCAAAAACTGTGATGCTCATTGTGCGTTTTCTCCATGCATTGTATTCTCTTTTTATTGTCTACTTTGGCTATAAGATAACGCAACTTTATTCGTCGGAGAAAACAGCTTTTAAGGTTGGAATTTTGCTGGCGCTCTTTTGGCCCTTGCCATTTATCAGCGTCAGAAATTTGATCGAAGTAGTGTGCATTCCTCCGCTTATGGGTGGACTCTATTATGCGTTGCGTGCACCAGAGAATAAAAAGAATGCCCTATGGTCGGGAGCTCTCTTTGGGTTAGCGTTTGTTTTTCGATATCAGACTGTACTGATTCCTGCTACAATAGGATTTATTTGGTTATTGCAAAAACAGTGGAAGGATATCGGGTTGCTCATCGCTGGTGGATTTGGTGTGGCATTGCTTGTTCAAGGTACTGCAGATTTGCTTGCCTGGGGCTATCCATTTGCAGCGGTCATCGAGTACGTACGATATAATGCAACACATGGCTCCGACTACACAACTGGTGGGTGGTACAATTATCTTTTACTAATTTTGGGCGCATTTATTCCCCCGACAAGTTTCTTTTTACTGTACGGCGCTGTGCGTCAGTGGAAAAAAACTTCAATTGCATTTTTTTCGTCATTAGCATTTTTTGTCTTTCTCTCGATGTTTCCAAATAAGCAAGAACGGTTTGTATTCTCTGTCGTTCCACAACTCTTTATGCTTTCAACAATGGGATGGATAGACACTGTCGAAGCATCGACGTATTGGCAGCGACATCGCAAATTGGTAAAAAGTCTGTGGGTGTGGTTCTGGATTGTCAACTGTATCCTCTTGGTAATCTTTAGCACATACTATTCAAAGCGAGCCAGAGTCGAAGCGATGTACTATTTCTATGGTAAACCTGTGAGTGGCTATGTGCTTGTTGCCGGAGATATTGGCGTAACGCAAATGCCTCAGTTTTATTCTGGTCAGTATGTTAAAAACATATATGAGATTCAGCAGTCAGATTCTGAAAAAGAGATTGCAGAGAAAATTCAACGAGGGGAGAAATTACCGAATTATGTAATTTTCTTTGGACCGATGGCGCTGGAAAAATCAGAAAAACTCGAACGTGCGCTACAAGCTAAACTTACCTATGAAACAACAGTATCTCCAAGTTTCCTCGATGATGTGTTCTATAGGTTGAATCCTCGATTCAATAAAAATCAGACTATCTACATTTATTCTATTTCGAGTGTGGCGAAATAAAAAACGGGACATTGTTGCCCCGTTTATCATCCTTGCGAATTGGATATTACTTTTCAGGAGCGCTCAGTACACAACGAGCGGTGTCGCGCGCAATTAGCAATTCTTCATTCGTTGGAATGACGAACACCTTTATTCTGCTGTCCTTCGTACTAATTGCACCTTCTTTACCGCCAATTGTTTCTTCATTAAGTTGGTCGTCAATTTCAATTCCAAGCCATTCCATATTTGCGCAAATTCGTTGACGGATTGGCGCTGCATTTTCACCGATTCCGCCAGTAAAGACAATTGCATCTGCGCCATTCATCTCCGCTAAATATGAACCGATGTATTTCTTTGCTCTTTGCGAGAAAATGTTGATCGCAAGCGTTGCACGTCGGTCTTGATGTTCTTCGGCTTCTTCCAGAAGATCGCGCATGTCGTTCGTCAATCCAGAAATTCCCAGAAGTCCAGATTGTTTATTTAAAACATTGTCAATTTCGGTCATCGACATCCCTTCTTTATGGGAAAGGAATTCAAGTATTGCCGGATCAATATCACCGCACCGAGTCCCCATAACGAGTCCTTCGAGCGGTGAAAGTCCCATCGAAGTGTCGTACGATTCTCCATTCTTAATTGCACATGCTGAACATCCATTTCCGAGATGAAGCGTTATGATGTTTGTTTCTTCTTTTGATTTTCCGGTGATGAGTCTATAGCGATATGAGACATAACGATGTGAAGTTCCATGGAATCCATACCGACGAATTTTGTGCCTGCGATAGAGTTGATAAGGAATTGCATAGAGGAATGATATATCTGGCATTGTTGAGTGAAAAGATGTGTCGAATACTGCAATTTGCGGAATGCCGGGTCCAAAAACTTCACGTGCAGCTGTAATTCCTTTAAGATTTGCCGGGTTGTGGAGTGGAGCAAGATCGATACAATCTTCTATGCCGCGAATGACTACATCTGTAATAATTGTGGAACTTGTAAATCGCTCTCCGCCGTGTACAACTCGATGCCCAACAGCATGAATATCTGCAAGCGATTGGATATTTGGAATTTTCGAGTCGTTAGAAATAATCCATTTGATGATGTGGTCGAGTGCGGCTTTATGATCCCGCAGTGGCGCAGCGTGCTTTACTGGTGAAGAACCAGTCGCCTGCATCGTAACAAGCGCTTGACTTCCAATTCGTTCAATTATGCCTTTGGCAAGTTGTTTGTCTTCATTTTTATCAATCTTCTTCAAATCTGTTTCGATGATTTGAAATTTAAGAGATGAGCTTCCGCAATTTAATACAAGTATATTCATATTATTTCGGTTGTTTTTTTATGTGAGTGAAAGGTTGCATTATTGTTTTGTGTGGGCTAAGGTTATAAATTCAATGACCCTAACAACTAAATAAACGTACAGCTTTGTTTTTGAAAACTCAAGGAAAACCGCAGAAAATGTTCATCACTTTTTGCATAAAATTTTTATACTTTTCAATGTTATGAAAAAATATACATTGCAATCGCATCGCTCCTCGCCGTTGAGGCTTGTTCAGCCTGAACATTTGAGGATTGATTATAAAAAGGATTTGAATGATGCACAGTATGAAGCCGCCACATCTGTCGAAGGTCCACATCTTATTATTGCTGGAGCAGGAACAGGAAAAACGCGCACTATTGTCTATCGTGTGGCATATCTTGTGGAATTGGGCGTAAAGCCTAGTTCGATCCTGCTTTTAACGTTTACGCGCAAAGCGGCACAAGAAATGCTACGGAAAGCGTCGTTGTTACTCGATAGCCGTTGCGAAGAAGTTTCTGGCGGAACATTTCATTCGTTCGCTAATTCAGTGTTGCGCCGATACGCGCAGCTTTTAGGTTATACATCGAATTATTCAATTCTTGACCAAACAGACGCAGAAGACGTTGTGAATTTGTTACGGACAAAAATGAAACTCGATACTCGTGAGAAACGTTTTCCTCGAAAAGAAACTCTCTACGATTTATACAGCAAATCCCTCAATACGCTTGTTCCTGTCTCTCAATTGCTTGCTCAGGAGTATCCGCAATTCCTTGAGCAGGAGCCGGAAATTCTTGCACTCCATCGAGCTTATGCGCAATACAAGAAGGAACATAATCTTATGGACTATGATGATTTGCTCTATAATCTTGCAACACTGTTACGAGAACATCCTGAAGTTCAGCGCGTACTGGAAGAGCGCTATCGCTATGTGATGGTCGATGAATATCAGGATACGAATCGAGTGCAGGCAGAAATTGTAAAAATGTTGGCAGCTCACCACAAGAATATCATGGTCGTTGGAGACGATGCGCAGTGCATTTATTCGTTTCGCGGTTCAACGATACGGAATATCTTGACATTTCAAGAAGATTTTCCAAACTGTAAAGTCATCAAGCTCGAAGAAAATTATCGAAGCGCTCAACCTATCTTGAATCTTGCCAATGCAATTTTGAATAGGGAAGATATAACTGCACCGCCGAAGAGCGAGGAGTAAGATATGCGGAAGTACACAAAAGTTCTCTATACAAAAAAATCGGGTGGTTCGTTACCTCAGTTGGTAGCGGCAGAAACTGAAAATATGCAGTCTGCGTATGTTGTGCAAAAGATTTTGGAATTCCGTGAAATGGGGATCCCGCTTGAAGATATGGCTGTGCTGTTTCGTTCTTCATTCCATTCGTTCGACCTGGAAATAGAACTTGCAAAGGCAAATATTCCATTCCGAAAATATGGTGGGTTTAAATTCATTGAGACAGCTCATGTGAAAGATGTTATTGCGTACCTTCGAGTTCTGGAAAATCCACAAGATGTCGTTTCGTGGAATAGAATTCTTCTGTTGCTCGATGGCGTTGGTCCACGCACAGCAGAGAAGGTGATCAATGATATTTTAGATAGACGTGTTGGCTTAGCGAAAGAATTTCAAGAGCCTGTGACAGCAACTTCAAAATTCTGGATGGATTATAATCATTACCCTGAGGCGGTACGCGAACTCTTTACAATGTTGCGCGACACAATGCTTTCCTATCGAACGCCGGGCGAGAGAACATATCATATTCTTCAATACTATGAGCCGCTCATGAAGAGTAAATACGAAGATTATATTAAGAGAAGGAAAGACCTCGAGACGTTTCAGAATATTGCAGAGCGATATGATTCGATTTCGGAATTGTTGACAGATTTAGCTCTTGAGCCGCCCACGAATAGTATCGTTGATATTGAATCGCCAGGGCCAGAACGAGAATTATTAACTCTCTCGACTGTTCACAGTGCAAAGGGATTGGAGTGGCGAGTTGTGTTCATCATCTATGCTCTTGATGGAAGATTTCCTGCGCTTCGTGCCGCTGCCAGCGACGAAGAAATGGAAGAAGAGCGCCGTTTGATGTATGTTGCTTGCACACGAGCAAAGGAACATCTTATTATTACTTATCCAATGAATGTCTACGATCGCGAGACAGGACTTATCCTTACAAAGCCGTCGCGATTTCTGGAAGGTATAGATGAAAATCTTCTTGAGCCGTGGGTCGTAGCATAGTTTTGTTTTTGTAAAAACGCCTTGTTCTGGACAATGTTACGATGCTGCGACGTTTACAGTAGGTTGTTGTAAAGTAATGGAATTCTTTAACTGTTTAAATCGCCTCAGTTTCCCACGTAAAGTTGAGAGTAGGGTCTCTTCAGAAATTGGTTTCGTCAGATAATCATCAACGCCTAATTCTTTTCCTGTCCGGACAAGCGCTTCATCCGTTAATCCTGTAAGAAAGATGAAAGGAATTTGATGAATGTGTTTGAATTCCTGAATTTTTTCATAAAAAGTAAATCCGCCCATTGTGGAAGTTTCTAAGTTAATATCACAAAGGATGAGGTCTGGCGTAAACTTCCTAAGGAGCGCGAACGCTTCATCGGAAGTGGTTAAGGCAATTACTTCGAAACCGCTATCTTGAAGCGAAGCTGTGAGAAGTTCTAACAATCGTGGATCGTCATCGATGATCAGAATTTTATCTTTTGGTTTTACACGGTGTCTAACGGGAGTTGATGGTTGCTCTGGCGCTTGCGCATTTTTCTGCGTAAGACTGCGTTGATACCCAGTGCGCATTGCTTCTTTTTGCAAAAGCTGATGATCGGCGTCTGAAATCATATATTGTTGGCGGAGTGCGCTTAGTTTCTCATTCTCCTCTGGTTTGAGATAACCATTGCTCCACGCATTGATGAGAGCTTTACGGTAAATTTCGATTTCCTCTGGTGTTGGTCCGGTTTTCTGCTCCATTGGAATAGATTGGATAACCGTATCTCTTGCAGGAATAAAATCTTGTTGTTCTAAGACAACATTGTTTTTTTCTGCTTCTTTCTTAAGGGTTGTAATCCGTTCTTCCATCGCTTGGGCGTATACGTTCCGGGGATCAATTTCCTTTGCATGATACAATTCAGCGAGGGCGCGATCGAGATCATTTTTTTTGATGAGCTGATCCACACGTTTAAGAATTTCACTTGCCATTTTTTTATTATCGTCGCGCGGAGTGAGCTGCGGATCATCCGATGTCAATATAATTTGTGGCGTTGCCATTGTTATTGTACCCTCTTAGTGTTTATTATCATTACATTGATTCTGTAAATATTTTTTTTGATGTTTGTTCGCAAAGCCAAAGCGCTGTATGGAGTCCGGATGTCATTCCAGCGGTGTAAGCGAGCGTTACAATACGACGAATTGTTTTTTCGCTTGGTTCTCCATTTTCTTTTTCTTCATTTAAGATATTTACCATAGCTTTCCATATATGTTCGGGGATCGGTTGTTCGGTAATGTGCACTGCGCTTATCTGCATGGTTTCATTCCTTTCTATTCTGGTTTATGATTTTCAATTTCTGTTCCTTGCTTTTATTGGAAGAAATACCTCAAAATTGATAAAAAAAGGTTATTTGGGATGAGATAAAGTTGACTGAAAATAGTCAGTTTGTAGAAATGAAAGTGAGATATTCAGACACTTGAAAAATTAGCAATTGCAGCAGAAGCGACAAATAACTTTGCGGGATGCGCTGCTTTGAGAGCGGAAGCGCAGGCGAGCATCGTTGAGCCTGTGGTGATTACATCATCTACAAGAAGACATGACTTATGTTCGATTCGGTTTGCGTGAGATGGATTGATAATAAATGCTCCATCCATATTTTTGCGACGTTCCTCTGCGCTTAACTTTGTTTGTGATTTGGTGTAGCGGATTCTTTTTACAACTTTTCTCTCCACAGGAATCGATAGTATTTTTGAAATACCTCGTGCGATAATTTCCGATTGATTATAGCCGCGCTCCCGGTATTTTTGTTTATGGAGAGGAATAGGAATAATACAGTCAGGAAGAATGTTTTTTGATTTCAAAGAGCTGGCAATAAAGGAACCAAGTTCAGCGCCGACTGACGTAATGCCCTGATATTTTAGAGCATGAATAATTTGCTGGAAGGAGCCGTCGCTTTCAAAGATAAAACACGATACAATATCATCAGCAAGGGTTGTAGATGTAATTTTCTGATTCGTATCGAGGTAGAGAGTGGAATCGAAAGAAATTCGTGGAAGCGAATCCCAGCATCGTTCGCAAATACATTGCATAAAGTTTACAGGAGATTTGCATAGCAAACAGAGCGATGGATATACAAAATCAGAAATTGTAGAGAAAATTTGCGAGGACGAAATAAGTCGCAAATATTTTTCTATTGGCTGGAAGAAACGATCCATCGAATTATTCCCCTGCAATTGTTGAAGTGCTACTCCTTTAGTGATTGCTGTAATTTTGTAATTTCATCTCTGATGGCGGCAGCGCGTTCAAATTCTAGATCCTTTGCCGCCTGGCGCATTTGCTTCGTTAAATCTTCGACGAGATCTTTTTTCTGTTGATTTGAAAGGTAGCGAGTAACCGTATCCGAAATTATCCCATGTCGCTGTATCTCGGCGCGCTGATCTCGTTTTGATTTTATGTCGGCGATAGATGTCGCAGCAAGAATTTCATCTACACTTTTATAGATTGTTTTAGGCTGAATGTTGTGCTTCTTATTGTAGTCGAGTTGTTTTTTTCTCCGTCGATTTGTTTCTGCAATCATTCGCTCCATTGATTGAGTAATTGTGTCCGCGTAGAGAATTACTTTTCCATTGACATTCCGCGCCGTTCGTCCTGCCGTTTGAATAAGAGAGCGTTCTGAACGTAAAAAGCCTTCTTTGTCTGCATCGATAATTGCAACGAGAGAGACCTCGGGCAAATCGAGCCCTTCCCGAAGTAAGTTAACTCCGACGAGGACATCAAATTCCCCCAACCGCAGATCGCGAAGCGTTTCGACGCGTTCCAACGCTTCAACTTCGGAGTGAATGTATCGCACTTTAATGCCTATGTTTTGAAAGTACTCTGTAAGGTCTTCCGCCATTCGTTTGGTAAGAGTTGTTACAAGCGAACGTTCCTTGCGGGCAGCACGAGTACGAATTTCTCCAATTAAATCATCAATTTGATTTTTGCTCGATCGAACTTCGACTTCAGGATCGACTATTCCGGTAGGTCGAATGAGTTGCTCGACAAAAACGCCTTTGCTCTTTTCGAGTTCGTATGGACCTGGAGTTGCGCTAACAAAAATAACCTGATGAATAAGCGATTCCCATTCATCGAACGTTAGAGGACGATTATCAAGCGCCGATGGAAGTCGGAAACCGTACTCGACAAGAGTCGTTTTTCGAGAGCGGTCGCCGGCGTACATTCCGCGAATTTGCGGAATCGTTACGTGCGATTCGTCAACAATTGTAAGAAAGTCTTTAGGAAAATAGTCGAGTAAACAGGCTGGACGCGAGCCAGGCGGTCTACCAGCGAGATGTCGGGAATAATTTTCGATGCCTGAGCAGTAGCCAACTTCACGCAGCATTTCCATATCAAAACGAGTGCGTTGCTCGAGTCGCTGTGCTTCGACAAATTTGCCAAGGGAACGAAGTTCGCGAACACGCTCATCAAGTTCTTTGTAAATGCCATCCATCGCACGTTCGATAGTTTCTCTGGATGTAATAAATTGTTTTGCCGGATAAATCATTTCAAAATCTGCTTCACCAAGCACAGAACCGTCAATTTTATTGATGTAGGATATTCGGTCGATTTCATCTCCAAAAAATTCAATTCGAATTGCTTCCTCGTTTTCGAAGCCGGGAATAATATCAACAATATCTCCGCGCACACGGAATGTTCCGCGGGCAAATTCATAATCGTTCCGTGTGTAGAGCAAATCGATGAGTCGCCGTAAGAGCGCTTGACGACTCATTTTGTCTCCCTTCTTTACAATGAGCGTTTGACTGATCCATTCGTCAGGAGCGCCGATGCTATAGATGCAACTTACCGATGCAACGACAATGACATTCGGATCGCCGCTGATAAGAGCGCTTGTCGCTCGCAACCGTAATCGGTCGATTTCATCGTTGATCGAGGAGTCCTTTGAAATGTATGTGTCGGAAGATGGAATGTAGGCTTCCGGTTGATAGTAATCATAGTAACTGATGAAATACTCGACGCGATTTTTTGGGAAGAAGGATTTCAATTCTGCATAGAGTTGCGCGGCAAGCGTTTTGTTGTGAGACATGACAAGCACGGGTTTATTGATGCGCTGTATGACGTTCGAAATGGTAAAGGTTTTGCCGCTCCCGGTTACTCCGAGAAGAGTTTGCCATTTATCGCCGCGCTCCAATCCTTCCACAAGTTGACGAATCGCTTCAGGTTGGTCGCCAGAGGGCGTTAAATGTGTTTCAAGTTGAAATGCCATTAGTTATAAATATAATGGATGACTCTTTTGCCGTCAAGGTGCGAATGTTAATTAAAAGTGTTCGGTTAGAAAAATTTGGAAGTTTGTATCCAGTCAAAGAAATCTATCGTTGAGAAATAAGCCAGCGTTCAGGATCTAATTTTTCTCGTTCGTGCCAGAGTTCAAAATGGACGAGCGGCCTATCCACTGTATCGCCGCTTTTCCCGATGATTGTTCCCTCAGTAATATTTTGCTCTTCAGTTACAAGCACATCTGCTAATTGAGCGTAGACAGTTCTGTAGCCATCGGAATGATTGATGATGACGACGTTTCCGAATCCTGGAATAAAAGAAATGACGGCGACAACTCCGTCAGCAACAGCGTAGACATTTGAGCCTACTGGCGTGGCAATATCGATCCCGCTATTTTGAGTTACCGTTTTCAAAATAGGATGCGTTGACGCGCCAAATCGTGAATGAATTGCTCCATTGGAAACTGGCCAGCGGAGCGCTCCGCGCTTCTGAGGAAAATCTCCTTTTGTAACTGGCGGAGTTGGAAATTGAGATGTCGTTTTGTCTTTGCTGGCGAGAGCGCGTTCACGTTCTCTTCGTTCTGCTTCTTCACGCTCTTTGCGAATTCGTTCTTTCTCGATTAAATCTGCAATGAGTTGGTCGATTTGTTTATACGCTGCGGTCTTGCGCTCCAATTGTTTCCGAAGCATCGTTTTATCTTTGCGCATTTTTTCGAGGAGTTTCTGACGTTCTCCATGATTCTTCTTTAAATTTGTTTCTTCTTTTAATTTCTCTGTGATAAGGATATGCTCATGTTCGAGTTTATCCTGAAGCTCGATGTTTTTTTGTTCGAGCTCCAGTTTCTTTGCTTCGATGAGCGCCAGATCTTGCGCACGTTGCTGTGAGAACCGCTTCAAATATTCAATTCGGATTGATAATTGGTTGATTGATTTCGAGGAGAAGAGAAGTTCGATGTCGTACAATCTGCCGTTTTTATAAACTGAGCGCACATAGTTTGCATAGTGCGATTTCAGAATTTGAAGCTGTTGCTCGAGTTCATCGATTGCTTGTTTGACAGTATCGATTTCCTTGTTCAGGAGAGTTTCTTCTTCATGTAATTTTCGGAGAAATGAATGGGTGAGAGTAATTTGTTGCTCAAGGTCGTCGAGATGTTCTAGAGTTTGTTTTTCTCGACGCTCGTTGTCGCTCAAACGACTTTCATATTTTTTTATTTCGTCCCGGAGTGATTGCAGCTCACGTTGCTTCTGTTGAATTTCACGAGAGGTAGTTCGTTGTGCAATCGTGCTGTTGCTCGTTCCAATAAGCAAGAGAGCTATCGCGATTAAAATTCTGCGCTGCATTACCAATGAATATGTTCAATGTTTTGTGGATATGTAAATTGAATTTCTGGTATTTCAGCTTTTTCGATTTTCAATGTACTAAAGGAAAGCGATAGACGCTGTTTGTTCGGAATGTGATAGATTTGGAGAAGAGTTGGCAATCGATGTTTGCCAAGCGTCTGAAAATTTTTAAATAGCTGTTCTACCACAACTCGTCCATCATTATCTATTATTTGAATTTTTGTAATATTGAATGATTGGGAATCAATCCAGTACTTTCGTTTTCCGGAAGCGCTTTTATAATGGAGGATAATATTCTCTGGTTCTGTAATTATTGAATCTGGTTGCCGATAATCTTCTGCAAAGAAGTTTCCGCCGGTAACTGCGCTGAGCAGATCGTCGAAGGTCAGTGGAATGTTGAGCGCTCTATTAAGATTCTCCTGTGTGGTTGCGCCAGAAAATAATTTGTTCTGGATGCTGTTGTAAATATAAAAATCACGCCGAGAAATGAGCGCGCTCCCGACTTTTATTCCAAAAGGTCCTTGCAGGATGAGGAAGAGAGAGTCCGGCTTCGAGACATAGAGTTTGAATGAACCGGTTTGTGCAAACGAAGGAGATTCGATTGTTACTTTTCCTTCTCCGTACAGTGAAGAAATTGTTTCGTAATTCTGACGAACAGATTCTCGAAGAAAATTATAAGAAAAAGTATTGCGGCGAAGCGATGCCGTGGATGCACAGCCCACAACAGTAAATGAGATGAGTAGCGCTATTAAAAATTGTTTCATTACAAGGAACCTCGCTCGATTTTCTTTTTTACTTCTTCATTTTGTGGTTCCATTTCAAGCGCGCGCTTCCACCAATAAAGCGCCTTTTCAACATTGCCAAGTTTAAAGTAAACATCTCCTAAGTGTTCATGGACAACAGCGCTTGCATCGCCAGCTGCGATTGCTTTTTCGATGTACTCCGCCGCTTCGGAATATCTGCCAAGCCTGTAGAGTATCCAACCATAAGTATCGAGATAAGCAGAATTATTTGGTTCGGCAGCAACAGCATCCTGCGACATTTTTAGACAACGTTCTAGTTGCAGCCCTCGTTCACAAAGACTATAGCTATAGTTGTTGAGAATAATAGCAGCTTTTGGATCGATCCGAAGAGCTTCTTCATAGAGACTATCCGATTTATTGAACTCTTTGCGGTTGTCGTAGAGGAGGGCAAGCGAGCTGAGAACGCCAATATCTTTTGGATTTAACTTATGAGCAAGTTCTAACTGTTGAATTGCTTTTTCTTCTTGTTCGAGCCTTTGATAAATCAATCCCTTCAAATAGTAGAATCGGAAATCGTTTGGCGACGCTTTAATGGCTTGATCCATTGTCTTGAGCGCTTCCGTGTATTTCCCTTGTTCGAATTGTGATGTGCCAAGGAACCACCATGCGTCGGTATTCCATTCTGCTAATTGCGTTACGCGTTGGAAGTAAGTTTGAGCGAGAGAATCATTTTTCTTGCCTGCAGCAATTGCGCCGAGGTACCAAAGAGGTCGCCAGTCTTTCTGATTTGCCGCTTCGAGTTCTTTGAAAATTGTCTGAGCTCTGTCAACTGCTGTGGAATCTTCTTCTGTAAGTCCAAAAAATCCTACGCCAATTCGTAGTTTAACTTCGTAATTATCCACTCCTTGTTGGAGAAGTTGATCGTATAATTCTATCGCTTTCTTGAATTGCTTTTCCTGCAGGGCAATATCCGCTAAAGTTGCAATAACTTCGGCATCGGAAGGATCGTCCTCAAAAAGTTGTTCAAGTATCTTGGTTGCTTCATCAAGTTTACCGGCTTTAATATACACATCCACGATTTGTCTTTTCAATGGACGGTTGCTTGGGTCGAGTAAGAGCATCCTTGAAAAATATTCGATTGCTTTGTTGTATTGCTCCAACGCCGTGTAAATGGATGCACATTGGAACAGAATATCGAGTTGATCGCCTTCTTGTTCAAGTAACCGTTCGTACACTTCGAGAGCTTTCAACGGTCGCTGGCGTTGATATAATTGTGCTAAAGCATACCATGCTGGTAAGTACGTCGAATCGATTGTAGTAATGGTTTCATATTCTTTCATTGCAAGATCGAATTGAAATGTTGCAATATAGAGATTGGCGAGATGCTCACGATATGGAATTGAGTTTGGTTTGAGTCGAATAGCCTCTCGAATCATTTCTGCTGCACGAGCTGGCTTGTTAAGAGCGGCATAATCCCGAGACAAAGCGTAAAAAATTGTTGCATTCGTATCGTACTGCAGCGCTTCCTGATATTCGAGAGCAGCTTCTGCAAATTGACCTTTTGCATCGTAGGCAGCGCCGTTGATGAATCGCTTTAAGGCTTCATCGCGTCTCTGTTGATCTAAAAGGCGTTCACTCTCTGAAAGGGTTTGCTGGAGTTTTGTAGGAACTTTTGATGTACTGCATCCGCACAGTACTATAACGAACAAAAATATGTATTGAATTTTTTTCATAAGACCTTCATCTACAATATATTGAATGCTCTATAGAGTTACAAGCCAGCTTGTTTTTAGAGTGAATCTTACTATTTTACATTTCAATGAACACAATAAAGAAATATTGCTATGATATTGGAATTGCATGGACGTGGGAGTACGATGAGCCATTCGTTCAACTTATCGAAAGTTTAGCCTTACAGCGGTCGCTCTCCGTATTTCAAATTACTCGTGAGAATATTTTCGATACAATCGAAATGTATAAAGAGCGAAAGATATGGTTTCGATTTTTCTTCGATCGTGCATCGGATGAAGATGAAACATTCTTACACCTTGCAAATCTTATTAATGAAGAATGGAAGTATAATCCCTTTCTTGCTCCCCATCCAATCAATCCGCTGGAACGGCTAAAATGGGCGTCCGATAAAGCAACCATGCACCTTGAGTTTATGAGTAATGGAATTCATGTTCCTTATACGATTATTATTTCTCCGTTTGCTGATCAACAGGAAGTTCATCTTTCGGTTTCGGAGCTTGCACAATTGGGAAGGCCATTTATTATTAAACCTGCAAATACAACTGGCGGCGGAGTTGGTGTTGTAATGGGAGCGGAGACGCTTGCGCATGTTCTCGAAGCGCGAAAAATGTACTCAAAGGATAAATATCTTTTGCAGGAAACAATCGTGCCTACCGAACTCGATGGTATGCGTGCGTGGTTTCGCTCGTTCTACGCATTTGGCGATGTATTTTTTTGTTGGTGGAATGACCAAACGCATATCTATCGAAGCGTTACGGCTGATGAGGAAGAACGATTTGGTTTACAGCGGCTTCGTACAATAATGCTCTCTATTGCACGGTTGAGCGGATTAGATTTCTTCTCTTCTGAATTAGTCTTTACAAAAGACTCACGCCTTGTTGCAGTTGATTATATCAATGAAATGTGCGATATGCGTTTCCAATCTCAGCATCCCGACGGAGTGCCAGATGAAGTTGTCAAAGCAATTGTGGAAAAAATGCTCGATATGGTTGAGGGAAAACAGGCGAGTGTGAGGCATTAAATAAATTATGTAACAGGAACTCATAAAGATACCGCAAAAGTATCCTGCAATCCACGGGTTCACCCGTGGGCGAGAAAAGTAGAGAAGTCTGTTGCCTCGATACGCCTTACGGCTACTCGGCAACTGAACCTCTGACTGCGGTTGAAGTGAACGGCAAGTTGCGTCGAAGCCACCGCTCTAGGTCTCATTTCTCTTTTTCTATTTATGTTCTTACCGCTAACTTTATTCTATAATTTGAGTTGATGAATCGGTGTGATTCATACTTGCACACTGCAAAAAAAATCACTACTATCGTTCAGGAGAGGAGGTAAAGAAAGGCATGGAAACATCAATTCAATAGCGGAGTTTAGAATGAAAACATCAAAGATTCTTCTTCTATGTGTTGCAGTCATTTGTAGTACATTGAATGCAGGTCAGGATAATACAATTTCCGCACAAGAATATGCTCAACGCCGTGCATCTATTATCGCTCGTTTGGATTCTACTTCGGTAGCAATTTTCTCAGCTGCAGAAGAATCTATTCGCAACGACGATGTCGCCTATCCATTTCATCAGAACAGTACGTTCTATTATCTCACAAGCATAAAAGATCCGCGAAGCGTTCTACTTTTATTAGGACATCCCTTTGCAATATCTGAATCATTGAATGTGCAGGCTATTTTATTCCTTCCTCACAGTATGGGAAGATGGTCGCAGCCGCTTCCTTCACTCGAAGAACGTGCAAAGCAAGCCGGTTGCACGTCTCCTTTAGAAATCGCGCTCGATATCGATTCATTGCAATCGGTTCTCAATTCTGTTTTGCCGACGGTACGGACTCTATACTACACGCCTTCATTACCGGAATCGTTCATCGATCGTGTTGCGCAGGTTTCTTATCTTAGCTGGCGCGAAGCAAAGAAACAATTGCAGGAACGTTTTCCTAATCTTGATGTGCAGAATTCCGTTCCGCTTGTCGAAAGCATGCGAGTCATTAAATCAGCGGATGAGCAAAAGCTGATACAGAAAGCTGTCGATAGGACGATATCATCACTGACGAATGCTATGAAACAATGTAATTCCGGAATGTATGAGTATGAATTAAAAGCTAACATAGACTATTCGATGGCAAAGGCAGGAATTGAATTTCAGGCATTCCCAGCAATTGTTGCAGCGGGAAAGAATACCGTCTATCCGCATTACAGCGGAAGAGCTAGTCGGTTGAAGAATGGCGAGCTTGTTCTCATTGATTGCGGCGCTGAAGTTGAAGGATATTCCGCTGATATTACACGAACAATCCCGGTGAATGGAAAATTTACGGCGGCTCAAAAAACTCTCTATGAGTTGGTGTTGGAAGCGCGCGACAGCGGAATTGCTGCCATTGAGCCTGGCGAACAATTCGCAACAATTCAACAAACAATGGAGCGAGTCTTAGCGCGTGGATTGCAAAAACTTGGAATTCTTCTCTCGCCGGATGATATCTCTAACTATACACTTCATAATTTTGTGCATTTCATTGGATTAGATGTTCACGATGTCGGCTCGTATACACAACCGCTTGAGCCAGGGATGGCATTGGCAATTGAACCGGCAATCTATATTCCGGATACGACCCAGTGCGCGCCGCAATATCGGGGACTTGGCATTCGAATTGAAGATGACGTCCTCGTAACAAGGTTAGGATGTAGTTTATTGTCTGGAATCAGTCCAGTAACAGTCGAAGAAATCGAAACAGTGATGAGGAAGATTCCACAAAGTCAACCAAAGCAATAAATAGAGAGGAGGGAAGCGCCATGGTGCATTTGAAAACAGATGAATGCATGCACTTTATCACCGAAGTGCTAGCCCTATTGAAGTCAACGAATCAATACGAACAAGTGTTCTCGCTGGTTGTCGATCGAGTTGTGAGGATGTACCACTGTCAGGCGTGTGCAATAATTATTATCGATCCAGCGACAGAGTATCTGAAGGTCGAAGCGAGCGAGGGCTTATCGTTGACATTCGAAAAAGAGTTCCGAAGAAAATTTGCGACAGGAGCGATTGGAAAATTACTCTGGACGGGGAAGCCAATCCTCATTTCAAATGCAGCAAAGCAATCACAACTTGCTGAAGAAGTAAAACTCGAGAATCAATTTGGTTCTTGTTTGTGCGTTCAGATTTCTGTCGACCAGCGAACGCTCGGATATTTGCATGCAGAGACAAAGGCAGCGGACGGTTTTACAGAAGACGATATTCCGATCCTTCAAGCATTTGCAGATTTTGTTGGAATTGCGCTGGTAAAATCACACCTCTACGAAGAAATTCTTCGGCTCGATAGAATTGATCATGATACCGGGCTCGAGAAGTATGCGCCATTCCTTGATAAACTTTCAACAGAATTAACACGCGCTCAGGATGAACATGAAAAATTTGCCGTCGTTCTGATGGATATTGATAATTTCAAACAGATAGCGCTAACGTACGGATATGAAGTTTCTAAACAAATGTTGAAAGAATGC
This sequence comes from Bacteroidota bacterium, assembly GCA_035390885.1. Classification (GTDB taxonomy): domain Bacteria; phylum Bacteroidota; class Ignavibacteria; order UBA10030; family UBA10030; genus JAOAFT01. The sequence goes on along the minus strand of DAOOUW010000023.1, from coordinate 2,396 downwards.
GCTGACGTCATACGTTCGTTCCTTCGTCCGATCGATGCAGCGGGACGATATGGTTACGATGAATTTGTTGTACTTCGTGTAAAGACTTCACAGGATGATGCTCTAAAATTTGCCGATGCAATTCGCCGTGCAATCGAAGAGAAAGAATTTACCTCGAAGAAATTCCATGCTACTGTTAGTGTGGGAGTTGCAATGTTCCCACGCCATGCGCAGACAGAGCAAGAATTACTACTGTGCGCAAAAGAAGCGCTCTATGGAGCACAACGGTCAGGCAGAAATATTGTAGTGTGGTATGAAGCGGAAGCATAAGAAACTTTGAAATTATCGGTACACAAATTGGGAGGAGATATGAGACATGGAACGCACAATTCCGGTAATGTTCGAAGAAAGCGTCAAGAGGTTCGCTTCCAATGTAATGATGTGGGAGAAGCTCCGCCGCGCTTATGAAGGAACGACGTACGCTGAAATTCAGCGATCCGTCCATCAATGTGCGGCTGGATTGATAAGCATCGGAATCCAAAAAGGGGATAGAATTGCACTTCTCTCGGAAGGCAGAAACGATTGGATCATTGCAGAATTAGGAATCCTCTACACAGGAGCAGTTAATGTTCCTCTCTCTGTAAAAATCGAAGAGGCGAATGAACTCAAGTTTCGTCTGTTACACTCTGGTTGTAAAATGGTTTTTGTCTCGGGTTCTCAGTTGAAGAAAATTCGCTCGATAAAGAACGACCTTCCGAATTTAGAAACAACTATTGTGTTTGATACGCAGGATAGATACGAGAATGATGAACTGCCGATCTCACAGATTCTTGAGAATGGAAAACAGTTCATTCAATTGCATCCCAATGTGCTTGAAGAGCGATGGCAATCTATTAAAGAACATGATATTGCAAATATATGTTACACTTCTGGAACTATAGCCGATCCAAAAGGAGTTGTTCTTACCCATCGAAACTACACGTCAAATGTGGAACAGGCTTCGGCGCTAATGCCAATACCTGAGTACTATTGCTCGCTGTTAATGTTGCCGTGGGACCATAGTTTTACTCACACAGCAGGAATTTACACGCTGATAAAGAATGGCGCCAGCATGGCATCGGTGCAGGTTGGAAAAACTCCTGACGAAACGCTAAGGAATATTTATCTTAATATGAAAGAAGTGAAACCGCATATTATGCTTAGCGTCCCGGCGATGGCAAAAAAATTTCGGAAAGATATAGAGAAGAGCATTAAAGAAAAAGGAACTGAAAACGAGGCAATTTTTAGCCGTGCATTGAAAATTGCTTATAAATACAATGGCTCTGGATGGGATCGCGGGAAGAATGCTTCGCCGCTATTGAAAGCGGAATATAAAATGTACGATTGGTTATTGTTTTGGAAAATTCGAGAGCGATTTGGCGGACGTCTGGAATGTTTTATTGGCGGCGGCGATTTGCTCGATCGAGAACTGGAACGATTTTTTTATGCGATCGGGATTCCGATCTATCAAGGCTATGGTTTAACAGAAGCATCGCCGATCGTGTCTGGAAACGTTCCCACTCGTCATAAGATTGGTTCATCAGGTACGCCAGCTCCGACTATTGAAGTAAAAATTTGTAACTCGAATGGTCAAGAATTGCAGCGTGGTCAACAAGGTGAAATTGTCATTCGTGGTGAAAATGTAATGGCTGGATACTGGAAAAATGATCGAGCAACACAAGAGGCAATTCGTAATGGTTGGCTCTATACAGGCGATCTTGGTTATATTGATGAAGACGGATTTTTGGTTGTGCTGGGAAGAGAAAAGTACCTGCTCATTAGTAAAGATGGTGAAAAGTTCGGTACGGAAGGAATTGAAGAGGCAATAGCGTACAATTCACCTTACATAGAACAAATTATGTTGTACAATAACCAATCGCCTTACACCGTTGCACTCATAGTACCAAGGAAGGAGGCAATTCTTCAGTACCTTCACCAACATAAATTAAGTACGCAAAGCGAGGAAGGACAAATTGCAGCGCTTCAATTGATAGAGAGTGAAATCGCTCAATTCAAGGAAGGCGGGAAATACACAGAGCAATTTCCAGAACGATGGCTTCCGGCATCATTTGCTGTGTTGGGAGAAGGTTTTACCGAGCAGAATCAATTTCTCAACAGCATGTCGAAAATGGTTCGCAACAAAATTGTTGACTTCTATAAAGAGCGATTAGAATACATGTTTTTGAGTGAGGGGAAGAATATTTTTAACTATCAGAACAGGATCATTATTAAACGGATGGAGCAAGTGTGAGGTTTAGGATAAAGAAAGAAGTTTGGGCTGGTATTTATTTTGGTAGAATAGATTAGTAACGCCTCTGGCTTTCCTATGTAACACAGATTTTCTATTGCAAAGTATAAACCTGACGGTGGCTGAGTAG
>DAOOUW010000022.1:0-33825 GCA_035390885.1 Bacteroidota bacterium | reverse complement strand
GGATAAAGTTCAAGCTCTTGCCGTTGATAATTCCGGGAATGTTTATGTTACTGGATATAGTGTTGGTTCAGGAACAAGCTATGATTATGCGACCGTAAAGTATAATTCACAAGGGGAAGAGCAGTGGGTAGCAAGATATAATGGACCGGGGAATTCTGAGGATAAAGTTCAAGCTCTTGCCGTTGATAATTCCGGGAATGTTTATGTTACTGGAAGGAGCTATGGTTCAGAAACATACGATGATTATGCAACCATAAAGTATAATTCACAAGGTAAAGAGCAGTGGGTAGCAAGATATAATGGACCGGGAAATTATTTTGATGAAGCCTATGCTCTTGCCGTTGATAATTCCGGGAATGTTTATGTTACTGGATATAGCTATGGTTCAGGAACAAGCTATGATTATGCAACCGTAAAGTATAATTCACAAGGGGAAGAGCATTGGGTAGCAAGATATAATGGACAAACCAATTCTAATGACCGTGCTTATGCTCTTGCCATTGATAATTCCGGGAATGTTTATGTTACTGGATATAGCTTTAGTGGTAAATCGAGCATTTACACAACCATTAAGTATAGCTCAGACGGCGCCGACATTGTAGAAAGTACATCTAATACACCTGTATCCTACTTTTTATCACAGAATTACCCCAATCCCTTCAATCCAACAACAACCATTGAATATCAGTTACCAAAAGCATCCAAAGTAACGATGAAGGTCTATGACATACTTGGAAGAGAAGTAGCAACATTGGTGGATGATGAAATAAAAGCAGGTTATCACACAGCAACATTTGATGGCTCGAGGTATGCGAGTGGAATTTACTTTGTACAGATGACGGCTCAAAGTAACAGCGCTAAGCCTTATGTCAAAATAATGAAAATCGTGTTGATGAAGTAAGGATAGGTTCACGCGGATTACGCGGATTTACGCTGATAATTATAACGGTGGTTTCGAGAAGGTATCTCAGCCACCGTTTTTATTTGGTAGTTGAGAAGGCGTAAGGTATATCGAGTCAACGGCTTCTCTGTTTTTCTAACCCACAGGTAAACCTGTGGGTTACAATCGGAGTTGTCCACCTCAGCCACCGTCAGAGAATCGTTTGCCGAGGTGCCGTAAGGCGTATCCAGGCAGCAGTCTTTGCAAGTTTCAAACGCGTAATTTGCAATTCCTGTTGTTTTTCTAAGTTGTAGAGAATACACAAACCTTCGGAAATCTTTGTTATTCCTTTCGTTGCTCTGCGTGCATATTTTAGCTATATTTATATCAGTTCTATGAATAAAAATCCTCGAATCTGTATAGCAATCGATGGTCCTGCCGCTTCTGGCAAGAGTACAACTGCTAAACTTCTTGCGAAAAAACTTGGATATATTCACATTGATACTGGAGCGATGTATAGAGCTATTACATACAAAGCTTTACAGAACCATATCGCTGTAATAGACGAGGATAGACTTGCAAAGCTTGCACGGTCTTGCGTTCTTTCATTCAAGCATGAAAATGATGGTCAACGAATATTGCTCGATGGTGTCGATGTTACCGCAGAAATTCGGTCGCCTGAAGTAACCAATAATGTTAGTGCTGTCAGCAGTTATCCGAAAGTGCGGGAAGTGTTGGTTGAGTTACAACGCTCGCTTGCTTCAGAAGGTGGAGTTGTGCTGGAAGGTCGGGATATTGGCACTGTGGTTCTTCCCGATGCAGAAGTAAAAATTTTTCTTGTAGCGGATGTCGTTGAGCGTGCAAAACGTCGAAAGCGTGATATGGTTAATGCTGGTATTTCAGTTGAGGATGAACAAATTCAACAAGAGCTGATTGAACGCGATAGGAAAGATTCTTCTCGAACAGCAAGTCCGTTAAAGAAAGCAGATGATGCAATTATTATCGATACAACGAATTTGACAATTGATGAACAGGTCGAAAAGATTTATAATTATGTTCAGATGAAAATTGCCGGAAAATCATGAGAATTGAAATTGATAAATCATCGGGATTTTGCTGGGGCGTTATTAGAACGATTGAAATTGCTGAACGTGAATTGAAGAGCGGCGAACCGATGTATTCGCTTGGCGACATTATTCATAATCCAATGGAGAATGAACGCTTACGAAAGAAAGGATTAGAAGTTATTTCTCACTCTGAACTTGAGAGGCTTCGTGGTAAAAAGTTGCTCATTCGTGCGCACGGCGAACCGCCGGAAACTTATCGGAAAGCAGAACAACTTGGCATTACTATTATCGATGCTACTTGTCCTGTTGTTGCAAAAGTTCAGGAACGGATTCGGCGTTTTTATCTCGATGGATATCAAATTGTTATCTTTGGAAAGATAGACCATCCTGAAGTGATCGGGCTGGTTGGACAAACGAATGGCGAAGCAATCGTAATAAAAAATATCGAAGAGATAGAAAAAATAAACTTAGCGAAGAAGACGGTTCTCTTCTCTCAAACGACGATGGATAAACGGACATTCTATGCAATTAGAGATGAACTCGTTAAGCGAATGCAAAATTTAGGCGGCGAAGCAATAGAATTTCAAGCCAAAGATACTATTTGTGGACAGTTCTCAAGGCGAGAAGATAAGATACGGGAGTTTGCAAAAATGCACGATGTTGTGCTTTTTGTTGCAGGTCGGAAAAGTTCGAATGGGAAAGTTTTATTTAACAGTGTACACTCTGTTAATCCACGGTCGTACTATGTTGAAGATAGTACAGAAATTCAAAACGTCTGGTTCGATGGGGCAGAGTCTATAGGAATAACCGGTGCTACATCAACGCCGCAGTGGCTTATGGAAGAAATCAAAGAAGAGTTGGAATATACATTTATACAACAGTCATCATAATGAACGAAACTATAAACTAAAAAAACAATTGTGCTCTATGAATTTCCTGGTGTGATGACTGGCTATGGAAAACATAGAAGTGCAATTGACACTGTCTCGACAAAAAGAGACAGTCGGAGGTTCAATGCCAGATACAAATAAAATCGCGAGTGAGTTCGAGGAACGCGGATATTCGGAGAACGAATATAAAGAGCTCGAACAAATGTACTCTAAAACATTGGGAGCAATCAATGTTGGAGAAATTATCAAAGGTAAAATTGTTCACATCGGAGAGAATGAAGTTGCGATTGATATCGGATTCAAATCTGATGGAACAGTTCCTATCAGTGAATTTCCTAATATTAAAGATTTGAAAGTTGGCGATGAGGTTGAAGTCTTCCTTGAGTCAGTTGAAGATAAAGAGGGACGGCTTGTCCTTTCTCGCAAGCGAGCAGACTTTATGCGCATTTGGGAACGGATTGTCAAATCGTATGAGACGGGAGAAATTATTAAAGGAAGATGTGTACGCCGTACGAAAGGTGGAATTGTTGTCGACTTGATGGGACTTGATGCATTCCTTCCGGGTTCTCAAATTGATGTTCGTCCTGTGCGAGATTTTGATGCGTTCCTCGGGCGCGAAATGGAATTCCGTGTAGTGAAAGTCAATCATCCTGCAGAGAATGTCGTTGTAAGTCATAAAGTTCTCGTCGAAGAAGAGCTTGCAAGTCAACGGAAAGCTATTCTCGATAAGCTGGAAAAGGGCCAAATTCTCGAAGGACATGTAAAAGCTCTAACAGATTTTGGAGCGTTCATCGATCTTGGCGGCGTCGATGGATTAGTTCATATTACAGATTTGTCGTGGGGTCGAGTGAATCACCCCTCGGAAATCGTGAAGCTCGATCAAACTGTTAATGTTGTTGTCCTTGATTTTGATGCTGAGAAAAAAAGAATTTCACTGGGAATGAAACAACTTCAAGCGCATCCATGGGAGCATATCGAAGAGCGCTATCCAGTTGGTGCAAAAGTTTCAGGGAAAATTGTATCTCTAACTGATTATGGCGCATTTGTTGAAATTGAAAAAGGAATCGAAGGCTTGATTCATATTTCAGAAATGAGCTGGACTCAACACGTAAAACATCCTTCTCAAGTTGTCTCTATGGGACAAATGGTCGATGCTATTATTCTTTCTCTCGATAAAGAAGGGAAGAAGATTTCTCTTGGAATGAAGCAGCTCGAGCCAGATCCCTGGACCACACTGATGCAAAAATATCCGATTGGTTCTCATCATGTGGGAACTGTACGGAATCTTACGAACTTCGGTGTGTTTGTAGAGCTTGAGGAAGGCGTTGACGGACTTGTGCATATTTCCGATTTATCGTGGACAAAGAAAATTCGTCATCCAGGCGAGATAGTCAAAAAAGGCGACAAACTCGAAGTCATCGTTCTTGCAGTTGATGTTGAACAACGTCGTATTTCCTTAGGCCATAAGCAATTGCAGGAAAATCCATGGGATGTCTTTGAATCCCAGTACAAAACCGGAACAGACGTTGAAGGGAAAATTATTCGCCTCATTGAGAAGGGAGTGATTGTTGAACTCCCCTTAGGTGTCGATGGATTTGTGCCTGTGTCTCAGCTTTCGCAAACACCGGTCAAGAATCTTGCAGAGTCTTTTAAAATCGGCGATGCTCTAAACCTGAAAGTTATCGAATTTGAAAAGGAGAGCAAAAAAATTGTTCTTTCTGCGTTAGAATATCTTCGGGGAAAAGAACAACAGCTTGTGGATGAGTATGTAAACTCCCATAAGCTTCAGCCGATGACGATGCGTGACATTGCTACCAGTTCTATTGAAATTCCAGAATCCGAGAAAGATATCGATGGAATTGATTTGAATGAACCGATGTCGCACTAAGGAGTACAATGCGGGAGATGTTGGATTGCCCACAGCTCCCGCACTTTTTTGAAATGAAGCGAGCAGCGTTACACACACTGGGTTGTAAACTCAATTATGCAGAGACTGCAACAATAGGGAAGCAGTTTGTACAAAAAGGATATACTCTTGTGGATATTACCGAATCAGCCGACGTTGTAGTCATCAATACATGCAGTGTAACAGAGCATGCTGATCGTGAGTGTCGTCAAATTATACGACGAGCTCTTCGAACATCGCCGCATGCAACAATTGCTGTCGTTGGTTGTTATGCACAACTCAACTCTTCTTCTCTGCAATCAATGCCGGGCGTTAAAATTGTATTAGGTACAGAAGAAAAATTTAATCTCTTCCATTATATCGAAAATGCTTCAGATGAACAACCGTCAGTTGTTGCTCCTTCTGTCGATGAAATTACCACGATTCATGCAGCTTCGTCGACAGGGTTTGGGGAGCGCACTCGTGTTTTTCTCAAGATTCAGGAAGGATGCGACTATCATTGTTCATATTGTACAGTGCCATTAGCGCGAGGCAGAAGCAGAAGTATTCCAAAAGAGATTGTTCTTCAACAAGCTTATGAAGTTGTTGAGCAAGGATACAAAGAGATTGTGTTAACCGGCGTCAATGTAGGCGAGTATAGTACCGAATCTGGCGAAAGGCTTGTATCGCTGTTGAAGGAATTAGTTCAGATTGATGGATTGCAACGTATTCGCATTAGTTCCATCGAGCCAAATTTACTTAGCGATGAATTGCTGGAGTTGTGGTTCAACGAACCAAAACTCTGCAAGCATTGGCATATTCCACTTCAGTCTGGTTCGAATGGAATTTTAAAACTTATGCAGCGGCGGTACAATCGTGAATTCTATCGCACAAAAGTTGAAACTATTAAACATTATTATCCGAACGCTGGAATTGGCGCTGATGTGATTGTAGGATTTCCTGGTGAAACTGATGCGCTTTTCAACGAAACGTATGATTTTATTTCCGAAATTCCGATAACATATCTCCATGTGTTTTCGTATTCTGCTCGACCTTATACACCAGCCAGTACATTTGATTTTCAAGTTGAGCCGCGAATTCGTCAGGAGCGCAGTGAGCGGCTTCATTTACTTGGAATTGAAAAGAAACGAAAGTTTTTGCAATCGTTTCCTGGAAAAATTGTAACAGTACTTGTAGAATCTGAAGTTACTCCTGGCGTCTATTCAGGGTTAACAGAAGAGTACGTTCGTGTTGTGTTTGAAGCGAATTCGGATGTAAAAAATTCCCTCGTTTCAGTATTTATTGATAACGCGCAGGATGGCCAATGTCATGGTTTCCTTATTCAACCAATCTTCCAATGTCAAGAAAGAGTCTATCCATGAAACGAAATCTCTATTTCTTAGTATTGATTTTTGCATTATGCAATGTATGTGTTGCTCAAGAGCATAATCATTTTCAAAATACTCAACCAGATCCTTTGCTTGTTCTTTCACAGCAATCCGCTGAAAAGCCAGTGTTGGGAGAAAATGCAGGCGATAAGAAGTCGGTTGTTGCAGCAATAGCTCTCTCTCTTGTACTGCCTGGCACGGGAGAGTGGTATGTTGGGAACGCTCAATCTGCGCGGTACCATTTGTTAGCTGAAGGTGGAATATGGATTACGTATGCTTCGTTAAAGCTCCATAGTCAATGGTTAAAAAATGATGCTCATACATTTGCGCGTATCCATGCGGGAGCATCGTTCAATGGCACTGATGGGGATTACGATGTAAATATTGGGAATTATATGTCGTTGGAAGATTACAACAACGCTAAACTTCGTTATAGAGAGTACGATCTTGTGTATACCGATGCCAATTGCCAATGGCAATGGGATACTGATGCGAACAGGCAGGTTTTCCGCTCGCAACGAATCAAGAGCAGTGAAGCGGCAAATAATGCAAAGTATGTTATTGGCGTAGCTGTAATAAATCGGGTTATATCGGCATTTCGTGCCGGGATGCTGGCGTCTAATTATAACAAATCCCATGCAGCGGTTCTTCATCTGGAAATTTTGAATCAGCCGCTATTAGGTTATCAACCGTACTATTTATTGTCAATTACGGCGCCTTTGTAATTTTTTATGGCAACATATCGGATGACGATTGAATATGATGGAACGAATTTCGTTGGATGGCAAATGCAAAATAATGGTCGTTCAGTTCAAGAAGTTCTTGAACATGCATTATGCCAGATCACCCAAATAACTTACCACATTGTTGGCGCCGGAAGAACCGACGCTGGAGTGCATGCATTCGGTCAAGTAGCAAGTTTTCAATCAATGAATGAATTGGATACGACAAAAGTATTAAAAGGACTCAACGCTGTATTACCGGAAGATGTTGTTGTTCGAGAGTTTTCAAAAACGTACGATGATTTCCATGCGCGGTACAGCGCAAAATCACGTGCGTACCAGTACACGATTGCACGTCAACCGGTTGCAATTGGAAGATTGTATTCATGGCAGGTATTCTATCTATTGAATTACGATGAATTGAATCGTTGTGCTGAGCTGATTCACGGTTCGCATAGTTTTCAACCTTTTTGTAAAAAAGAAGCTGAAGTATCACATTATAAATGTACTGTGGAAGAAGCAAAATGGATGACCAATGGAAATTCTTTACAGTTTACAATTCGGGCAAACAGGTTTCTTCACGGAATGGTTCGAGCTTTAGTCGGCACAATGGTTGATGTAGCTCGAGGATATATCAGTTTCGAAAAATTTCAACAACTCTTTGAAAATGATCGAGAGAACGGCGCGACTTTTTTTGCGCCTGCAAAAGGATTATGTTTAATGGAGGTTCAATATTAAATCATGAAAAAACAGTTTCCTATTCTTGTAATCGTAGTTCTTGGATTATTCAACATCCAATGCTCTAAACTTCCAACGATAAATATCTTCCCTGATTCGAAGGATATCGAATTAGGGAAACAATTCGATGCTGAGATCAGGAAGAATCCAAAACAATATCCAATACTGCAGGATCGACCTGATGTAAAGGAGTACGTTGAAGCCAATGGGAGAAAAATTCTGGCATCTCCTCATATCAAGTATCGAGATAAATTTGCCTATAAGTTCGAGATACTCCACGATGATTCTACTGTGAATGCATTTTGCACGCCAGGCGGCTATGTCTATGTTTATACTGGATTGTTGAAATTTGTAGATAATGAAGCAACGCTTGCTGGTGTGTTGGCTCATGAAATTGCTCATGCCGAGTTACGACATAGCACGCGACAGATGTCGATGCAGTATGGCACTTCGTTTTTGCTTTCGATTGCTTTGGGGGATAATCCAAGTTTTGCTGCTAATTTTGTGGCACAGCTTCTTCAAACTGGAGCATTGTTGAAATATAGTCGTGCGGATGAGGATGAAGCCGATGAGTATTCAGTAAAATATTTGCAGTCGACAGGGTACTATCCGGGTGCGATTAAATTTTTCTTTGAAAAAGTTTCGACCGAACATACCGGCGGAGCGTGGGAACGGTTAATTTCTACGCATCCGTTGCCGCAGGATCGACTAAATCATATCAATGAATTAGTGAAAGCAATTGGCAATCCAGAACCGACTGAAGAAAATCTTCATTCAAAACCGTATCAAGAATTTAAAAGCCATTTGCCATAGTATTAACGAAGCAATAGAGTAATTGTGAAATCAATAAAAGAAATCTTCCATCGCTTTCTTGTCAAAGGCGGACTTCTGCGTACCCCGCTTTCTGAAGACGAGTTGAAGCAGGTTATTGATGCCGGAACGTTGAGCGGCGCCATTGATAAAACAGAACATGAACTTATCAAAAGCATCCTGGAATTTTCCGATCTTACCGCAAAAGAAATTATGGTCCCGAGGACTGATATTGTAGCTCTGAATGTTGATTTGCCTCGCGATCAATTGATTCGAAAAGTTATTGAAGAAGGATACTCGAGGTTGCCAGTCTATAAAGGTACACTCGACCATATCATTGGAATTATCTATAGCAAAGACCTCTTGAGTTTAATGGAGCACCGGGATATTATCATACTTCAGGATATTATCCGTCCTCCGTACTTTGTTCCTGAAACAAAGAAGATAAGTAAATTGCTCCGCGAATTTCAACAAAATAAAGTCCATATGGGAATTGTGGTTGATGAATTTGGCGGTACAGAAGGTCTGGTAACGATGGAAGATATTATCGAAGAAATTGTCGGTGATATTCTTGACGAATACGATGAAGTTCGGAAGTCTGTTGAAAGCGCCAGCGATGGTTCGATGATCGTTGATGGAGCGCTCACGATATCGGAATTCAACAAGCAGTTTCGTCAGCAAATTCCAGAATCGAATGATTACGAAACAGTCGCCGGTTACCTGCAAAAAATTACAGGAAGAGTGCCCGATGTTAATGAAGAGATTCGTACAGAACAGTTTATATTCAAAATACTCACAAAGAGCGCTCGACGAATAAAACAAATAAAAGTCACGCCTGTGCTGTAGAAAATTATCGAATATTACAAGGCTCTATGGTATCATCACCACTGCTCTCGGTTATTCTTGTCAATTATCGTGGAAAGGAATTTACAATTCGATGCATTCATTCCTTGTATGCCCATCAGCTTTCTTTCCCACTTGAAATTATCGTTGTCGATAATCATTCCGATGATGGAAGCGTCGATGTTATCCGACGTTCATTTCCGCGAGTTACGATTCTTGAGCTGCCGGAGAACAAAGGATTTGGCTTTGCAAATAACGAAGGAGCTGCCAAGGCTCACGGTGAGTACTTATTTTTTCTCAACAATGACACAGAAATAGAGAATGATTGTTTTACACCGATCGTAAATTTTTTTTCTACAAGAACTCATGTTGGAATTGTTGGTCCGAAGTTAATATATGGAGATAGAGGTTTTCAGCTTTCGTTTGGTAAATTCCCAACTCTCTTAAATGAATATCGAACAAAAAGCCTTTTAAAAAAGGAACACCGGATTGTACCACCAACGCAACCGCAAAAAGTTGATTGGGTTACTGGCGCAGCGCTTTGTATGCCAAAACAATTATTCACTTCTATTGGGGGGTTCGATCAGCATTATTTTATGTATTTTGAAGATGCTGATTTGTGTAAGCGAGTTACGAATGAGGGTTACTCCGTGTGGTATGTTCCATCGGTAAGTATTATTCATCATAAAGGGAAGAGTTATACTCAATCAAGTGATCGAATAGCAGTTGAGTACAGAAAAAGTCAATTGTATTACTATCAGAAACATGGTTTAATTGTAGAATTCCGGTTGCTAAAATTTTACTTATTTCTCAAATATGGTTTACTATGTCTTCAAAGCGAAAAACGAGCGGTTGCAAAACAGATTCTGAAGTTGTTACATTCTTGATGGTGCTCTATGCCAATACGCATTTGCTTTGATATAAGGAAATATTACGATTTTGGTATTGGAACCTATATTCAAGAATTGCTGGCGCAATTTCAAAATGATCCGGAATTGGAGTTTACGTATATCATTTCTCCGCACCACGATAAAGCTCAACTTCAAAAAGAACTTCGAGGAAAATTTGTTGTAGATTCTTCTGGGCTCTATTCAGTTCGAGAACTTTTTTCTATTTCCCAACGAGCAAATAAAGAAAAAGTTGATATTTTCCACGAGCCTCATTATACATTCCCATACTTTCTTTCGGTGCCCGGGGTCGTAATGATCCACGACATCATCCATATTAGACTAAAAGAATTTTACTCGCCTTTTCATAGGCTCTATGCTAAAACAATTGTAAAGCATGCCTGCCGTGCTGCAAAAGCTGTCCTTGTGAACTCGCAGTTCACGAAGCAAGAACTTATGAATGTTTGTAGAGTCGAAGAAGATAAAGTTCATGTTACATATTTGGGAGTATCAAAGAGTTTTTATGAATCGGAGCTCGAAGAGTATAAAGATTCTTTTAGACGACGGTTTAATCTGTTTATACCGTACATCCTGTATGTTGGAGCATTGAAGCCGCACAAAAATATTCCGATTCTTTTCAAAGCATTTAGTAAAATAAGAGAGCGCCACGATTGTTTATTATTTATGGCAGGGGAAAGCCTGGATAATTATCCAGAGCTTCAATCGTTAGCGCAAGAACTTAATATTCAGCAATCTATTCTAAATCCCGGTAAACTTTCACAACGTGATCTCCGTGCGGCGTATCAATGCGCGACGATGCTCGTCCTTCCATCATTGTATGAAGGCTTTGGTTTGCCAATAGTCGAAGCAATGGCTTCTGGAATTCCTGTTGTTGGCGCTAATGCGACGGTTATTCCTGAAATATTGAGTAATGCTGGTTACCTTTTTGAGCCGCACGATGAGTTGGATTTAGCGAATAAAATCAATATACTTTTAACCGATGAAACTCTTCGCAATGACTTAATCGCGAAAGGGTACGAACGAGTTCAACATTTTTCGTATGCACAATGCGCACTCGAAACAAAGAAAATTTACAAAGCAATACTTCAGTGAAACGGATTGGTTTGTTCGGTGGAACTTTTGATCCGCCGCATATCGGTCATCTCATTATTGCGGAAACGGCATGGGAACAACTTGGTCTTGAAAAAATTTATTTTGTCCCTGCATATATTCCACCGCATAAACGAGGGAAGAAGTGCACACCGGTTTCTCACCGGTTGGCGATGATTCAGCTGGCATTAAAAGGAAATCGACATTTCGATAAGCTCGATTGTGAAATTAAGCGAAGAGGTGTTTCCTATACAATTGATACGTTGAGGGACATAAAAGAACAATATTGCGATGATGACCTTTTTTTTATTTTAGGCTCGGATAATCTTCAACAATTCAATACATGGAAGAAACCAGACGAAATTGTGAAACTTGCTCATCTCGTTGTCTACGAACGTCCGAATATTCCAATTCCCAGAAAATATTCATCGGCGATTCGATTAAATGGACCTTTGCTCGATATTTCATCAACCGATATAAGAGCAAAAGCGATGGAACAACGCTCGATTCGATATTTAGTACCAAAAGCTGTTGAGCAATATATTTTGAAACATAGATTATATGGAAAATAAAAATAGTATGAATAATACAATAACTGTTTCGGCAGAAGAACTTCGACGAATTCGGGAAATAGATCACTACGATCCTTTTAGTGTGCTTGGATTGCACATTGTTCAACAAGATGGAAAAAATGTGGTATCAGTGCGTGCCTTTCAACCGAATGCAAAACGAATGTGGGTAATAGAACGTTCCAATCCAGCAGAACGTCATGAAATGACTCGTTGCACAGAAGATGGTTTTTTTGAAATTGTTTTTAACGATAGGGAAGTATTTTTTGCATACAGTTTGGCAAAAGAATGTTTTGACGGTACAGAAAAAATTTTCGTCGATTCTTATTCATTTCTTCCGACATTATCGGATTTTGACTTATACCTTTTCAATGCGGGGGACCATCATCGTATTTATGAAAAACTTGGGGCTCATTGTTTAACGGTAGATGGAATTCAAGGCGTACAGTTTGCTGTTTGGGCGCCGAATGCGCGTAGTGTTAGTGTTATTGGAGAATTCAATGGCTGGGATCCACGCTATCATCAAATGAGGGTGCTTGGAAATTCAGGAGTATGGGAAATTTTTGTTCCTCAGGCGACTGAAGGACAATTATACAAATTTCAAATCAGAACAAAAGATAGAAGGATTCTTGATAAAACAGATCCTTATGGTACTGAAATGGAATTTCGTCCGCGGACAGCTGCACGAATTAATTCTCTTGCGCAATATGAATGGCACGACAGTGAATGGATTGAGCGTCGAAAACAGTCGGATCATTTAGGCGAGCCAATCGCTGTCTACGAAGTGCATCTTGGTTCGTGGGCTCGAAAGCCCGAGGAGAATAATCGCTGGCTTACGTACCGTGAGCTGGCTGTTGCTTTAGTAAAGTATGTCAAAGAAAATGGCTTTACCCACATTGAGTTATTACCGGTGATGGAGCATCCGTTCGATGGTTCATGGGGATATCAAGTTACAGGATATTTTGCCCCAACAAGTCGGTATGGTTCGCCACAGGATTTCATGTATTTTATAGATTACTGTCATCAGCATAATGTTGGAGTGATTCTCGATTGGGTGCCTGCGCATTTCCCAAAAGATTCCCATGCGCTTGGAGAGTTCGATGGTACGCATTTATACGAACATGCGGATCCACGTCTTGGTGAGCATCGGGATTGGGGTACTTATATTTTTAATTACGGTCGGAATGAGGTAAGAACTTTTCTGATTAGTAATGCGCTTTTCTGGATTGAGAAATATCATGCAGATGGATTACGAATCGATGCGGTTGCTTCGATGTTGTATCTTGATTATTCAAGAAAAGAAGGGGAGTGGATCCCGAATCGCTATGGAGGAAGAGAAAATCTTGAAGCGATTCAGTTTATAAAAGATGTGAACAAACTTGTACACCTGTACTATCCCGGTGTACTGACAATTGCAGAAGAATCAACTGCATGGCCAGGCGTTACCCACAGTGTAGAAAGCGGCGGACTTGGATTTAGTTTGAAATGGAATATGGGATGGATGCACGATATGCTGGAGTACTTTCGGCATGATCCAATTTTCCGAATGTATCATCATGATCTTCTGACCTTTGTGCTCTTATATGCATTTACTGAACGATTCCTCTTGCCATTATCCCACGATGAAGTTGTACACGGCAAAGCATCGTTGCTCTCTAAAATGCCAGGAGATAATTGGCAAAAGTTTGCGAATCTTCGGCTGCTTTTTGGATTGATGTATGGATTTCCAGGAAAGAAATTACTCTATATGGGTGGAGAGATTGGTCAATGGAATGAATGGAACCATGAGCAATCGCTCGATTGGCATTTGCTGCAATATCAACCGCATCAGGGTATTCAACGCTGGATTCGAGATTTGAACCGAGCATACAATTATTACGGAGCTCTTCATCAAGTAGACTTTTATTACACAGGCTTTGAATGGATTGATTTCCACGATGTTGCCCATAGTATTATTTCGTTCATTCGGAAATCATTCGATGGAAGCGACCAGATGATAATCGTTTGTAATTTTACGCCAGTACCTCGCTATCACTATCGTATCGGAGTTCCACAGGCAGGTTCATATCGGGAAATTCTTAATAGCGATTCAGAGTACTATGGCGGCTCAAATATGGGAAATGCAGGTACAGTCGCCGCAGAATCAATTCCGCAGCACGGACGGAATTATTCAATAGCAATTACCTTGCCGGCTCTATCAACGCTCTATTTAAAACGGTTCGGCGATTAGAAATACGCATCTATGAATAGTACTGTTCGACGTATTGTTAGAAATTTTTTCTCACTTAATATTGTACAAATCGCAAGTTACGTTTTTCCCTTAATAGCGCTTCCTTATATTGTCCGAGTTATTGGTCCTGAAAAATATGGCGCTATTAATTTTGCTCAGGCTATTATTGTTTATTTTACCTTGGTGGTTCTTTACTCATTCGATTATACGGCAACTCGTGAAATTAGCGCTCATCGCGACGATCATGCATTTGTCTCGCGGTTATTCTATACCGTTATTGCAACTCGCCTTTTGATTTTTATCATTCTGGCAGTACCGCTTTTCCTTCTTCTCCAGATTCCAAAATTTCATCAACAGCATTGGCTGTATATTATTCTTTACTTTATGAATCTTGGCATAGCGTTGTATCCTCAATTTTTCTTCCAGGGTATCGAAGAGCTGCAGCGCGTTGCAGTTTTTAATTTTATAATAAAATTTGTTTTTACAGTAAGTGTTTTTGTATTGCTTCGAACAGAAGATGATTATCTCTTTGTTCCAGTCTCTACTACGTTAGGGTACTGTGTTGTAGGAATCATCTCGTTTATTTACGCTATCCGTCGGTATTCATTGTCGTTTGTTCGTATTCCTTTTAGAGAAATTCGCAGCCTGATTAAAAATAGCTTTAAAATTTTTATCTCCAGTATTACTACTAATCTCTACACGACGACGAATACAGTTTTAATAGGATTTTTTGTAGGAGATACTGCTGTCGGATATTTTTCTGCGGCTGAGAAGTTAGTATCCGTGATCCAAAATGTTACACTCAATCCTATGTTTCAGACTTTATTCCCATTTTTGGGGAAAACATTGTATGATAACCGCCCAAAAGGGATCGAGTATCTTGAGAAAGTATTTCTCTGGATTTTTGTTATCTCGTTTCTTCTTAGTGTAGGAATTGTTTTATTTGCTCCACTCCTTGTAAGGATTTTATTTGGTCAAAAGTTTGCGCCGACTGTTCCTGTGCTATATTTTCTTGCTTGGCTTCTCTTCCTGCGCGGTATTAGTGGTATTTGTGGAATTCAAGGAATGGTCAATCTAAAGATGGATCGCGAATTTCTCCACATTACAATCGTTGGAATGGTGCTTTGTTTTATCTTTAATTTAATATTACTGTCTCATTTTGCTGAAGTGGGTTCGGCAGCAGCATGGATTTTAACAGAAATCTATATTTCTATTTCAACATTCCATCAATTAAAAAAGAATGGTATCTTTTCTTTCACTCGTTCAAAAATCAAATCAATTTTAACGAAATTGCCGTATGTATGATTATCTAATTGTGGGCGCTGGATTGTTTGGTTCTGTCTTTGCGTATGAAGCGCATCGTCGTGGTAAGAAATGTCTGGTAATTGATAAGCGCTGGCATATCGGTGGAAACTGTTATACTGAATTGCGAGAAGGCATCAATGCACATATGTATGGTCCTCATATTTTTCACACCAGTAACAAAACGGTTTGGAATTATGTTCACCAATTTGTAACGATGAATCGTTTTACAAATTCGCCTATCGCAGTGTACAAGGATAAAATATATAACCTACCATTCAACATGAATACGTTCTATCAGTTGTGGGGAGTAACGCGACCGGGTGACGCACAAGCGATCATCGAGGCGCAAAGGAATGCTTGCGGTGTTGTTACGCCTAAAAATCTGGAAGAGCAAGCGTTGTTTCTTGTTGGAAAAGACATCTATGAAATACTCATAAAAGGATATACAGAAAAACAATGGGGAAGGAAAGCATCCGAGCTTCCATCTTTTATTATTAAACGGCTTCCATTAAGATTTACATTTGACAATAATTACTATGATGATTTGTTCCAGGGAATACCAATCGGCGGCTATACAAAATTATTTGAACAACTTCTCTCGAACATCGAGGTACGGTTAAATGCAGATTTCTTTGAAGATCGGCGATCCTTTAGTTGTTTGGCGAACAAGATTGTCTATACAGGAATGATCGACCAATTCTATGATTATCAATATGGATATCTTGAGTATAGGAATCTTCGGTTTGAACATGAGCTTCTCGATATTCCAAATTATCAAGGGAATGCACAAAATAATTACACAGAAAGAGAAGTTCCTTATACACGGATTATTGAGCATAAACATTTTGAGTTCGGCGAACAATCAAAAACTATTATAACGCGTGAATTTCCAGAAGAGTGGAAACCCGGCAAAGAGCCTTACTATCCAATCAATGATGAAAAGAATATGGCGGTTTATCGTTTGTATGCCGAGCAAGCACAAAAAGAAGAACGAGTAATATTTGGCGGCAGACTTGCTGATTACAAGTATTATGATATGGACGAGGTGATTGCGCAAGCATTGAAAGCTGTGCAATCTGAGCTTGGAGAATGAATGTGAAGATTGCAGCTGTTGTGGTTACTTACAATAGAAAGACAATGTTAGAAAAAAATTTCAATGCTATTCAAGCTCAATCTCGGAAGCCAGACGCTCTTATAGTGGTGGATAATCATAGTACTGATGGTACAGAACAATGGATTGCTCAATCTGGATTTCTTCAGGCGCCGCACTTTTATTACCTTCGGCTCGATGAGAATTTGGGAGCTTCGGGCGGCTTTTACGAAGGAATCAAATATGGAGTTAAGCAAGGATTCGACTGGATCTGGGGAATGGATGATGATGCAATTCCAGAGCAAGATGCGTTAGAGAAACTGAATTATTATGCCAATCTCAATCCAAATGCGTGCTATTATTCGAATCCCGATAATGATCAAGATGGATATAATGGCGATATCAAAGAAGTAGATCATTGGATGTTTGTTGGATTTTTTATTAATCGAGCTGTGGTTGAAAAAGTTGGATTGCCACGGAAAGATTTTTTTATCTATCAAGATGATTTTGAATATGCTCACCGAATTAGAAAAGCAGGGTTTAAAATTCTGAAAGTTCGTACATCCATTATTCACCATCAAGATTATTCACAGCAAAAAATTCGCACTGGAAGATTTTTGGGGAAGAGCTATTCTTTCCCAGTGATGAACGATTGGAAAATCTACTATCTTACCCGAAATCGTTTATTAGCTTTCTCATTCCGTGAAATTGGGAAATATAGAGCTTACATAGGCGTGTGGCGGAAAGTTGGAATTCCATTACTTGCTACAAATCCAAAACAATTCTCTGCCTTTTTAAAAGGCTACGTTCATGGTGTATTAGGGAAAAGCGGTAAATTACTAAATCCAGAATAATAATATTGATAGGAACTCAATGGCAGACAAGACACCTACTTTTTCAGACATCGTGAAGAATACAATCCGAGAGGTTCGGCAGCCTTTTATCGATCTTTTCAAAGCATCACAAGCATTGTGGGGAATCAATGTTTCGTATCTCATCGAAGGAATTACTTACTTTGGAATTGTTGGTTTGCTTGCGATATACTTCAATGATTTTGTTGGTCTAAATGATATTCAGGCGGGACAAATGGTTGGAGTGCTTACTGCGGGCATTACATTGAGTATGCTTTTCCTTGGCGCTACTGTTGATATGATAGGACCACGCAAGGCGATCCTTATATCGCTTTTTTTTATGCTCATTGGCAGAATAATACTCACTCTGAGTCCGACAATGTTTGCTACAAAAGGATTATGGTCTACAACTCACTTAGTTGCTTTAGCAGGATTATTGGGCGTCATTATCGGTTACGGTATCTATCAGCCAGCATGTTATGCAGCAGTAAAATACTTTACAACAGAAAAAGAAGCTGCAATGGGATATGCGATGCTCTATGCGCTTATGAATTTAGGTGGATTCCTTCCTGGACTCATTTCTCCACCGGTTCGCCATTCCCATGGCATACTTGGAGTGTTTTGGGTTTATGTTTTTTTAACTGCGGTTGGAATTGTTGTCGTTGCAATATTACTGAATAAAAAAAGTGTTACCGAAGCGATTCAGAAAAGTAGATGGAATAACAATCAATCGGTGGAATCAGCGGAAGAAAAGAAGCCGATCTGGGAACAGATAAAATTTTATATTCGTAATTTCCCATTTCGTGATAAACGGTTTTTGTTCTTCATCTTCATTCTCATTCCGGTTCAGACACTCTTTGCTCATAATTGGCTAACATTGCCGCAATATTTCAGTAGAGCTTTTACCGGTGTAGTAAGTGAGAATTTTGAATTCTTTGTGAATTTCAATCCAATCTTAATTTTTATTCTTACGCCTGCTGTTGCGGCGCTCACGACGAAAAGCGATACTTATGATATGATGATCATTGGTACCTTTGTGATGGCTTCTCCAACTTTCTTCCTTGCATTAGGTCCATCGATCTATACGGCTTTTGCATATCTCATTATTATGACAATAGGAGAAGCGATGTGGCAGCCGCGTTTCTTACAGTGGGTCGCGGAAATTGCTCCTAAAGATATGACGGGAATTTACATGGGAATCGGACAATTTCCATGGTTCCTTACCAAAGTAATTACAAGTTTATATTCAGGATGGTTTCTAATGAAATACTGTCCAGCAAATACGCCTCCTGACCAAATGCACACAGAAGTAATGTGGCTCATCTATGGACTTATTGCAATCATTAGTCCCGTTGCTTTATTGATTGCGCGCCGCTGGATGAAGAAAGATTTTAAGGTGAAACACGGTGAATAAAAAATTCAATAAAACACAAATTTCATGGATTGTTCTAATACTTGCTCTTGTAATTTTACTTCTCTTCTTGATTTTAAGATTTTCGGTGAAGACACAGAGTAAAAAGTTTCCTGAAAAACTTGGGAATCTTCACCTTCTTGAAACTCAGCAGGGAGAAGAAGCGAATAAATTATTTAGCACGGTTTACCTTCTTCAATACAATCCACAATCGTATAGGGTCTATCATTATGGCGCTGCCGAAGGGATGAGTCGTATCTTCGTGTTATCATACTCAAATGAGCAGGAAGCAATGAAATCATTCGATGCAATTGAGCAAGATATTGAATCGCATAATGCATCATTTACTCATTCTCGAAAATTTGAATATGCCAAAAAAACGGTGTATCTTTTTTTGGGCTTTGGAAAGGCTCACTATCTATTTATTGATGCAAATAATTTAATTTGGGTTGAATCTGATATTCCTATTGCACAAGTAACCATTACAAAACTACTGGATTTTTTATACAAAAAATAAGGGGATTCAAATGCACTTAGCTATCGTACAGAATAATCCAATCTTTGGAGAAGTGCGCTGCAATATTGAAAAAGCGCTTGCCTTGATGGAACAAAAGGATGCAAATTTATATGTGCTTCCTGAACTCTTTGCCACAGGATATAATTTTATTGATGAGAATGAAGTAAAGGCGCTTGCGGAAACAATCACAAGTAAAACATATCAGCGAATTGCTGATTTTGCATACGATCGGAATTGTTTTGTTATCTACGGCTTTCCTGAAAAGGATGTTAGGGTTTATAATTCTGCTGCTTTTGTAGGACCTTCAGGATTGGTAGGCGTATATCGGAAGATTCATCTTTTCAATAAAGAGAAACTTTTCTTTGCACGCGGAAATCTTGGCTTCCAGGTTTTTTCGACAGAGCTTGGTAGAATTGGAATAATGATTTGTTTCGATTGGATTTTTCCTGAAAGCGCTCGTACACTTGCATTAAAGGGCGCGCAGCTTATTGCACATCCAGCTAATTTGGTGTTGCCGTACGGTCCAAACGCTATGGTTACTCGTTGTATTGAGAATCGTGTTTTTAATGCTACTGCAAATCGGATCGGAACCGAAAGCCGTGGAAACTTAGAACTATCATTTATTGGTAAAAGTGAAATAGTTGCACCTGATGGTACAGTTCTTACTCGTCTCTCGAGCGATGTCGAAGAAATCGATGTTGCTGATGTCGATCTTACCTCTGCGGATAATAAAGCCTTGAATGCGCAGAATCATTTATTTGGCGATAGAGCTCCCGAATACTATCAGCTTTCGTAGCTGTTTGTGTCCAAATATTGATAGAACAAAAATGTTCTCGTATATTTGAATTGCAAACGACGCCCCCGTAGCTCAGATGGATAGAGCAGCGGTTTCCTAAACCGCGTGTCGGAGGTTCGAATCCTCTCGGGGGTACAAAACTCCCGTGCGTTTTCCCACCTCATCCTAGAATGAGTTGTGTGGTGAATAGTTTGGAAATTCATTTTCAGTTGGTTCAAAATCATTCTAAAAAATATAAATTCAAAAACTATGAAATTAAGCGAAGCATTTATTCCAACACTCAAGGAAGTTCCTTCCGATGCAATTATTCCAAGCCATCGCCTTATGATTCGCGCTGGACTTATGCGTCAACTTACCGCTGGAGTGTACGCATATCTTCCGTTAGGGTTGCGTTCGATGATGAAGGCGATGAATATAGTTCGGCAAGAAATGGACGCTATCGGCGCTCAAGAATTTTATCTTCCTGCCCTCAATCCTGAATCTCTCTGGGTACAAACTGGGCGGAGAAATATTCCTAATTTTATTTTTAGCATAAAAGAACGAGAGCTTGTGCTTGCGCCAACTCATGAAGAAGTCATTGGATGGTTGGCGGCTTCTCACATTCAATCTTACAAAGACTTACCGCAATCGTGGTACCAAATTCAGACAAAGTTCAGGAATGAGCCTCGCCCTCGTTCGGGAGTCTTGCGAGGAAGACAGTTTACAATGAAAGATTCATACTCGCTCGACCGAACGTGGGAAGATTTAGATGTAAGTTATGAAAGGCACAAAAAAGCCTATCAAAAAATTTTTAATCGTTGTGGATTGAAGTTCTTTATAGTTGGCGCATTCTCTGGCGCAATGGGTGGAACAGGCTCGCAGGAATTTATGATCGAATCTGAATACGGCGAAGATACTGTTGTGCTTTGCCAGCAATGTGGATACGCAGTGAATACGGAGATTGCAACTTCCGCAGTTCCACCAAAAGAACGACTTGCAACAAGTGACGAGTTAAAGGAAATACATACGCCGAATGTTAGAACTATCGATGAGCTGGTTGAATTTTTGAAGCTCGACCATACTTATTTTGCAAAATCGTTGGTATATTGGCATAATGGTCAACCAGTTTTGATATTGATGGCAGGGAATGATCAACTCAATGAATCAAAACTTTCGGTGGCGTTAGGCGGTGGAGAAATATCGCCAATCGAACCTGAAGAATTAAAAGCTCTCACGGGCGCTGATGCAGGCTCTATCGGTCCAATCAATTTAAAAGGATTTAAAATTATTGCTGATAAGCGTTTGGCTCATGCAAATGGATTGATAAGCGGCGCTAATAAGAACGATTATCACATTGCAAACATTGATTTGGACAGGGATGTTCACATTGATGGATACTACGATCTTCGTACTGTCGAAAATGGCGAGCCATGTCCACAGTGCGGCGCCTCGCTCAAAATCTCGAATTCAATTGAGCTTGGGCATATTTTCAAGCTTGGTACAAAATATTCCGATGCGCTGAATATTACATATCTTGATGAGCATGGAAAATCTAAACCAGTTATTATGGGAAGTTACGGAATTGGAATCGAGCGAATTCTTGCGTGTTATATCGAACAGAATAATGATAAGGATGGAATTATCTGGAATAAAGCATTGGCGCCGTACCTTGTTCATATCATTGCATTGAATATTAAACATCAGGAAACAAAAGAATTCTGTGACGAGCTCTATGCTCAATGCTGGCAGAAAAACATCGAAACATTGTATGATGATCGCGACGGTGTTTCGCCTGGCTTCAAATTTAAGGATGCGGATTTACTTGGCATGCCAGTGCAGGTAATTGTTGGTGAGAAAGGATTGAAGCAAGGTCAGGTTGAAATTAAAAATCGCCGCACCGGAGAAAGAATCTCGGTAAGTAAG
This sequence comes from Bacteroidota bacterium, assembly GCA_035390885.1. Taxonomy (GTDB): domain Bacteria; phylum Bacteroidota; class Ignavibacteria; order UBA10030; family UBA10030; genus JAOAFT01. Next base: position 11,934 of record DAOOUW010000022.1, on the reverse strand, counting down.
AACGAAGTTCTCACATCGCTTCAGTCAATATTGAATGCTATGTAATATAGCTATGCTATAAATTTTTTATAGAAAAGTTCGAGCGACACTTGACAATTGTTTTGTGTCGCTTATTTTATTTTTAGTGGAACGAAAAATGTCGAAGTTTATTCATCTTCATAATCATTCTCATTATAGTCTTCTCGATGGCGCCGCTACTGTTGAAGCAATTGTGCGTGCAGCAGTTGAGAATTCCATGGAAGCGGTTGCGCTTACCGATCATGGCGTACTTTTTGGCGCTATAGAATTTTACAAGCGTGCAACAAAAGCTGGTATTAAACCGATCATTGGTTTTGAAGCATATATCGTTACGAATGGTAATCGTTTTGAACGAGGTCAGGGAAACTCCGAGAAAGGAGAAGGCAGAAATTATAATCATATTATTCTTTTAGCAAAAGATGCTGATGGATATAAAAATCTCATGAAACTTTCGACCTTAGGTCATACGGAAGGTTTCTACTATAAACCGCGCATCGACTTTGAATTATTACAACAGTATCATCAAGGGCTCATTGCAACATCGGCATGTCAGAGTGGTATTGTGAATGCGCAATTGATCGCCGGAAAGGAAAAGGAGGCGTACGAGCTTGCAACGCGATGTCGTGAAATTTTTGGGGAGGACTTTTATCTTGAAGTCCAGGACCATGGAATTCAGCAAGAGAAACTTTTACGAACGAAATTACCAGAACTTGCAAAAAAGTTAGGTATCAAAATTGTTGCTACAAACGATTGTCATTATATAAAGCGTGAGCATGCAATTCCACACAATATTATGCTTCACATTCCTGAGGCAACGAGCACCTTTACGCCAGATTATATGAAGTTGCGATATCAGTCTGATCAGCTCTACTTCAAGTCTTCAAAGGAGATGGAATCGCTCTTTCACGATTTGCCAGAATCTTTGGAAACAACGCTGGAAATTGCCGATAAATGCAATGTAACGTTCGAATTAAAAAAGAATCACATGCCCGCATTTCCAATTCCGGAAGATGCTGGAGTAAAATCAACTGAAGAATACTTTGAAAAATTGGTTTGGCAAGGGCTTCCAGAACGATACTCTCCTGTGACGCCAGAAATTGAAGAGCGTGTTCGTCATGAAATTCAAGTGATAGAGAAGATGGGATATGCCGGGTACTTTCTCATCGTCCATGATTTTATTCAAGCTGCACGATCTATGGGCGTTCGTGTTGGTCCTGGAAGGGGAAGCGCTGCGGGGAGTGTAGTTTCCTATGCTCTTCGAATTACAGATATTGATCCATTGCGTTACGATTTGCTCTTTGAACGATTTCTGAATCCCGATCGTGTTTCCATGCCTGATATTGACATTGACTTTTCCGATAATAAGCGTGGATTAGTGATCGACTATGTAAAGAAGAAGTATGGAGAAAAATCGGTAGCTCAAATAGTAACGTTCGGTACTTTATCATCTCGAGCTGCTCTCAAGGATGTTGCCAGAGTGCTTGGTATTCCGTTGAGTACTATTGATCCAATAACAAAACAGATTCCTCAAGTTCAGGGAAAGGTCATTACAATTGCGGAGGCATTGAATACAATTCCAGAACTCAAATGGGTAAAGGAAAGCCAGGATGAAAAGATTCGTCTTCTCATTGATGCTGCTCAGGTGTTGGAAGGGATGAACCGGAATGTTTCTACCCATGCTGCTGGAGTTGTCATTGCACCGGGGGATATTAGTGAATTCGTTCCTATGTATAAAACTCCACAAAGCGATCTTGTAACCCAGTACAATATGAAAGATTTAGAAGATGCCGGGTTACTGAAAATGGATTTTCTTGGATTACGAACGCTCACCGTTATTGATAATGCTCTCGACTTGATCGCTCAGCAGCACGGCGTTTCGATCGATTTAACCAAAATTCCTGATAATGATCCAAAGACATTTGAATTATTCTCACGAGGACAAACAATTGCAATATTTCAGTTTGAAAGTTCGGGAATGAAGGAGTACTTGCGGAAATTACATCCCACTACAATTTACGATCTCGTTGCAATGAATGCTCTCTATCGTCCTGGACCAATGGAAAATATTCCAGATTTTATCGATCGAAAACTTGGAAAGCAAAAAATCATTTATCTCCATCCAAAACTGGAGCCAATTCTGCGTGAAACGTACGGCGTCATTGTGTATCAGGAACAGGTGATGAGAATTGCAAGCGAAATTGCAGGGCTGAGTCTTGCCCAAGCAGATTTACTCCGTCGTGCAATGGGGAAAAAAGACAAAGCATTGATGGCAAAACAAAAAGCCGAGTTTACTCAAAGCGCAGTTCATAATGGAATTGATGAAAAGATCGCCGCTGAAATTTTTGACTTGATTGAAAAATTTGCATCCTATGGATTCAACAAATCCCATAGTGTTGCTTATTCTGTTCTTGCGTACCAGACTGGATATCTCAAAGCGTATTATCCAGCAGAATATATGGCTGCAACTCTGACAAGTGAAATGGATGATACAGATAGGATTGTTATTCTCATTGATGAATGTCGGAAGATGGGAATCCATGTGCTTCCACCTGATGTGAATGAGAGCGATGTTCATTTTGGAGTTACGGAGAATGGAATTCGTTTTGGATTGAGTGCAATTAAAAATGTTGGAGTGAATGCGGTCGAGAGCATAGTCCATGCACGTTCTGAGCATGGAAAGTTTCACGATATTTTTGATTTTTGTGCCAGAGTTGATTTACGACTTGTGAATAAGAAAACAATCGAAAGTCTAATTTTAGCGGGAGCGTTCGATTCGCTCCATAACAATCGTGCTCAGTTATTTGTTTCTCTTGAATCGATTATAAGTTATGGACAACATGTCCAGGAACAAATCCAGAAAGGTCAGTCAAGTTTGTTTGAAGGCGGTTTAGCAAAATCAATGATTCGTCCCAAACTAAAAGAAACTACACCATGGTCGCAAATGGAAATTCTTGAAAAAGAAAAATCTGTGCTTGGCTTTTATGTTTCAGGTCACCCTTTACTGAAATATCGTGATGAAATTGACGGCTTAGCGACGGCTCGACTTGGCGATGCTGAATCAGTGGCTACAAATTCCACCGTACGAGTATGTGGTATAATTACCGATGTGAAAAAAACAATCGACAAACGTGGGAGAACGATGGCTTTTGTAACGATAGAGGATTTTACCGGGAAAGCAGATTGTACTGTGTTTGCCGATGTATATCAAAAATACATTGACCTTCTTCATCCCGGTTCTATTGTCATGCTTATTGGAAAAAATGATGGCAGTGAAGAAGCAATTAAAGTCATTGTCAATGAGGTAATTCCGATAGATGATGTTCGGAAGAAATTTACTAAGGAGATTTTGGTCATAATTGATTTGGATGCTGTTACAGTAGAATCAATGCACGAATTTGAAACGTTGGTTCAAAAGCATAGTGGAAAATGTCGCTTGTACTTCAATACACAAAGTGGAAACTTTAAAGACAATTCGATATATTTTAGTAAAAAATATTTCGTAAACCCTTCACCTGAATTTACCGATGAAGCGAAGGCATTGTTTGGTGAAAATTCGATTCGATTACAAGGGTAATGTTTGACGAGAAAGGCTCTACGATATGGCTTCGGTTGAACTGACACAAGAAAATTTCAAGAATGAGGTTTTAGACTCGCCGCTTCCTATTTTAGTGGATTTTTGGGCGCCGTGGTGCGGTCCCTGTAAATCGATTGCTCCAGTTGTTGATGAGATAGCCAAGGAATATATGGGCAAGCTAAAAGTTGGGAAGGTGAACGTTGACCAACAACAACAAATTGCAATGCAGTATGGAATTCGTAGTATTCCAACGCTCCTCATTTTCAAAAATGGCGCTGTTGTCGATCAGTTTGTTGGCGCTGTTCCTAAAAGTACGCTTGTCGAAAAAATTTCCCGACATTTTAATTGAAGTCAAAAAAAGAATGCGAGGATCTCTTGTTGTTGTGGTACATTCTCGCATTTTTTTTTCTCAATAAGAAAGGATAAAAACTATTGGAAACATTTCCAAAACGTACACATACGTGCGGTGAATTACGGAAACATCATATTGGATGCACGGTAACGCTTATTGGTTGGGTAGATACAAGCCGTGACCATGGCGGCGTTATTTTCATTGATTTGCGAGACCGATATGGAAAGACGCAGATTGTGTTTGCGCCTCAACTTCACAATGAAACCTATGAACTATCAAAAACTCTTCGTTCGGAGTATGTCATCGCTGTATACGGGGAAGTCATCGAGCGCCCATCTGATATGATTAACCCTGCGCTTGAGACGGGTGAGATAGAAGTAAATGGCTTGCAACTTACGATTCTTAACAAAGCTGAAACTCCGCCATTTCCCATTGAAGATAGTATCAATGTTAGTGAAGATGTTCGATTGCGGTATCGCTATCTCGATTTACGCAGGCAGACAATGCAACGCAATCTTCTTTTGAGACACAGAGCCTTTCAAGTAACACGACAATATTTTGATCAGAACAATTTTATCGAAATTGAAACGCCAGTACTTATGAAAAGCACTCCAGAAGGCGCGCGAGATTTCCTTGTGCCGAGTCGTCTCCATAAAGGAAAATTTTACGCGCTTCCGCAATCTCCGCAAACCTATAAACAGATTCTTATGGTGGCTGGGTTCGAACGATATTTCCAGATCGTAAAATGTTTCAGAGATGAAGATCTTCGTGCCGATCGTCAACCTGAATTCACGCAGGTTGATGTGGAAATGTCTTTTGTGGATGAGAATGATGTGATGACAATTGCAGAAGGATTCATTCAAAGTCTTTTTCGTCAAACGCTCGGTGTTGAAATTGCAACTCCATTTCTTCGCCTTAGTTATCGAGAAGCGATGGAGAAATATGGCAGCGACAAGCCCGACCTTCGCTTCGATGCAACAATTACACAGTTTACAGATTTGCTCGTTCAGTCGAACTTCAAAGTGTTTAGCGATACAATTAAGAGAGGCGGCATCGTTGCAGGAATTACATTCAAAGGACTGGGGAATTATACACGAAATCAGTTGGATGGATTGACAAACTATGTGAAATCTTTAGGCGCTGGCGGACTTGTGTACATCAAAGTTCAGCCCGATAAAAACGAATGCTCATCTGAAAAATTCTTGACGCAGGATGAAATTGCCGCTATTGTCAAACGAGCAAATGCCGAAATCGGCGATCTGATTTTGATTGTCTCTGGCGCCTGGCAAAAAGCGCTTACCATTCTTGGTACTCTCCGGCTTGAAATGGCAAATCGTCATAACTTGATTCAAGAGGATGAATGGAAATTTCTGTGGGTTGTGGATTTTCCACTCTTAGAATATAGTGAAGAAGAGAAACGTTTGGTTGCTGTTCATCATCCGTTTACGTCGCCGAAACCAGAAGATGTTGCGTTTCTTGATTCAGAGCCATTGAAGGTTCGAGCGCGCGCATACGACATTGTTTTGAATGGGAATGAAATTGGCGGTGGGAGTATTCGGAATCATACTTCCGAGTTTCAATCGAGAATGTTCTCAATCCTTGGAATAAAAGATGATGAAGCAAAAGCAAAATTTGGATTTTTACTGGAAGCATTGAAATTTGGCGCGCCGCCGCATGGTGGAATTGCTTTTGGCATGGATCGGATTCTTATGCTCATGACAAAGAGCAAATCAATACGCGATGTCATTGCATTTCCAAAAACGGCAAGCGGCTTATCATTAATGGATGATGCGCCGTCTCCTGTTGAATTAAAACAACTGCAAGAACTCCATATTCGAATTGTATAAGAGGAAAGAATGCTCTATAGTGAATTGAAAAGCCAACTCGAAAAAGAACAGAAACGCTTAGATGAATTGCGGAGGCATCTTTGACGTTGATGGAAAAGAGCAAGAGGTAGTAGCGCTTCAGGCAAAAACAATGGAAAATGGTTTTTGGGATGATTCTGCAGAAGCGCAAAAAGTAATTCAACAAATCAACGAACTCAAAGACTGGATCGATTCATGGAACGAGTTACGCCAGCTTTCTAACGACACTGCTTCACTTATTGAACTTGCCGAAGAATCTCAGGAAGAAGGCTTGGAATCCGAAATCCAAAAAGATATCGAGAGGCTTACAGGAGCTATTTCTGATTTAGAGCTTCGGAATATGCTCAATGGCGCTGATGATGAGAAAAATGCCATTCTCACAATCCATTCTGGCGCTGGTGGAACAGAAGCGCAGGATTGGGCTGAAATGCTTCTTCGGATGTATACACGATGGAGCGAACGAAAAGGGTACAAGGTTTATCTTGCCGATATGCTGGAAGGGGATGGAGCAGGAATTAAGAGTGCAACCGTTGAAATTATCGGCAAGTATGCCTATGGCTATTTGAAGGCAGAAATCGGCGTTCATCGCCTTGTGCGTATTTCTCCTTTCGATGCGAATGCGCGTCGTCATACATCTTTTGCATCTGTTTTTGTTTATCCTGAAGTTGAAGATGATTATGAAATCGAAATCAATCCTGCCGATCTTAAAATTGATACCTATCGTTCTGGAGGCAAAGGAGGTCAAAACGTCAATAAAGTTGAAACAGCTGTGCGCATTACCCATATTCCTTCAGGAATTGTCGTTGCTTGTCAGCAGGAACGCTCGCAGTTTCAGAATCGAGAGCGTGCAATGAAGATGTTGAAATCCCGACTCTATCAACTGAAGCGTGAGGAAGAAGAAGCCCGATTGGATGCTCTTGAAAGTACAAAGAAGAAGATCGAATGGGGGAGCCAAATTCGCTCCTACACATTTCAGCCGTACCAATTAGTGAAAGATCATCGTACGAATGTTGAGATATCCGACGTTCAAGCTGTCATGGACGGTGAAATTGATGTGTTTATCAAAACTTATTTATTGGAATCTGTCTCTAAATAGCGCCTTTGTATACCTTGAAAAAGAAACGACACCCATATTCTCTTGCCCGACAAATTGCTTACCGATATCTTACATCCGCTCACAATAAGGGATTTATTTCATTTATTACGTTCATTGCTATTATTGGAGTGATGCTTGGCGTTGCTAGTTTGATTATTACGCTTTCTATTCTCGATGGATTTGAAAAAACTATCAAAGATAATGTCGTTAGCTTTACATCTCACATGCAATTGTTTGCATTTCAGAATCAAATGTTATCGGAGCCCGAAGAGATTGTGCATAAAGTAATGGCGCAGTTTCCTGAAGTAACGGAGATGGCGCCGTACCTTCAGCGAGAAGGAATGATTCGGTCTGCAAAAAATATCGAGGGAGTGCTTATTAAAGGCGTTGATCCAGCAAATGATATTTCTGCTGCGAGACGCCGTCTCATTCAAGGAACATACGATCTCCAGGAAAAGAAAGAAGGAATTCAAAATATTATTCTTGGAAAACGTTTGGCAGATAAATTGGAAGTTACGATTGGCGATCGAGTGCTGGTGTATGCTCTCGGCGGAAACTCTCTCTCTCCTACACAATCTCGATTTATGCAATTTAGAGTATGCGGTTTGTACGAAACCGGCATGGCAGATTACGATGAAAGTTTCGTCTATATTCATCTACGAAATGCGCAAAGGTTGTTTCAGGTTGGTCCTTGTGTCTCGGGATACGATATTCTTGTTGATGATATACGGAAGTTAGACGCGCTCTCGCTTCAAATTCCAGAATATCTTGGTTACCCGTACTATGCCAAAACTATGTTTCAAATGTATCGGAATCTTTTTACGTGGATCGAACTGCAAAAAAAACCAGTCCCTATTATCCTTGGATTAATTATTATTGTCGCCACCGTGAACGTTATTGGAACTCTCTTGATGATGGTAATGGAAAAATCGAGACAAATTGGTGTACTAAAAGCTCTTGGAATGACACAGAAAGATATTATAAGATTATTTGTCATCGAGGGCTTACACATCGGCGTCATTGGGACGATTCTTGGAAATGCGCTTGCATTTATTCTTTGTTGGCTGGAAGTGCGGTATAAATTTTTTCCGCTTCCAGCGGGCATCTATTTTATGACTCATGTTCCAATTGATTTATCTTTTTGGAATTTTTTCCTTGTAAGCAGTATTGCAATCGCGATGAGTTATGTTGCTTCATTGCTTCCAGCTCGCGCTGCTGCCCAACTCGACCCAATCAGACTCCTTCGGTTCTACTAATGGCTTTCGAACGTTACATAGCGCTGCGATATTTATTGAAGCGAAAAGGAGTTCGCTTTGTTAATATCATTTCGACAATTTCAATTGTTGGTGTAACTATTGGAGTTGCAGCGCTTATTGTTGTTCTATCGGTGTACAATGGTTTTGGTGATTTAGTAACGTCACTGTTAATGGATTTCGATCCGCATCTCCGAGTCGAATCCATAGAACGCGCAGATACCACAGCTTATATTTCTATACTTCAAAAAATTCGGTCCCTTGAACCGCAAGCATCCTATTCACCTTTTATTGCGGGAAAATCATTGATTGTAGCCAGAAATGCTAATCGAGTTATTAATATTAAGGGGGTTGACCCAGCTCGGTTGAAAAGTGTCTCTGGGCTTCCCAATAAAATTGTTCTAGGTACCAGCGAGTTACAAATGAACAGAAACGGAATTATTATTGGTATGGTTTTGGCGGATAGGCTTGGAGTTGTTGTCGGTGATACAATTGCTCTTATTAGTCCTTCGGGCGCTGAAATGGCAACGCTTCAGTTAGGGCTGCCGCTCATCCGGAAATATCATATCGTTGGAATTTATGAGTCCGATAATAAGGATTACGATAGCTACTATGCTTTCGTTGATTTCAATAGTGCGCAATTACTCTTCGACGCTAAGAATAAAGTTGATGGCTACGATATTCGTTTTGGAAATATTCACGACGCTGAAAAAGTTAAGGATAAACTAAGCAACGATTTTGATAAATCGTTCAGAATACTCACATGGTATGATCTCCATCGTGAACTCTACACAGTAATGGAGCTTGAACGATGGGGAGCTTATATTGTGCTCTGTCTTATCATTGCTGTTGCTTCGTTTAATTTACTCGGCTCTCTTACAATGACAGTAATTCAAAAACAACGTGATATTGGAATTCTGAAAGCGATGGGTTCAACCAATAAAAGTATAGAGAAGATATTTCTTATCCAGGGAGTGTTGGTTGGCATCATTGGCACTCTTCTGGGATATGGAATAGGATACTTACTTGTTGTATTACAGCAGCGATATCATTTATTTCCATTGGATCCATCTGTGTACATTATTTCTGCAATTCCAGTAAAGGCTAAAGTTCTTGATTTTATTGTTGTTGGCATTGCTGCCATTGGCTTATGTACAATTGCAGCGAGAATTCCAGCAAAGCGAGCTGCACAATTATTACCGGAGAGGGCGTTACGATGGGAATGAGTCGAAAAACAATTATTTTACAAGGCATCAACATCTGGAAAGAATATATTACAGGAAAAGATATTTCTCTGCAGGTGTTGAAGGGTGTTGATATCGAAGTTCGGAAGGGAGAATTCGTCGTTGTCGTTGGACCTTCCGGCTCGGGAAAAAGCACATTGCTTCATATTTTAGGTGGACTTGATAGACCGACAAGTGGAACAATTCAATTTTATGAAAAAGAATTTTCAAGGCTGACGGATGAGCAATTGGCTTCTTTTCGGAATCAATCCATTGGTTTTGTATTTCAATTTCATCATTTATTACCAGAATTCTCGGCAATAGAAAATGTTGCCATGCCAGCTCTTATTTCAGGACGCACACTTTACGAAGTGAAAAATCGAGCTGAGTTATTATTGAGTAGAGTAGGACTCACGAACCGTATGCACCATATGCCAAATGAACTCTCGGGAGGAGAACAACAGCGCGTTGCTGTTGCGCGTGCCTTGATGAACAATCCAGCTTTAGTTCTTGCCGATGAACCTTCTGGAAATTTAGATGAAGAGCAAAGTATGAAGTTGCATGAACTCTTGATGACTCTTTGTACTGAACTGGGTGTAACATTTCTTATTGCAACTCATAATATGGATCTTACTCGTCGAGCTCATCGAGTTCTTCGTTTGGCAGATGGAAAATTAAATCCAATGCACTACCATTAGCTTGACATTCAAGGAAAATACGATATATTAAAAACCACAAAAGTTTAATAAAATTACAGTGATTACTTTCTAAACTCAGCAGATTTCCTTAAAGTTGAGTTTTTCGATGAAAAATTTGGAGTATCAATATGGCGAAAGTCAATAAAAACCATTTATCAAATAAAACTACTCAGAATGTCCTTCCTTTTACAAAGGAAAACTACATAATTCTTTTGATTGGATTAGTGGTTATTACACTCGGTTACATTGCGCTTTCTCAAAGTCCTTGGGATGGCACACTTCCATTAGTTGTCGCGCCAATTCTGCTTGTTCTTGGGTACTGTGTTATAATTCCAATAGGGATTATTTACAGGAAAAAGGATCCTACGCAAAAAGCCTCTCCCTCAGTAGAAAATCAAACTCGTTGAAATTCGGGGAAGAGTTTGCTATATTACATCACTTGAAATTACGTACAATGGTTGAGCGTGTAGCTCAGGGGTAGAGCATCTGCCTTTTAAGCAGAGGGTCGATGGTTCGATTCCATCCACGCTCACGATGCCCGGATGGTGGAACTGGCAGACACACCGTCTTGAGGGGGCGGCGCCCGAAAGGGCATGCGAGTTCAAGTCTCGCTCCGGGCACGAAAATTAAGAGGACGGCATCTTAGTCGTCCTCTTGTTGTTTTTATTGCTAATGATGAAATCACATTCTATTTTTATATCGTTATGGAGGTTCGAGCACACATACTTGTTAAGGGGATGGTTCAAGGCGTGGGATTCCGTTATTTTGTTGCGAGCCACGCGAATCAATTGCGTTTAGTTGGATATGCTCGAAACCTTTTTAATGGTGATGTAGAAATTGTAGTTGAAGGAGAAAGAGGAGCTATAGAAGAATTGATTAAAATTGTAAAAGTTGGTCCTCGGATGGCTCATATCGAAGATGTTCAAGTCCAATGGGGAAATTATTCAGGTTCTTTCCGAACATTTGAAATTCGATGATATCAAAAAAAATACAGCAAAATACTTCAGGTCAGGTTAATGTCCCTCGGGTGGGAATTGGGTACGATATCCATCAGCTTGCTGCCGGGAGAAAACTTGTACTAGGCGGTGTGCGCATTCCTTCTGCAAAAGGACTTTTAGGTCACTCCGATGCGGATGTCTTACTCCATGCTATTTGCGATGCGTTATTTGGTGCGCTAGCTCTGGGAGATATTGGACAACATTTTCCCGATACTGACAATGCATACAAAAATATTTCCAGTCTTAAATTGCTAAAAAAAGTACAAGAATCTGTACACGAAAATGGATATTCCATCGGCAATATCGATTCTGTAATTATTCTTGAAACACCAAAACTTGCTCCATATATTGAACCTATGAGAAAAAAAATTGCAACAACACTGCATATTGATAGTTCAAAAATATCAATTAAAGCCACAACAAATGAGCGAATTGGATGTATTGGCCGTCAAGAAGGATGTGCCGCATTTGCTACCGTTTTTCTTTTCCCTAAGGCCACCTCATTGTAATACGAAGGAATGCTTCTTTGGAGACTCTTGCTGAGCAGATTAGAATGTTAGACCCAATCTGGGTATATGCTGCTATCGCTTCGATAGCGTATATTGAAAATATTTTTCCGCCATTTCCAAGCGATGTGGTCGTTGCAGCCTCTGGCGCGCTTATTATTTTTGGGAGAATAAATTTTGTTATTGCTCTTCTTACAGCCTCAATTGGAAGTACATTAGGTTTTTTAACAATGTACCAAATTGGAAAATGGCTCGACATTAAAGTTATTGAACAAGGTAAAATAAAATTTCTGCCGCTTGATAAAGTGCATGTCGTAGAAGGTTGGTTTGCGCGATATGGATATGGCGTTG